>CAJTRU010000019.1 GCA_910579085.1 uncultured Lachnospiraceae bacterium | reverse complement strand
GCGCAAGCGTGCCCTGTTATGGAATAATTTAGTGGAACACCAGAAACCCTGCGTCCGCCCGCAAAATTACACAAACAAAAGATAACTGGAAATTATCCCACATATATGTTCACTTTGACATATTTGTATATTTACTCTATAATAAATAAATACTAAATATATGGAGGTATATAAATGCCAAGTAAAAGAAAAAGCAATAAACGGGCAAAGATGGAGAAAAGAAGAACAAGACATAACCAGAATAAGAAAGAAGGCGTTAGTATGACGGGGAACATAGCAGAAACAACAGAAATGGCAACAGAGGATATGGCAGAAGCAGTGGAAGTGGCAGAAAGCAAAGCAGTGGATTTAGCAGCCAGTGAAACTACAACATTAAATACAGAAGCAAATAGTACGATAGTGGTAACAGCAGAAGAAGAACCTGCTGTAATTGTGGAGGAAGAAATAATGGAGAATAAAGTAACAGAAAATACAGTAACAGAAAATACAGCTGATACAACAAATGTAAAGGAAACTGTCCATAAACTGTATATACAGTATAATGATTTAGAGTTTAGTGATGAGCTTTTATTTGAGGCGGCAGTAAATGCATACTGTAATGAGTCTGGAATGGACAAGTCTTCGGTTGAGGCAGTTAATTTATATGTTAAGCCACAGGAGGGCAGGGCATATTATGTTATAAACAATGATGCAGAAAAGTCTGGTTCTATTGAGTTATAATAATATGGGTAACAGCATCTGGGATGAAGTCCTGATATACAGGGCTTCATTATTTGTGCTTCAAAAGATATGGCATGGAGGCTTAAAATAATGTTTAAAAGAATATTTGGACTTTGTATGTGTCTTTATGTTAAATATAAAGAAGTTATTCTTTATTTGGTGTTTGGAGGGCTTACAACACTTGTTAATATAGTTTCATATGCAGTATTTGCGCGTATTCTCAATATGGACACTGTTACAGGCACTTCAGTGGCATGGCTGATAAGCGTAATATTTGCCTATATCACTAATAAAATATTTGTCTTTGAAAGCAAAACAAATACATTTGCTTTGCTGGTTAAGGAGTGTGTTTCATTTTTTGGGTGCAGGCTTGCAACTGGTGTAATGGATGTTGCAATAATGTATCTTTCAGTTGACTTACTGCATTTTAATGACATAGTTATGAAAATTGTTTCAAATGTATTTGTTGTAATTTTAAATTATATATTTAGTAAATTATTTATTTTTAGAAGGGAAGAAGCTTAATTCTGGCAGGGAGATTAGTATGGGATATGATTATCTTGTGACAGGGGCAGGGCTTTTTGGTGCAGTATTTGCGCATGAAGCAAATAAAGCAGGAAAAAAATGCCTTGTTATTGATAAAAGGCCACATATAGCAGGAAATATATATACAGAGGATAATGGCGGAATACAAGTCCATAAATATGGTGCACATATTTTCCACACATCTGATAAAAAAATATGGGATTATGTAAACCAGTTTTCAGAATTTAATAATTATATAAATTCGCCAGTAGCAATTTACAATGATGAACTTTATAACCTTCCGTTTAATATGAATACATTTAGTAAAATGTGGGGAATTAAAACACCAGCGGAGGCACAGGAAATTATTAGTAAGCAGATAAGCGGCCTTAATATTGGTGAGCCGCAGAACCTTGAGGAACAGGCTTTAAAACTTGCTGGGCGTGATGTGTATGAGAAACTTGTTAAAGGCTATACACAAAAGCAGTGGGGACGTGAATGTAAGGATTTGCCTGCATTTATTATAAAAAGGCTTCCACTACGTTTTACTTATGATAATAACTATTTTAATGACAGGTATCAGGGTATTCCAGTAGATGGATATACAGCTATTGTGGAAAAAATGCTTGCAGGCATTGAAACCAGGCTGTCAACGGATTATTTTGATATTAAAGGCAGTGTAGATGCGGATAAGGTTATCTATACAGGAATGATTGATGAATATTATGGTTATAAGCTTGGTGTGCTTGAATACCGTTCAGTACGTTTTGAAACAGAAAGGCTTGAGTGCAGTAATTACCAGGGAAATGCTGTTGTTAATTATACTTCAGCGGATGTGCCATATACACGTATAATTGAGCATAAGCATTTTAACTTTGGGCAGCAGCCATTTACAATTATAAGCAGGGAATATTCATCAGAATGGGAGAAGGGTGCAGAGCCATATTATCCAGTTAATAATGAAAAGAATAATTCTCTTTATGAAGAATACAAGAGTTTGTCAGATAATGAAAATAATATAATATTTGGCGGAAGGCTTGGCCAGTATAAATATTATGATATGGATAAAGTAATAGGAGCAGCACTTGAATTATGTGATGCAGAGCTGTATTAAAATACAGGGCATATCTGGATATATTCCAGGCTATTTCCAGATTGCCCTGTATTTTTTATATAAAGTTTAAAACCTGTCCAGCCTGGCAGTATTTAGGCATCCAGGTTAAATTAAATTGCGGTTTCCATACATTTTTTCGTAATAGTCCTGGTAATCACCTTTAATAATATTTTCCCACCATTCCTTATTATCAAGATACCACTGGATAGTCTTTTTGATACCCTCTTCAAATGGTGTTTCTGGAAGCCAGCCAAGTTCATTATGGATTTTGGAAGGGTCTATTGCATAGCGCCTGTCATGTCCAGGCCTGTCAGTTACATGTGTTATAAGGTCTTCACTTTTGCCAAGTCCTGCAATAACAGTTTTAACAACTTCCATATTAGTTTTTTCATTGTGTCCGCCTATATTATAAACTTCGCCTGGTGTACCCTTGCGTATTATAAGGTCTATTGCAATACAGTGGTCTTTTACATAAAGCCAGTCGCGTACATTTTCACCAGTTCCATATACAGGTACAGGCTTATCATCCAGTACATTTGAGATAATAAGCGGGATAAGCTTTTCTGGAAAATGGTATGGCCCATAGTTATTTGAACATCTGGATATTGTACATGGCAGCCCGTATGTGCGTGAGTATGCCTGCACAAGCAGGTCAGCAGATGCTTTTGAAGCAGAATAAGGGCTGCTTGTATGGATTGGTGTTGTTTCTGTAAAGAAAAGGTCTGGCCTGTCAAGTGGAAGGTCACCATAAACTTCATCAGTAGAAACCTGGTGGTAACGTTTTATGCCATATTTGTGGCATGCGTCAAGCAGGACACTTGTGCCAATAATATTAGTCTTAAGAAAGATTTCTGGTTCATTTATAGAACGGTCAACATGGCTTTCAGCAGCAAAGTTTACAATTATGTCTGGCTTTTCTTCCTCAAATATTTTATAAACTGCTTCCCTGTCTGCAATATCCGTTTTAAAAAATTTAAAATTCTGCCTTTCCATTATAGGTGCAAGGGTTTCCATATTGCCAGCATAAGTAAGTTTATCAATGCACAAAATCATGTCATCTGGATATTTTTCTGTCATATAGTGGCAGAAATTGCCGCCAATAAACCCGGCTCCGCCTGTTACAATTATATTCATATCTTTTTATATCCTCCATTTTTATATAAATCCTGGATAAAAACTAATACAGGATTTTTCCATTTGCAACTTGTTTTAAATGCTTGCCATATGCAGACTTGCCATAAAGTTCTGCTGACTCTAAAAGCTTGTCCTGGGATATCCAGTTATTTTTATACGCAATTTCTTCAATAGCTGAAATCTTTATGCCCTGGCGGTTTTCTATAACCCTGACAAATTCAGTAGCATCAGAAAGGGCGTCAATTGTCCCAGTATCAAGCCATGCATAGCCACGGCCTAGGGTTATTACATTAAGCTGGCCTTCTTCCAGGTACATCCTGTTAAGGTCTGTAATTTCAAGTTCACCACGTTTAGAAGGTTTTACTTTTTTTGCCATCTCCACAACCCTGTTATCATAAAAATAAAGACCAGTAACGCAGTAATTTGACTTAGGATGTTCTGGTTTTTCTTCAATAGAAACAGCTTTGCCATTTTCATCAAACTCAACTATGCCAAAACGCTCAGGGTCATCAACATAATAACCAAATATAGTAGCGCCATTTTGTACTGAAGCTGCTTCACGCAGATGCTTTTTAAGGCCACTTCCATAAAATATATTATCCCCAAGTACCATTGCACATGCATCACCAGCTATAAATTCTTCACCTAATATAAATGCCTGTGCAAGACCATCAGGTGAAGGCTGTACTTTATAACTTAAATTAATACCTAAATGACTGCCATCCCCAAGAAGGCGTTCAAAGTTGCCAATATCCATGCTTGTAGATATTATAAGGATATCACGTATACCAGCAAGCATAAGGGTTGAAAGCGGATAGTAAATCATCGGTTTATCATAAACTGGCAGTAGCTGTTTGGAAGTAACCATAGTAAGCGGGTACAGCCTTGTCCCTGAACCGCCGGCAAGTATAATTCCTTTCATTTATAATTCCTCCATTATATATATTGCTGAATTAAATAATGTTGTCTGTGTGCCTGGAAAATTGTGTATAATCCTATAATGCACCATGTATATACCAGCACCAGTATAACATATAGTAACAGTTTTTGCCAGTATTTATATAATATGCTTCCCTGCTTAATAAAATTTATTAAACTACACCAGGGATGTGGTAATTTACAGCCAGGTGTAGTTTATATATAACTGGAGGTTATGTAATTTTTTAATAGATATCAGGATTTTAAATTATTTACCCTTTCTGCTATATTTTTCTCAAATTCTTCATCTGATAATCCAGGGTCTTTTGTTGCACGCCATATTTTACATGGGACTTCTTCACACTGGCTACAGTTACGCAGTTTCTTAGTTTTGACAGAACAGGTGTAAACTGGGCAGGCTTTGCCTTCCGGCGCATGGAACACTTTGCCCTGGCACTCGTTGCAGCCCTGGCACATATTGCCATAAAAACTACATTTGCTACATTCTGTGCCACAACAGCTTATGCCTAGTATTTCCCTTTGCTGTTTCTTGCTAAAACCACTAAGTACAAGTTCATATGATTTGTCAAGAAGGTCTTTTAGCAGGCTGCCAGGGACATTGCCGTCAGGTTTGACAGAGTTCCAGTGTGTTTTATTCATGTAGTAGCCTGGCACAATATCTTCGTATTGTTCCCTTAGAAAACTGCCTTCTTCTGGTTCTGATTTTAGCGTAATATAATATGGTATATTGCTTTGGTGTTCAAGGCATAATGCAGCAAACATCTTTCCCCCAATGTTATAGCGCACCCAGTTCCAGTCTTTTTGCAAATCTTTTGTAACTCCGCGTTTGTCCAGTAAATAACCATCTAACCATTCATATTTCATAAGTTTTATTTCCTTTCTTTGTTATAAAAATTATCTTACCAAATAATATCCACAATCTGCCCTGTTATTTGCCTGTTTAAAAACCAGTCTTATTTAACTATGTATTTAATCTACTTGTAAATATCTGACATATTTTTAATAATTATATTTAATTCTTTTCTTATTTCTTCAGGTTCTTTTAACTCTACGCCATCACCAAATGAGAGCAGCCAGCTTAACAGGTAGTTTTTATTAGTATAGCCTGACTGGAACAACAGCCTGCCATCTTCCTGTTCTGTATAGCAGCCTGTCCCAAATTCATCCACAAGCCTCCATTTGTATTCTGGCTGGAATAGTGCTTTTATATTTATGTTATCTGTAAATATTTTCTTGTTTTCTAAATCTGGAAGAATGTATTTCCTGGGATTGAAAACTATACCTGTGGCAATGGTTTCTTCCATGCGGTTTAACTTAAATAACCTGAAATCCTTACGCATTTTACACCAGCCCCATATATACCAGCCAGCCCACTGGAATACCAGGCAGTATGGTTCTATCTGGCGGCTGCTTTCACCTGCTGGTGAATAATAATGGAATTTAATTTCTGTTTTCAGTTCAATGGCGTTTCTGATAATTTCTATTTTAGCTGGGAGTGAATTCTTATACCAGGATGAAAGGCTTATAAGCATAGTCTGGTTTGATGCCATAAAACATGAAGAACCTGCGGAAAGTTTTTCCATAAGCTGTACATAGCGGTTTGTCTGGTTAATGCTGTCAAGGCTTCTAAGCCCTGCAAGTATATCCTGCATTTCCTTATTTGTAAAAAGGGTATGGTTTATTTTATACCCATCCATTATAGAAATGCCGCCTCCATGGCCTTGTGTAGCAGATACAGGAATTCCTGCTTTGCATAATTCTTCTATATCCCTGTTTATTGTGCGTCTGCTTACTTCAAAGTGTTCTGCAAGTTCAGGGGCAGTTACTTTTTCTTTTTGTAACAAAATAGATAAAATTCCAATCAGCCTGTCTATTCTCATATAAAATCCTTTCTTTAAATAATTATAACAAAGCAAACACGACATTAGTATGTCATGTATGGATTATACCATAAGAAATATCCTGCTGTATATATAAGAAGTATATGGATAGTGTATAATAAGATTAATACAGGGTTATAGTATATAAAATATTAAAATAAACCTGTTTTTGCATGTATTATATAATACAGGTACTATTATTATTATTTTAGAAGCATACATTAACATAAACTACAAAAAAGAATATAAATTTTGTTAAATTTGGTGCAATTTGCCACAATTATTACATAATTTGGGTGTATGTTATATTATGTAAAATAGTAATATGCCATAAGTTTAAACTAGTATAAAAATGAATGTTGGAAGGCAGTTACTGGAATTTATGTGAATAGGAGGGAATGTTATGGAAACAAGGAAAAAATTACAATGGACAGCAGTTGCTGCTTTTGCTGTTACAGCATGGACATGGGCAGGTGCAGACAATGCTTCAGCAGCGGTTACTGCTGCTGATATAGAAGTCAGCGGTACTGAACAAAAGATGTATGTAAATGTCAGCCAGGACAAGGAAATGGTCTTTGGGACAGCGACAAGAAGCAGGAAATCAGGCAAAGTAGTATTTAAAGTATCTTCATGGAACCTTTATGAAACAAGCAGCGGCAAAAGGGCAGAAATTGATTTATCTAAACTAAGCAATATAAAAGATAATTATATTGCAGTTAAAACAGATGACATGGAAGTACCAGTTATTGTAAAAATTCCAGCAAATGATAAAGTTTCTTCTGTAAGATATAATGGTGCCACACAGGAACTGGAGATTAAAACCGGGGCAAGCAGGACGTCTTTAAAAGCGGCATCAGATTATGAGTGGAGGACAGTATATAGTAACTGGCAGACACCAGATGAAACGCAGAAACTTGCTGATGGCAAGGTATCAGGTGTATTTGGTGAGTTCCAGTTCCAGGGAGGGACATTATATATAAGGACTCCAGGTGAAGGTCTGTCAAAAATAACAGAAACAACAGATGTTGAATTAAAAGACTGCTATGATGCAGGAAATATTGAAAAAGCAGTAAAAGTTTATGATGCACCAAAGCTTCCAGGCAGGGAGACAAAGTTAAATATTGCAAAACAGGCTAACGGCCCTGCTGTTTCTGTACAGTATACATCTGGCACACTGACTCTTCCTAAATTATCTGAATACCGTATTGTAACAGTTTCAGGAAGTGCTGTAACAGTACCAGATGATGTTATTAAGAATGAAAGTGTTAAAAGAGGTGTTACTCTGGATGAACTGCTGCCAGGAAGTTTAGAAAGCGGAATTTTAGAAGTACGCACTGAGCCAAATACTTCAAGGAAGAGATGTGCATCCAAATGGACACGTATACCATTAGAGAAGCCATCAGTCCTTGAAACATCTGGAAGTGATACACTTAACAGTAAACCATCATCACCAGCAGATGGTGTATATAAATGGGGCGGCGGCGGAATTAAAAATGTAACAGTTGTAGGTGATGCAGATGGAACTGGTACAAAACCTGTACTTGTTAAAGCAGACTACCAAAGCACTAGTAAAGGATATAATGTTGTAATTACAAGTACCAGCAGCGCAAATTACCGTGTTGCAGTTATGGATAAAGAAGAGAAGCCAGGGGCTTCCGTAAGTTCAAGGACATTAAAGGCAAATTCATCATTAACATTAAGCGGGTTAAAAGATGGCCAGGTAATTTATATACGCCAGGATGGAAGCAGCAGTACAAAGACATGGGCTGGTGAATATACAAAATTTGGCACAGTTGATTTGCCAAAACAGGAAAATGCAAACTAATAAAAATCCAGGGAGGAAACAATGGACAATATTCTAGTAACAGGTGGCACAGGTTTTATTGGAAGCCATACAGTAGTGGAACTTCTTAACGCAGGATATAATGTAGTTGTGCTTGACAACCTTGTTAATTCAAGTAAGGAGTCTTTAGAAAGGATTAAGAAAATAACAGGTAAAAGTGTTAAATTCTATGAAGATGACCTGCTTGACATGGAAGCTTTGCAGAATATATTTGAGAAGGAAAATATTTCTTCAGTTATACATTTTGCTGGTTTAAAAGCAGTAGGGGAGTCCTGCCAGATACCACTGGCATATTTTAATAACAATATAACAGGAACTATAAACCTGGTTATGGCAATGGAAAAATACAATGTAAAATCACTTGTATTCAGTTCATCAGCAACCGTTTATGGCAAGCCTGAAAGTGTGCCAATAAGGGAAGATTTCCCATTATCAGTATCCAACCCTTATGGCAGGACAAAACTTATAATTGAAGATATGTTAAGGGATATATATAAGGCAGATAAAAGCTGGGATATTGCACTTTTAAGGTATTTTAACCCTATAGGTGCACATGAAAGCGGTGAGATTGGGGAAAGTCCTAACGGAATACCTAACAACCTGCTGCCATATGTTGCCAAAGTTGCAATAGGTGAGCTTGAAGCTGTAAATGTATTTGGTGATGATTATGACACACCAGACGGTACAGGTGTACGTGATTATATACATGTAGCAGACCTGGCAGAAGGGCATATAAAAGCCCTTGAAAAATTAAGCACGCATCCAGGTCTTGTAACTTATAACCTTGGAACAGGCAAAGGTTACAGTGTGCTTGATATAATCCATAATTTTGAGAAAGCATGTGGAAAAGAAATACCATATAAAATTACAGACAGAAGGCCTGGTGATATAGACATGTGCTATGCTGACCCTGAAAAGGCAAAGAAAGAGCTTGGATGGGAAGCAAAAAGAGATATAGACAAAATGTGTGAAGATGCCTGGAGATGGCAGAGCAAATATCCAAAAGGGCTTTGATAACATATCCAGTGCAGGGGTTATTAAAATGAGGTATTATATTGCAGACTGCCATTTCGGGCACGACAAAGCCAGGATTTTAGACAACCGTAGTTTTGACAGTGTTGAACAGATGGATGAAGAAATGATTGCCATATGGAACAGGACTGTACGCAGGAAAAAAGATGAGGTTGTCATACTTGGTGACTTGTCTGTTGAAAAAGGTGAGGCAGTCAATGCACTTTTAAAAAGGTTAAATGGCAGGAAATATCTTGTTTCAGGCAACCATGATATGAGGTTTTTGCATGATAAAAGGTTTGATACATCCCTTTTTGAATGGATAAAACCATATGCAGAACTTAGGGATAATAACAGGACAGTGGTGTTAAGCCACTATCCTGTTATATGTTATAACGGACAATACCACGGCAATAGTACATATATGCTGTACGGGCATGTACACAATACGGCTGATTACCAGAATGTAAAGCGGTTTGTAGCAGAAACAAGGGCAAGCTTCTCTGGGGGAGAAAGTATTCCATGCAATATGATAAACTGTTTTACAATGTTTTCAGATTACCGTCCTATGGTGCTGGATGAATGGATTGGGAGGATGGGGTAATTTACAGTTATCTGGTGTTTTTGTGGATAGACGGACGGTTCATGCGCCAGATGCTGGCATCTGGCACACGGAACCTGCCATTGAAACCCCATACTTCATTAGAATAACAAGATAACTGTAAAATGGTTATTACTTTTCCGGAATTGTGTACCTATTGAAAAGTGATTTATAGCATTGCAAGTGGAATAAAAAGATTTTATAATCTCATATGTAACTATAAATTTCAAAGAAAGGTAAAAGCATGAAATATAAGTATATGAGAATACAGGGCAGAGAAGATTCTTACATTACAAAGTATCCAAAAGGTGTATTTAGTCTTTGTTGGAATCTGATAAGAGATGAGCAATTAACTAGCGGTGAAAAAGAAATGTTTATATCTATTGATGATTGGTTCAAAGAGAACCTTCCTGAACCAGAGCCTTGTAAAAATCATGAAAAGGTCATCACATTTTTTAAATGTGAAAGTACATTGGAAATGATTGAAAAGTTAACGCCTGCTATTAGACTTTTAGATAAACATCAAAAGCCTTATGATGTGATTTATACAAACTTTGTGGGAACCATTGTTTATGAAGATAATTGGCAAATCGCTGTCCGGGTTAAAGACGGAAAAATGATATAAAACAGAGAACATTTTTCCGAAAAGGGAGTTTATATTTGACAAAGTGTGGCATTTAGTTTAGAATACATATGTAAATACGTTGAAAAGAAGAAGTAGCAGCAGAGAGAAGTTTATAGAAAGCCGCCGGCTGATGGAAGGCGCAGCAGAACCTGTGTGTGAATACATCTTGGAGTAGCGGGCTGAAGGGCGTATGCCTTGTAAGCTTAGACGGTGGTGCATCCGTTATAATGCAGGGATATGATAGTATCCTGTAGAGGCAGCAGGTGTGAACCTGTTGTGAAAAAAGGTGGTAACGCGGTAATTCCGTCCTTTTGTCTGTAGTATTACAGATAAAAGGGCTTTTTTGTTTTATAGGAAATTGTCCTGTAAAGCCAAAAACACATGGAAAATCCCATTTTGTGGAATTATTTGTTCTTCTATAGGAACTATACAATATAGGAAAAACAGAAAGGGGAATTATTATGAAGCTGTATGATGAACTTACAGCACGTGGGCTTATAGCCCAGGTGACAGATGAAGAGGAAATCAAGGAATTAATTAACAATGGGAAGGCAACATTTTATATAGGGTTTGACCCTACTGCTGACAGCCTGCATGTGGGGCACTTTATGGCACTGTGCCTTATGAAAAGGCTACAGGAGGCTGGTAATAAACCTATAGCGCTTATTGGCGGCGGGACAGCAATGATTGGCGACCCGTCTGGAAGGACAGATATGCGCCAGATGATGACACCAGAAATGATTAACCACAATGTTGAATGTTTCAAGAAGCAAATGGAAAGGTTTATTGATTTTTCAGATGGTAAAGCATTGCTTGTAAACAATGCTGACTGGCTTATGGGCCTTAACTATATGGAAGTAATGCGTGAAATAGGCCCGCATTTCTCGGTAAACCGTATGCTGGCAGCAGAATGTTACAAACAGCGTATGGAAAAGGGCCTTACATTCCTTGAATTTAATTATATGATAATGCAGAGTTTTGATTTCTACACATTATTCCAGAAATATGGCTGTAACATGGAATTTGGCGGTGATGACCAGTGGAGCAATATGCTTGGAGGTACAGAACTTATACGCCGCAAGCTGGGTAAAAATGCTTATGCAATGACTATAAACCTGCTTCTTAATTCTGAAGGCAAGAAAATGGGCAAGACACAGTCAGGTGCTGTATGGCTTGACCCTGCAAAAACAAGCCCGTTTGATTTCTACCAGTACTGGAGGAATGTAAGTGATGCAGATGTTTTAAAATGCCTGCGTATGCTTACATTCCTTCCTCTGGAACAGATTAATGAAATGGATAAGTGGGAGGGAAGCCAGCTTAACGAAGCAAAGGAAATACTTGCGTTTGAATTAACGAAACTTGTACATGGTGAGGAAGAGGCATCAAAGGCAAAAGAGGGCGCAAGGGCACTTTTTTCAAGTGGCAGTGCAGCAGATATGCCAGTAGCAGAGCTTACAGACAGTGACTTTGAAAATGGGCAGATTGGAATATTAAAACTTCTTGTAAAGGCCGGGCTTGCACCATCAAATGCAGAGGCACGGCGCAATGTGGAGCAGGGCGGTGTTACAATAGATGGTGAGAAAGCCGCGGATGTTAAAGCATCAGTTACAAAAGAACAGATAGGTGAAGATGGAATTATATTAAAGCGTGGTAAAAAGAAATTTATAAAAGTTATCTGTAAATAAATATATATATTAAATAAAAGAATGTATTTATACAAGCAAAAGGCATACTGCTGTAACGGGCAGTATGCCTTTTTATACAAATTTATTTATTATAATTTGGTATTTAGTATTTAGTATAATGTTAATCCAGAAGAATATCAGTCCAGCGTAAGGGTTTTTAACAAATAGGCATAAATAGCCTCATTTCTTTCTTTAAACCTCTGGCACGCCTGTATTGCTTCTTCTTCTGTAGGAAGGTTTAATGCCAGTTCCATTATAATACTGCCACGTTCCACTATAGAAACTTTGGCAAGGCAGCCTCCTGTTTTTATCTGGGTAAAATCAGTATGTATAGTGGTATTCTGCACAATATTTACTTTGTTGTCATTAAGATAATTATCTATCTGGGATTTAGTATCATCAGGGAGCTGGTTTCCAAAAAATCCGAGAGTTTCCAGGCCTGATTGTGTTATCATATAGTAAGAAGCAGAGTGTGTCTGTTCTGCTTCAATCATTTTGTCTTCTGTAAGGTTAGCCAGTGTCTGCTGTATTGAAAAATAATCTGTATAGCCTTTGTCAAGGATGAAATCAGATATAATTGCATTTGGCATAGGATGTTTTGTCTTGCTTAAAAAGTATAAGATTATTAGTTTGTACAGTTTCAATGATTCTGACGTCATGAAAACCCCTCTTTCTGGTAATTTTATTATAATGACATACCCTGGTATACACCAGATTTCTTAAGTCCGTGGGAGATGGCATTTAAAACATGTCTTTTGTTACAGCTCCATAACGGTGCAAGCATCAGGTCTTTTGGCCCGTCGCCTGTTAAACGGTGTATTGTTATATCTGGTGAAAGCTCACTGATACAGCGTAGTATAAGCTGTACATATTCCTGTTCAGAATAAGTATGTACCTTATGTGCAATTGAGGCAAGTCCTGTATTTTTAAGTATATGAAGAAGCTGTAATTTTATGCCTTGTATATCCATTTTATTGAGATAATGTATAGTTTCTATTATATCTTCTTCATTTTCACCAGGAAGACCAAGAATAATGTGTACAACAATATAAATATTGCGTTTTCTTAGCTCCTTTACAGTATTATTAAAAACATCAAGAGTATAGCCGCGCCTTATAAAACGGGCGGTTTCTTCATGTATGGTCTGCAAGCCTAGTTCAATCCATACAGGTTTAATTTTATTGCATTTTTCAAGCAGCATAAATATATCTTTATTAAAACAGTCTGGCCTTGTGCCAACAGACATTGCAACAATATCAGGATGTGAAAGTGTTTCCATATACAGGTTTTCAAGGTAGCAGACTGGCGCATAGGTATTAGAGTATGACTGGAAATAAGCAATATACTTGTTGCCTGTTTTCTTGCCATGTCTTTGTATAATATCTATTCCCTGCTCTATCTGTTTATAGACAGACTGCTGCCTTGGCGCTGCAAATTCACCTGAGCCGCCATTGCTGCAAAAAATACAGCCGCCTGTACCCACTGTGCCATCCCTGTTAGGGCATGTCATGCCTCCGTCAAGTGCTATTTTATATACTTTGCAGCCGAATGTCTGCTTAAGGTAGTAATCAAGGGAATAATAAGGTTTATCACCAAAACGCACCATTATTTTATATGTGACCTTACTGCTTCAGACACAACATCAGCAACACGTGGGTCAAAAGCTTCAGGCATAATATTATCTTCATTCAAGTCTGCATCATCTACAAGGCCTGCTATTGCAAGGGCAGCAGCAAGTTTCATCTCCTCTGTAATCTGGGAAGCACGCCCTTCAAGTGCACCTTTAAATATTCCTGGAAATGCAACAACGTTATTTATCTGGTTAGGAAAATCTGAACGGCCTGTCCCTACTACTTTAACACCAGCTTTTTTAGCAACATCAGGCATAATTTCAGGTACTGGGTTTGCCATTGCAAAGATAATTGCGTCTTTATTCATTGATGCTGCCATTTCTTCTGAAACAATGCCAGGTGCGGAAACGCCTACAAATATATCAGCGCCAGCAAGTGCATCTGCAAGGCTTCCTGTTTTGCCAGAAAGATTTGTAACTTTTGCCATTTCTTCCTGCATCCAGTTAAGTCCAGGTGTGGAAGCAGATATAATTCCAGACTTGTCGCACATAACAATGTCTTTAAAACCATACTTCAGGAGAAGTTTAGTTATTGCAACACCTGCTGAACCAGCGCCATTTACAACAATACTGCAATTTTCCCTTGTCCTGCCAGTAACTTTCATGGCATTAATAATGCCTGCAAGCACAACAATTGCAGTACCATGCTGGTCATCATGGAAGACAGGGATATCAAGTGCCTTTTTAAGGCGTTCCTCAATTTCAAAACATCTTGGTGCAGAAATATCCTCAAGGTTAATACCACCAAATGCAGGTGAAATATTTATAACTGTCTTTATAATTTCCTCAGTGTCCTGTGTATCAAGACATATAGGAAATGCATTGACACCGCCAAATTCCTTGAATAAAACAGCTTTTCCTTCCATAACAGGCATTGCAGCATGAGGGCCTATATTGCCAAGCCCAAGGACTGCGCTTCCATCAGAAACAACAGCTACAGTATTTGACTTAATTGTATAATTATATGCTTCTTCTTTATTACCTGCGATAACCTTACATGGTTCGGCAACCCCTGGTGTATAAGCAATAGCAAGGTCTTCCCTTGTATTTACATGGCATTTAGGGGATGTGCTGATTTTTCCTCTCCATTCCTTATGTAGAGATAATGCTTTTTCATTGCTGGTCATTTTAAAACCTCCATTTATATAATATATAAAATTAATGTAATATATTTTTTATGTCCAGTATATACTTGGAAAATACGTGGCAATATCCATGATATCACACAATTATTTTTAAAACAAGAATTTACTTTACAATACGGAACTTATTGTGTATATTAATTATAGGACTGGAGCGTTAAAAAGTGCGTTTAACATCTGGACATTATAGATTATTTCTATTAATTCTATTTAATTTTCAAGAGATTATACAATTCCTGTTATTGAACAAGCAACAGCAACAGCCATAGTAGTATAGCTGATGGTTAATATACATTAATAAAGAAAGAGGTTAATTATGTCAGAATTTGAGAAAATGTCACTTGTGGAATTGCGTATTGCAGGGAGAAATTTAGGTTTAAAAAATGTAACTACATATAAGAAGCAAGAACTTCTTGAAAAAATTCTTGAACTAGAGGAAAGCAGCAAGGGCAGCAATGCTATAGAAAGTTCTGTAAATACAACTGAAAGCAGCCAGCCAGTTAAAAAAGCACTAAGGGACAATAAACCAGAGGGTGAAGAGGAAAAGGGCAGAAGGCCTGAACGTACCAGGACTATAGCCAGAAATAATAACGGCTATAATAATAACAATAGTAATTTTAATGCTAATAATAGCAACAATAATAACAGCAATAACTATAATAATGGCAATGCAGCTAATAACAATAGTAACTATAATAATTACAATAATAGAAACGACCAGAACAATACACAGCCTAGTGATATGGAACAGCTTGACAGCGGGGAAATCCGTGAGGGTATCCTTGAGGTGATGCAGGAGGGGTATGGTTTTATCAGGTGTGATAATTACCTGCCAGGTGATGAGGATGTATATGTGTCACCAGCGCTTATTAGAAAATACCATCTGCGTACAGGGGATATTCTCAGAGGCAATGTAAGGGTACGCAACCAGAATGAAAAGTTTGGCGCACTTTTATATATCCGTACTGTTAATGGTGTCAATCCTGACAGGATTATACGCCGTGTTAAGTTTGAACAGCTTACACCTGTATTCCCAAATGAAAGAATAAAGCTTGAAATGCAGGGCGGGCCTGTTTCCATGCGGATGATGGATTTAATTTCCCCTATTGGCAAAGGGCAGCGCGGCATGATTGTTTCACAGCCAAAGACAGGTAAAACTACATTATTAAAGCAGGTTGCCAAGGCTGTTAAAACCAACTATCCTAAAATGCACCTTATTGTCCTGCTTATTGATGAAAGGCCGGAGGAAGTTACAGATATAAAAGAGTCTATTATGGGGCATAATGCAGATGTAATATATTCAACATTTGACGAACTCCCAGAAAACCATAAAAGGGTATCTGAAATGGTTATTGAAAGGGCAAAACGCCTTGTTGAACATGGTGAAGATGTTATGGTACTGCTTGACAGCATTACAAGGCTTGCAAGGGCATATAACCTTACTGTACAGCCTAGCGGGCGTACATTGTCAGGCGGGCTCGACCCTGCTGCACTGCATATGCCAAAAAGGTTTTTTGGTGCGGCAAGGAATATGCGTGAGGGCGGAAGCCTTACAATACTTGCAACGGCACTTGTTGATACTGGAAGCAAAATGGATGATGTAGTATTTGAAGAGTTTAAGGGTACAGGAAATATGGAGATTGTGCTTGACAGGAAACTTTCTGAAAAACGCGTATTCCCTGCAATTGATTTGCCAAAGTCAAGTACAAGGCGTGATGACCTGCTGCTTTCACAGGAGGAGGCAGAGGCTAATTTCCTTATAAGGAAGGCGTTTAACAGTAATAAGGCTGATGAAGCAGTTGAACGTATTATTGATACTTTCAGAAGGACAAAAAGCAATATGGACTTTATCCAGACAATAAAGAAGGTAAAAATAATATAGAATTTCAATAGAAATATATTGCATTAGAATATTTTGTATGTTATACTTAGGAAGTTGTTTTTTAAAATCACCAGGTAAGTTTGCTGCTATTTAAGCATAGGCTAAACTTGCCTGTTTTGGCAGGTATTCATATCTGCCAGTGTGTTAATTATATGCTGTCCATAGTGCTGCACAGGACATGTTGTACTACGGGGCTGCAGAATGGAGGTTATAATAATGAAAGAAGGAATTCATCCAGAATATTACCAGGCAAAGGTTGTATGCAACTGTGGCAATGAGTTTGTAACAGGTTCAACTAAGGAAGAAATACATGTAGAAATCTGTTCAAAATGTCATTCTTTTTACACAGGCCAGCAGAAAACTGTTAAAGCACGTGGTGCGATTGACAAGTTCAATCGTAAATACGGTATCCAGGCGTAAGATATACTGGCATTGCCAATGGCTGCAGCACCCGTCAGGCGGATGTTGTGGCCATTTTTACCTTGTTATTATAACTATTACTATTTGATTGAATGGAGGAATGTTATGAAGTCATCGGGAATAGGAGGCCAGGCTGTATTAGAAGGCGTAATGATGAAATATAAGTCAGATTATGCTGTTGCAACCAGAAAGCCTGATGGTGGTATTAATGTTATTCATGGCAAATGTAAAAGCATAGCTGAAAAGTCCGTTTTCTTCAGGCTGCCAATAATAAGAGGTATAATAAATTTTATTGAGTCATTAGTTTTAGGAATGAAGACACTTACATATTCTGCTGATTTTTTTGAGGAAGAGGAAGATAAGGCCAGCCAGGACGGGAATAATAAAGAAAACAGCCAAGGCAGCGGGGATAATGGAAATATAGAAGAGAATATAAAAGAAAAGAAAGAAAGCAATAATAACCTTGAAATAGTGTTTACTGTTGTATTTTCAATTTTGCTGGCAATTGGCATATTTATGGTACTGCCATTTTTTTTATCACAGCTTTTACATTCTGCCGTGGAGTCACCCACTATACTTGCGTTAATTGAAGGTTTAATACGTATTGTTTTATTTATAGGGTATGTGCTTGCAATTTCAATGGTACAGGATATAAAAAGGGTGTTTATGTATCATGGCGCAGAACATAAATCTATAAACTGTGTTGAAAGCGGGCTTGAACTTACTGTGGAAAATGTACGTAAACAGTCCAAGCACCATAAAAGATGCGGGACAAGCTTCCTTCTTATTGTAATGTTTATAAGCATTGTATGTTTTATGTTTATACATTTTGAAAATGTATGGCTGCGTCTTCTTTCCCGTGTCCTTCTTGTGCCTGTTATTGCAGGGGTTTCTTATGAATTTATACGTATTGCAGGCAATACAGACAATAAAATAATATCATTTTTAAGCAAGCCAGGAATGTTATTGCAGAGGCTGACTACAAGAGAACCTGATGATAAAATGATAGAGGTAGCTATTGCTTCTGTTGAAGAAGTGTTTGACTGGGAAGCTTACCAGAGATGGTGCAGGTCAGAAAAGGCAAGGCGTGAGGAGAAAGCAAAAGCAGGTTCTGTTAAAAAGTCCCGTGCACAAATAAGGGAAGAACTGCTTGAAAGAGAGCGCGAGAATAAGCAGCGCGCCACAGAGAGGGCACGCCAGATACAGGAAATGGAGAAGAAAGAGGCTGAACTTGAAAAGATAGCCGAGGAAGCCAGAAAACGTAAAGAAGCAAGGAAAGCAATAACACTACAGACAGATGTCCAGGATGAAACACTTACAGGGCTTGACCATTTTCTTGATTTATCTGGTGAAGCAGGCACAGACAGCCAGAAAACACAGGAAGTGGACAATGTAAAAAGCATAAATGCACAGGGCATGGATACTGGAAAGGAAAGCACTGTTAAAAAGAGCGGGGCTAAAGTAATAAATTTATCTGATTATAAATAGATGTATTATACAAGAAACAGACGCCTGGCAATAATATCTGGGGGATAAAAGTTATGCAGGATAAATTACGCTTTCAGGATATTTTAAATAAAGGAAAAGAGATTTTAAAACAGTCTGGCATACCATGTTTTGATACAGATGCATGGTATCTGCTTGAATATGCCACTGGCATGGGGAGGGCAGAGTATTTTTTAAAACGGGAAGAAACTGCCACAGAAGAAACCATTACAAAGTATTTAAAGCTTATAGATACCAGGGCATCACATATGCCATTGCAGTATATTACTGGCAGCCAGGAATTTATGGGGCTTAAGTTTAAAGTTTCACCTGATGTGCTTGTGCCAAGGCAGGATACAGAAACACTTGTGGAATACCTGCTTCCATTCGTAAAAGGACAGGATATACTTGACCTGTGTACAGGTTCAGGATGTATAGCTGTATCACTGTTAAAACTTGGCGGGGCTGCCTCCTGTACGGCGTCTGATTATTCAGAAAGGGCACTGGGTATTGCAAGACATAACGCAGAAATAAACGGGGCAGATATAAAATTTGTCTATAGTGACCTGTTTAAAAATATAACAGGGACATATGGCATTATTGCTTCAAATCCGCCATATATAAGGACTTCTGTTATAGATACACTTATGCCTGAAGTAAAAGGGCATGAGCCATTAATGGCACTTGACGGAGGGCAGGACGGGCTGTATTTTTATAGTATTATAAGCAGGGAAGCAAAGAATTATCTTAAACCAGGCGGGATACTGGCAGTTGAAACAGGATATGACCAGGGAGAGCAGGTTTCGGAAATGTTTAAGGAGAGTGGTTATAATGATATTTGTGTCAGGAAAGATTTATCTGGCAATGACAGGGTTGTAGCTGGGGTAATGCCGTAATACAATACATGCAGTAATATTCTGCTGTGTTTAGAACAGTCTGGTATATTTTTGAAAGGAATAATGAATTATGTTTGATAAATTAGAAGATTTAACAAGAAGGCTTGAAGAGATAAATATGCTGCTTACAGAACCAGAAGTAATTAATAACCAGGAACAGTACAGGGAGCTGATGAGGGAACAGAGCGAACTGTCACCAGTTGCAAGCAAATATAAAGAGTATAGGGAAGCAAAGGATGGCATAGAGGACAGCCTTGCAATCCTTGATGAAGAAAATGACGAAGAGATGAGGGAGCTTGCCAAAGAGGAACTTAATGCCTGTAAGGAAAAAGTTGCTGAATGTGAACAGGAACTTAAAATACTTATGCTTCCTAAAGACCCTAATGATGACAAAAATGTAATTGTTGAAATACGCGGGGGTGCTGGCGGGGATGAAGCTGCCCTTTTTGCGGCAGACTTATTCCGTATGTATTCAAAGTTTGCTGAAAACAACCGGTGGAAAGTTGAAGTTATGAGTGCCAATGAAAATGGCATAGGCGGTTTTAAAGAAATTGTATTTATGGTTATAGGCACAGGTGCATACTCAAAACTTAAATATGAAAGCGGTGTACACCGTGTACAGCGTATACCATCAACAGAATCCGGCGGACGTATCCATACTTCAACAGCTACAGTTGCAATAATGCCAGAAGTGGAAGAAGTAGACGTACATGTAGACCCTAATGACTGTAAAATAGATGTTTACCGTGCTTCGGGCAACGGCGGGCAGTGCGTAAATACAACTGACTCCGCTGTAAGGATTACACATCTTCCTACAGGAATAGTAGTAACCTGCCAGGATGAGAAGTCACAGCTTAAAAATAAAGATAAAGCAATGAAAGTACTGCGTTCAAGGATATATGACATGGAACTTGAGAAGGCGAGCAGCGAGCAGGCAGCAGAAAGAAGAAGCCAGGTTGGGACAGGTGACCGTTCAGAAAAAATAAGGACATATAACTTCCCGCAGGGGCGTGTAACAGACCACCGTATAAAATATACAAGCCACAGGCTTAGTGAAATACTTGATGGTGATATAAATGAAGTGCTTGATAATATAATAGCAGCAGACCAGGCAGCAAGGCTTGCAAAAATGAATGAAAGTGCGTAAGGGGTTCTGGTATACTTGGAAAGAAACGGAATATAAAACAGAAAAAGTAACTTAAGGAAGCAGGAACAGACAGATGATTAGCAGTATATCAAACCAGCAGTTGAAAGAAATAACAAAACTGCAAAAACAGCCAAAATACAGGCGGGCTTCGTCTTTATTTATAGCAGAAGGCTTTAAAATGGTTAAAGAGGCAGCAGAAAAAGGCTGCCTTGTAAAAACATATATATCAGAACTGGTATTAGGGAAAAAGCAGGAAAGCCTGGAATGGCTTTTAAAAGAATTCCCTTATGAAACTGTTTCAGGCCAGGTATTCAGGCAGCTTTCAGATACAGTTACAACACAAGGCATATTAGGGGTTGTAAAACAGCCATCCTATAATATTAAGGATATACTGGATGACAAAAAGCATATATGGCTTATGCTTGATGATATACGTGACCCTGGCAACCTTGGCACAATAATGCGTACAGCAGAGGGTGCAGGCCTGTCCGCTGTTATAATGGGAAAGGGGACAGCGGATTTATTTAACCCTAAGACAGTACGTTCCACAATGGGGTCAATATTCAGGATGCCATTTATATATGTGGATGATATTACAGAGATTATAAAACAGATTAAAGACAATGGTTACAGTGTATACGGCACAGCAATGGCAGGCAGCATTGCATATGACAAGGCAGACTATACAAAAGGGGCAGGCATTGTAATAGGCAATGAGGCAAATGGAATACAAGAAAGGGTACTGGAATGTATAACAGGAAGCATACACATACCTATGGATGGAAAACTGGAATCATTAAATGCAGCAGTAGCGGCAGCAGTTGTAATGTATGAAGCAGCAAGGCAGAGACGTGGAAAAATTATAAGATAATTTACAGTTATCCTGTCTTTGTGGATTAACAGACGCAAGGTTTCTGTGTCCAGCTAATATTCTTACCAGTACACGCTTCCGCTACATTACAATGTCATTAAGTTAAGGGAATTTGTTTAAAAATGGTATAATTACTGGATAGGCTGGCAAATCCAAAGTGCCTTACATGAACAAGCACGCTTCCGCTTGGACGTCACACACAATGGTGCATAAAGCCCCTATGTTCCTGCGGAACATTTAATACGGGGCTTAAGCACCAGCGGCTTCGTACAGCTTGTTCACTGGAAGCACATTTGGAATTTGCCAGCCAGTCTGCTCTTTGGCACTTTCCAAAAACATTTCCAGCAAAATCCTTAACTAAATGACATTGCGCTACGTAGTTAAAGTGCCCCTTTTACGGAATAATTGATGGCACCTGGCACGCAAAACCTGTCATCGCAAATTTATAATAAAACACAGAATAACCAGATAACTGTAAATGGGGGTGGGTAATGATTTTGCTAGTCACTTATTATACAATGGAATAATTGCTGTTATATGTTGTATTAATATAAAAATAACATCATTGTACTTCCGTTCGTCTAAATCCTCTGTCCCACACCATAATTTCCAGTTATAGTATTTATTTTGCTTTTCTGTTGTGTTTTTTGTAGTTCTTATGGGTACAGCAGGTTCCTTGTGTTCCATCTAATATTATTCCATGACAGGCGCACTGCTGCGTGGGCTGATGTAGAACAATGTCATTTAGTTAAGGTTTTTGACATGGATGTTTTTGGAAAATGCCAAAGATTAGATTAGCTGGCAAATTCCAAATGTGCTTACATGAACAAGCTGTACGGAACCGCTGGTGTTTAAGCCCCGTATTAAATGTTCCATAGGAACATAGGGGCTTTATGCACCATTGCGTGTGACGTCCAAGTGGGAACGTGCTTTGTTCATGTAAGACACTTTGGATTTGCCAGCCCGCCATTATTAAATTCCATCATATCCCCTTAACTAAATTGCATTGTTTTATATTGGCGTAGTGGAAGCGTACCCTGGAATGTAAGAATATTAGCTGGACACAGAAACCCTGCGTCCGTTAATCCATAAAAACAGGATAACTGCAAATTATCCTGCATACAATTTATTAATATTTTCTTGCACAATTACCGCAAATAATATAAAATAATAAAAACCGGTGCATAGTATATTGTAACTTGCAGCTATGCCGGTGTCATTTTTGGAAAGGGAGGAGGAATATTATGACACCTTTTTACTGGCTTGTGGCATTAGCGGTTTTGCTGGTAATTGAAATTATTACACTTGGGCTTACTACTATATGGTTTGCCGGAGGCGCATTAGTTGCGTTTGTGCTTGCGCTGTTTGGTGTTCCATGGCTTGTGCAGATTGCAGTTTTTCTTGTGGTGTCAATATTGCTGCTTATATTTACGCGTCCTGCTATAGAAAAGAAGATTAATAAAGACAGGATAAAGACAAATGTAAACAGCATAGCAGGAAAAGAGGGAAAAGTTACAGAGGACATAGACAATTTTAACCAGAAAGGGACAATTGTATTAAACGGGCTTGAATGGACAGCACGCAGCAGTAAAGATGACGTAATTATACCTGCTGGTGCAAGGGTAATTGTTGATGAGGTTAAAGGGGTCAAAGTATTTGTAAGCCAGCTTTAATTATAATAACCTATCTGGCTGTTAATAATACTAAATGTAATACACAATATATTTTTATGGCAACATTACCATAGTACCAGTTGCCAGAATAGGAGGACAAATGGCAATTTTAATTTTACTTGCTATTATAGCATTAGTGCTTGTATCTTGTATAAAAGTTGTGCCACAGGCGAGGGCATATGTTATAGAAAGGCTTGGTGGCTACCAGACGACATGGGGTGTTGGGATACATTTTAAAGTCCCATTTATAGACAGGATTGCAAGAAGGGTTGATTTAAAGGAACAGGTTGCTGATTTTCCGCCACAGCCTGTTATAACAAAGGATAATGTTACAATGCGTATTGATACAGTAATTTTTTACCAGATTACTGACCCTAAGCTTTACGCATATGGTGTGGAAAACCCTATTATGGCAATAGAGAACCTTACAGCAACAACACTCCGTAATATAATAGGTGAACTTGAACTTGATGAAACACTTACATCACGTGAAATAATTAATGCCAAGATGAGGGCATCGCTTGACAGTGCGACTGACCCTTGGGGAATTAAGGTAAACAGGGTAGAGCTTAAAAATATTATCCCGCCTGCTGCAATCCAGGACGCAATGGAGAAGCAGATGAAGGCAGAGCGTGAAAAAAGAGAAGCAATCCTGCGTTCACAGGGTGGCAAAGAGTCTGCAATTCTTGTGGCAGAAGGAAAGAAGGCAGCAGCAATCCTTGATGCAGAAGCTGAGAAGCAGGCGGCAATCCTCCGTGCAGAAGCTAAAAAAGAAGCTACAATACGTGAGGCAGAAGGCCAGGCACAGGCTATACTTGCAGTACAGCAGGCAAATGCGGATGGTATCCGTATGCTTAATGAAGCTGCTGCTACAGCATCAGGAAATGTTATTAAACTTAAGAGCCTTGAAGCGTTTGCAAAGGCAGCAGACGGCAAAGCCACAAAGATTATTATCCCTTCTGAAATACAAGGGATGGCAGGGCTTGTTAAATCTATAACAGAAGTATCAAAAGAGTAAATCTGCCGCTATACTGGCAGTATTCCTTATAAATAACGTATGGAAGGATGGCATGGATAATGGTTGTTAATTTAAAAAACCGTAATTTCCTTACATTAAAGGATTTTACACCTGAAGAAATAGAGTATCTTTTAGACCTTGCAGCAGATGTTAAGGATAAGAAGAAAAAGGGAATACAGGTAAAGCAGTACCAGGGCAGTAATATTGCCCTGGTATTTGAAAAGACAAGTACACGTACACGCTGCTCATTTGAAGTAGCAGCGCACGACCTTGGGTTAGGTGTGACATATCTTGAACCGCTTAGTTCCCAGATTGGCAAGAAAGAAAGCATTGCGGATACAGCAAGGGTTCTTGGGCGTATGTATGAAGGCATTGAGTACCGTGGCTATGGACAGGAAATAGTGGAAGAACTTGCAAAATATGCAGGTGTGCCTGTATGGAACGGGCTTACTAATGAATACCATCCTACACAGATGCTTGCAGACCTGCTTACAATACGTGAACATCTAGGCAGGATAAAAGGTGTTAAACTTGTTTATATGGGTGATGCACGTTACAATATGGGCAATTCACTTATGGTTGCATGTGCTAAAATGGGTATGCATTTTACTGCATGTACATCAAAAGATTATTTCCCAGATGCAGGGCTTGTAGAACAATGTAATGAATATGCAAAGGAATCTGGCGGCTCTGTTACCCTTACAGAAGACGTACAGACTGGTACAAAGGATGCAGATGTAATTTATACAGATGTATGGGTTTCAATGGGAGAGCCTGACGAAGTCTGGGCAGAGCGTATAGACAAGCTTTCACCTTACCAGGTTAATAAGGCAGTAATGGACAATGCCTCAGACAGCGCAATATTTATGCACTGCCTCCCGGCTTTCCATGACCTTAAGACAAAGATTGGCATGGAAGTTTATGAGAAATTTGGCAAGGAAGGGCTTGAAGTGACAGATGAGGTATTTGAGTCAGCCCAGTCAGTTGTATTTGATGAAGCAGAGAACCGTATGCACACAATTAAAGCAGTAATAATGGCAACGCTTGGTGTATAGATATTGCAGGGCAGAATATGAAAAGTGAAATATTAAGGACATTAAGGGAAGCAGGGGACAGTTTTGTTTCAGGCCAGGCACTTTGCAGAAAAACAGGGGTTACAAGGCAGGCAGTATGGAAAAACATTGCCCAGTTAAGGGAAAATGGTTTTGTGATAGAGTCTGTGCCAAATAAAGGCTATAAGCTGGTTTCCTCATCCCCTGTAATTTATGCTGCTGATATTGAAAGCAGGCTGTCTAAGGACTCAATATGCAAGAGGGTAGAAAGCTTTGATACTATTAATTCAACAAATATCCGTGCAAAACAGCTCGCTGAAGATGGTGCAGAAGAGGGGACGCTTGTAATAGCAGAAAAACAGACAGCAGGCAAAGGCAGGAGGGGCAGGCAGTGGGAGTCAGAACCAGGTGCAGGGGTTTATATGTCCATAATCCTAAGGCCAGGGATTAACCCCGTAAATGTTCCAGGCATAACACTGGTAACAGCACTTGCACTAGCAGTTTCAATTAAAGAAACATGCAATGCAGAGCCTCTTATAAAATGGCCAAATGATATTGTGCTTGGCGGGAAGAAAATCTGCGGGATATTAACTGAAATGAGTTCAGAGATGAACTATATTAATTATGTTGTAACAGGGATAGGAATTAATGCCAATAACAGGCATTTCCATAAAGAAATTGAAGAAACAGCTACATCACTTTACTTACAGACAGGTAAAGAAGTGGACAGGGCGCAGCTTGCCGCATGTACAGTGGACAGCTTTAGTACTTATTACAGGAAGTTTGAAGAAGCAAAAGGTATTACACCGTTTATTGAAGAATATAATTCACTGTTGGCCAGCATGGACAAGGAAGTAAAAATCTTTTATGGCATGGAAGAAGATGCCATAAGGACAGAAACAGGCATAGCAAGGGGCATTAATAAAGACGGTGCATTAATAGTGGATACAAAAAACGGGACTGAATATGTAATGTCAGGTGAGGTTTCGGTCAGGGGGGTATATGGTTATGTCTAGCAATAATCCTGATGGGTCTGTAGTGCTCTGCGCCTCAAGCTCATATGAAGAAAAATACTATTTAAACCAGGAATTTGCAGGGCTTCCAGAACCTGTAAAAGAGGAGCTTAAGGTTATGTGTGTACTGTATACTGCTGAAATAGGCGGTATACTTACATTGCAGTTTGGCGTGGATGGAAGGCTTTTTCTTAATGTAACTTCAAGGGAAGATGATTTCTGGTTTGATGAGATAGGCAGTGTGCTTAAAATAAAACAGATACAGTCTGAAAAACGGGAGTTACTGGAATCACTTGAATTATATTACCGCGTAAAATTTCTTAAACAAGAAATAGCAGGTTTATAATATATCAGGGGACTAAAACAGGCAGGAAAGACGAGGACAAAAACATGTTATTAGCAGTTGATGTTGGAAATACTGATATTACATTTGGTGTTTTTAATGGTGTAGAACTTACTGCAAGGTTCAGGTTTACTGTAAAAGTACCAAGGACTTCGGATGAATATGGTGAACTTCTTTGTAATATCCTTGTACAGAAGGGATATAACCCTTCAGATATTACAGAAGTAATAATTGCATCTGTAGTACCAAAGATGATGTATTCATTTACAAGCGGGATAATAAAATATCTTGGCTGCCAGCCTATAGTAGTAGGCGCAGGAATTAAAACGGGCATACGTATAGATACAGCAGACCCTAAGCAGATAGGTGCAGACCGTATTGTGGACGCTGTAGGTGCATATGGGCAGTATGGAGGCCCTATAATAGTAGTAGATTATGGGACTGCAACTACATATGACTATGTAACAAAAGATGGCGCATTCCAGGGTGGTGTAATAAGCCCAGGGATAAGGATATCTGCTGATGCACTTTGCAATAATACAGCAAACCTCCCAGAGATTGAGATAAAATGCCCTGGAAGCATAATTGCCAAGGAAACAATATCTTCAATGCAATCAGGCTTGTTTTATGGTACATTAGGACAGACAGAATATATAATCAGGCGTATAAAAGAAGAAGCCGGCATACAGGAAGCACGTGTAGTTGCAACAGGCGGGCTTGGGAAAATAATATCAGAAAGTACAGATGAAATAGATATATATGATGCAGATTTGACACTAAAAGGGTTACAGCTAATATATAGCAAGCAGAAGAGAGGATAGTTTTCCATATCCAGCTAAAACATATTAAATTCCAGGGTGCGCCTGTGGTGTTACGCCAGCTTAAGTAACGGCACATAATAGCCCATAAAACGGGCTCTAAGCGCCAACAGAGTTAAAGAGCCTGGAATTTAATAGTTGTTTAGCTGGAACAGTGGACATGGACTTGCTTTAACAGGCAGCATTTGTAATGTTTGCAGGATGGATGTTATAATGTATGGATTTAATATAGGCAATGTAAGGATTAATGGAAGTTTAATATTAGGACCTATGGCGGGGGTTACTGACCTGCCATTTCGCATTTTATGCAAAGAACAGGGAGCAGATTTGCTTTATACAGAGATGATAAGTGCCAAGGGTATTTATTATAATAATAAAAATACTGCAAAACTCTGGGAGATTGACGGAACAGAACATCCCATTGCACTGCAGCTTTTTGGTTCAGAACCAGAACTTATGGCACTTGTTGCATCAAGGATTGAAGAAAGGAATTTTGATATTCTTGATATTAATATGGGCTGCCCTGTACCAAAGGTTGTAAATAATAGTGAAGGTTCTGCACTTATGAAAAACCCGGAACTTGCAGGGCAGATAATTAAAGCTGTTGCCACAGCAGTAAATAAACCTGTTACCGTGAAGATACGTAAAGGGTTTGACAGTAATAATATTAATGCGGCAGAATTTGCTATAATGGCAGAAGAAAATGGTGCTAAAGCAATAGCAGTACATGGCAGGACAAGGGAACAGTATTATGGTGGAAGTGCTGACTGGGACATTATCAGGAAGGTTAAGGAAGCAGTCCAAATCCCTGTTATAGCAAGTGGTGATATATTTACTGTAGAGGATGCAGTAAGATGTAAGGAAGAAACTGGCTGTGATGCACTTATGATAGCACGTGCTGCCAGAGGAAATCCCTGGATTTTCAGACAGATTAAGGTGTTTATGGAAACAGGGGAAATACTGCCAAAGCCTGGAATACATGAAATTGCAGATATGGTATACAGACATGGCAGGATGCTTAAAGATTTTAAAGGGGAATTAATGGGTATGCGTGAAATGCGTAAACACGTTGCATGGTATACAGCAGGATATAAAAATTCAGCGTCATTAAGGCGTATGGCGAATAAAATTGAAACGTACAAGCAGCTTGAAGAGCTGTGTAAGATTATGACTGGAGGATAAACAATGGATAAATTTAAGAAATTAACGGTAGTAATGCTTATAATAGCATTTATTTCAGGAACAGTGCCAGAAAGTGTCCTGCCACAAGCGGCTTATGCCAGTGCGGCAGTTCCAAAGGTACAGGCATCAGCATATGTTGTTATGGATGCAAATTCGGGTGATGTTATATATAAAAAGAGTATGAATAAGAAAATATACCCAGCAAGTACAGCTAAACTTATGACTGCAATAGTTACAATAGAGAATATAGACCTTGATAAAAGAGTGGTATTTACAAAGAATATGAGAAAAAAAGTCCCATCAGATGCTTCAAAGCTGGATTTAAAACCAGGAACAGCATACACTGTAAAACAGTACCTTAATATGCTGTTAATTGGTTCAGATGCAGATTCTGCAATGGCACTGGCATCTGGTGCAGGCATATCATATAATAGATTTATCAGCCTTATGAACAGTACAGCTAAAAGCTATGGGATGTCCAAAACAAGTTTTGACAATCCAACGGGATTAGATATAGGCAACGGGTATAATAAAATGTATACTTCTGCTTATGATTTTGCAGTAATGGCAAGACACGCAATGTCCTATGAACTTATACGCAATATAGTTGCAAAAAGCACATATACAGTGCCAGCCAGAAAGGGAAAGCCATCGTTTAAAGTAAAAAATTCTAATGGTTTTTATTCCACATATAAGTTAAAAAACAAAGATTATAAAATTATAGGCTCTAAAACAGGCACAACACGGGCGGCAGGACGTGTACTTATAGCAACAGCAAGGGATGAGGAAGGCCATGAGCTTATATGTGCATATTTTGGAGGCAATTCATCAGAAGCACTTTATAATGGAATAGAGAAACTGCTGGATTACACATTTAAACAGTATTCAAATGATAAGATAACACTTGCTGTTGGTTTCTGGGATACAAGGTTCCGTGCCAGTGAAAAGGTTATATGCAAACATGCAACATCAGGTTCAATACCTATGCAGGCAAATGGCAAATTTAGTCCTGGATTAGTAAAAAGTGCTGCCAATACAACCAGCCTTATAAATGAAATTTCTGGCCTGGAACTGGAAGCAGGCACTGAAAGTGCACTTACAGTTGCAGGGCTGGCAATTGCATATCATAATAGTAAAGATATGGCAGCAGGCAGTGAAGAATTGACAGATGAAGAACTGGATATAATAAGCTCCCTTGAAAATGCAGGGAGTTTTAATATAAGTGAGCAGAAGCAAATAGCAGGGCTTTACTTATCTGGTGTAATGGCAAATGTACAGATAAATGATGTGAACCACCAGATTACCAAAGAAGAAGCTGTATTAATAGCAGACCTGCTTACATAAATATCTGGAAATAAAGTATAATAATACAAAACCAGTCCGGTATGTATGCTGTATATTAAATTGGAACTGCCCTGGCGGGTACTGCATGGGCGCAGGATGTTAGTGGTGTTCCTGGAATGGAGGCAATTTTATATGTTATATGATGTAGTTATAGCAGGAGGCGGGGCAGCAGGGCTTTCAGCCGCGCTTTATGCAGGAAGGGCAAGGCTTAAGGCACTTGTAATTGAGAAATTTAATATTACAGGAAGCCAGATAATATATACAAATGAAGTAGATAATTATCTTGGAATACCATCAGTCTCAGGTTTTGAACTTGTTAATAAATTTAAAGAACATGCTACTGATGAGGCAGAATTTACAGAAGGTGAAGTTACAAGCATTACAAAAGAGGATGGTATTTTTACTTTAGAGCTTGAGGACGGCAGCAAAATAAATTCAAAGACAATTATAATAGCTACAGGGGCTGTCCACAATAAACTTGGGGTAAAAGGAGAAGAAGAGTTTACAGGGAGAGGTGTGTCTTACTGTGCTACATGTGATGGGGCATTTTATAAAGGAAAAGACGTAGCAGTAGCAGGTGGTGGTGATACAGCACTCTCGGAAGCCTTGTATCTTTCAAATATATGCAGGAAAGTATATCTAATCCATAGAAGAAATGAACTAAGGGGCAGCAAGGCATACCAGGATAAAATTGCAGCAAAGGAAAATATAGAATTTACTGGCAATGTGGTAATTGATGAAATAAGAGGGGATGGCAAAGTTTCTTCGCTGTTTTACCATAATAAAGAAGATAATATAAAGACAAAACTTGATGTAGATGGTGTATTTATAGCAATTGGCATGAAGCCCGATACAGATATAGCAAAGGGGCTTGCTGATATGGACAATTATGGCTATATAATAGCAGGAGAGGACGGCAAAACAACTACAGAAGGGCTGTTTGTGGCTGGAGATATACGCCAGAAGAATTTACGGCAGTTAATAACTGCCGTATCAGACGGGGCAAACTGTGTTGCATCTGTAGAAGAGTACCTTAATACTATAAAATAATATACCAGGACAGCGCACAGACATGGAAAACACCTGTGCGCTGTGTATTAATTACAAGGCATGCCTCTTTTTTCATCTGCACTGTATTCAAAGAAATCAAAGTCAGCATAGTGTTTGTGCTTTATAAGGTCATAACATGCAAGGCCTGCCATAGTGCCAGTAAATTCACCATATTTACAGTATTCATCAGAAAATTTTGTTGTATCAAACTTTATGCCAATATTTTTGTATTCTTTTCCATTATAACTCCACATAAATTGTAAACTTCTGCCATCAATTTCCAGGCGCAGGTATATTGGCACATCATCTACAGGTGTACGTGTATTTATAAATTCTGTCTTTTCGCCATTTTCAATCTGGATAATAGAAATGGCGCTCTGTCCTAAAGTTTCACTATAGTATTTTCTGAGGTTTATATAATTCATATTATCATAATATAAAACCAGGCCTGCACTGTGCTGGTGTACTTCTGGTATAAACTCCATTTTTGTAGTAATGGATGCATATACACTTGTAAGTTTACGTGCTAGTATACTAGTTTTATTTAAAGAAGAATATGATTCCTGTCCTCGTATACGTACATATCCAGGACGGGCAGTAACATCGGCAAATCTTTCTGGCATAATACGTGGTGCATAATACCAGTTTCCTAATGTGCCACTGTCAAAATCATCAAAACCAGGTATTTTTTTAACAGGATAATCTTTTAATGCACTTTCTTCATAAAATTCTTTTGCAATATTTGTACCATCAGCCATGCGCAGCCATCCATCATCTGTCCAGCACATTTTCTGCATTGCTGTTTCCCGTCCAAGAGTGCATCTTAATTCTGGGACAAACGGGCGGGAGCAGAGGTGCACAAGGTAAACTTCGCCTAGCTGTGTTTCAACATAACTGCCATGGCCTGCTTTCTGCAATACAGTGCCAGGATTAAAATATTTAGGTTTGAGGTGGTCTGGGTCATGGCGTTCATTAGATACAGCAGGGTTAGAAGTAACAATAGGGTTTACAGGGCTGCCTTCATATGGCCCCCATACGGTTTTTGAGCGTCCCATTGTAATACAGTGGTTATAACCTGTACCGCCTTCTGCACACATAATATAGTAATATCCGTTTCTTTTAGTGAGATGTGGTGCTTCTATACATCCACGGTCTGTACCGCCATGCCAGATACGTTCCGGGTATCCAATAATTTCTTTTTTCACAGTGTCATATTCTGCCATACAGATAGCACCAGGTTTTTCATAACCTTCCCTGGTTTCCCATTCAAGCGAAACTATGTATTTGCGGCCGTCATCATCATGCAGGATTGAAGCATCAAAACCAGCAGAATGTAAATATACAGGTTCACTCCATGGCCCTTTTATGTCTTTTGCAGTAATAAGGTAGTTATCTATATCAAAATAACGTGAATTCATGGAATTCATTACACCATAAATTACATAAAATAAATCTTCATCCTGGCAATAAGTCAGGCATGGTGCCCATATGCCTTTAGCAGAAGGCAGTTTTTTTAAGTCAGGTTTCTCATCATCTGCCAGTACATGTGTATAAAGTTCCCAGTGTTTCATATCCTTTGAGTGGTATACTGGAATACCTGGAAACCATTCAAAAGTTGACACTGCAATATAATAGTCACCATCTTTACGGCAGATACATGGGTCAGGATTAAATCCTGGCAGAACAGGGTTATTCAACATTTGCATTACCTCCTTCCGTTTTTTATTAGCATTAGTATATATTTTTGTTAATTTATAATATAGTTATAATGCCGGCTAAAAAACAGGGCAATTCCGGCTTTTTGTATGGCGGCCTGTTATCTGTAGATTTATATATCCAGGCTATACGCAGGTGTTTCCTGCATTTCAAGCCTTTTCGCCCTAGGGGTGCATCCATAACGTTTTTTGAATAATTTCATAATATGTTTGTAATTAGTACAGCCATGTTTTTCAAAAATATCATGTATTGGGAGGTCTGTTTTATATAAATCATGCATAATCTTTGCAAGCCTTATTTCGTAAAGATAATTAACAGGGGTCATTCCAATATGTTTTTTAAAGAAACATGCCAGGTAATCAGGATTATATCCAAATTCCCTGGCAATTTCTGTTGCAGTAAGTTTTCTGTTATGGTTGTTTTCTATGTAACGCATTATTTCCTTAACCTGGTTAATAGGTTTGTTTCTCCTTGCTGCTTCGCTTTCAATAAGCCTGGAAGAGTATGAATGTACAAGGGTATAAATTAAATCATATAACAGGCTGTTAAAACGCAGCAGGTAGCCATCAGGACGTATATCATAGATAATATACATATCCATAAATATTTTTTTCAGGCGCTCAAGCCTGGTTATTTCAGCAGGGTTATCTGGATGCATGTTTACGTGGAATTCTATTAAATCATATGCGGGTATGTATTTTTCCAGAAAAGAAGCAGGAATTTGCAGCAAAAGGGCTTTATTAGGAAATGCTGTAATGGAGTGTATGGTATGGGAATTTACTATAGAAAATTCACCTGCTGGCAAATTTTGCTTATTGCCATCTTCATACTGTATAACCATATTTCCTTCAATCATATATACCATTTCAAGGCTGTTGTGCCAGTGTGGTGGTACATAGCTGCCAGGGTCAACGGATAAATAGAACCTGACATCTACATCAAAGTTGCTTATAACAATTTCATGGTGTATACCAGGTGTTTCCATTTTATGCCTCCTTTAGTAGTTATGTCCGTTTCATAAATCTATAATAAAACATATGATATAAGATAACTGCAAATTATCCTGCATCCAGTTTATTATAAGAGAATTTATAAAACGGACATGGAAGATTAGTAATGTTTATATTAAGAAACTAATAATTGTATTAATATAAAGTTTAATTACATTTCCATAAACATTTTATGTAACCTGTAATCATTACAAAGCTCAGGGTGGAATGAAAGCCCAAGCTGGTTTTTATACCTGGCTGCTGTTATTTTGCCGTTATTTTCTGCCAGTACCTCAACACCACTGGCAACATTTTCTATATAAGGCGCACGTATAAATTCCATTGGAAAAGTGCCAAGCCCTTTTATTTCACCATCACAGTGGAAGCTTCCAAGCTGCCTTCCATATGCATTGCGTTTTACAGTTACAGGAAGTGTCTGGAAATATGCCCTTGTGTCATTAGAAATACTCTTAGCAAGAAGAATAAGCCCTGCACATGTGCCAAGTACAGGCATCCCGTTTTCTATTTTCTCTTTAAGTATATTAAACATTCCAAGGTCTTTTAAAAGTTTGCCTTGTACAGTGCTTTCACCACCAGGCAGCACAAGCCTGTCAAAATGTCTGTCTAAGTCATTTTTCTGGCGTAACTGTATGGTATCTGCCCCAAGTTTTTTAAATATTTCTTCATGTTCAATAAATGCCCCCTGTACGGCAAGTATGCCTATTACCATAAGTGCCTCCTTAAATCCCGCGTTCAGCCATAAGCAGTGTGATTTCATCTTTATTAATGCCAACCATTGCTTCACCAAGGTTTTTAGAAAGGTCTGCAATCATTTTTGCATCTTTATAGTTAGTAACAGCCTTTACAATTGCCTCAGCCCTCTTTGCAGGGTCTCCAGACTTAAATATACCAGAACCTACAAAGACGCCATCAGCGCCAAGCTGCATCATAAGTGCAGCATCCGCAGGAGTAGCAACACCACCAGCAGCAAAGTTTACTACAGGGAGCTTGCCGTTGTCATGCACATACTGTACAAGGTTATAAGGGACTTGGAGCTCTTTAGCTTCGTTAAAAAGTTCATCTTCACGCATAGCAGTAATTTTGGCAATTGCACTGTTCATCATGCGCATATGGCTTACTGCCTGCACAACATCACCAGTTCCTGGCTCACCTTTAGTCCTTATCATTGCAGCACCTTCATTAATACGCCTTAAAGCTTCACCAAGGTTTTTAGCGCCGCATACAAAAGGCACTTTAAAACGTGTCTTGTCAATATGGAAAATATCGTCAGCAGGTGAAAGAACCTCACTTTCATCAATATAATCAATCTCTATAGCTTCAAGTACCTGTGCTTCAACAAAATGGCCTATCCTGCATTTTGCCATAACAGGTATAGAAACAGCTTCCTGTATGCCGTTAATCATAGCTGGGTCGCTCATGCGTGAAACACCGCCTGCTGCACGTATATCAGCCGGTATGCGTTCAAGTGCCATAACAGCACATGCCCCTGCTTCTTCTGCAATTTTAGCCTGTTCAGGTGTGGTAACATCCATAATAACCCCGCCTTTAAGCATCTGTGCAAGTTCCCTGTTTAGTGCATATTGTTTCTCGTCCATATTAAATTCCTCCAAATTTTATATAAAGTTTTCTATTTACTAAAAGAACATATTAAATTATAATCAAAATTGGCTATATCAAAATATCCAGAATAAATATAGCCAGTAATACCAGATTGCGGAGGAAAATTATATGCTGACATATTCTTTTGAAAATATAGGGCCAGAACCACTTTACCTGCATTTATATAAATGCATTAAAAATGACATACTGGACGGTGTTTTGCCGTCTGGTACTAAACTTCCATCTAAAAGGAGTTTTGCCAAAAATCTGGGTATAAGCAATATTACAGTTGAAAATGCTTATGCCCAGTTACAGGCAGAAGGATTTATCTATTCAATTCCCAAAAAGGGTTTTTATGTAACAGAGCTTCCAGAAAATATGCCATTAACCAGTGACGGGCATATAACCAGTGAGGCAGGCAGGATAGCAGCAGGCAGCATAATGGAAGAGGAGGCCCAGTGTAAAATTGACCTTGTAAGTAATATGACACCGCCAGCTAATTTCCCCTTTTCAATATGGGCTAAACTAATGAGGGAAATAATATCAGAAAAAAGCGGCGAACTAATGAAAAAATCTCCCTGGGGAGGGATAATGGAACTGCGCAGTGCTATAAGCCTGCATCTGAAACAGTTCCGCAATATGGATGTAGCGCCAGAACAGATAATAACAGGGGCAGGTACAGAATATCTTTATACACTTATAATACAGCTTCTGGGCTATAATAAGGTTTATGCTGTAGAAAACCCTGGTTATAAAAAGGTAGCACAGATATATAAAAGCAACAATGTCACATGTGAATATATACCAGTTGGCAGTTCAGGCATAGTTATAGAAGAACTTGAGAAGCGCAACGCAGATGTAGCACATATTTCCCCGTCACACCATTACCCAACTGGCATAATAACACCTGTCAGCAGGCGTTATGAAATACTTGCATGGGCTTCAAGGAAGAAAGGCCGTTATATTATAGAAGATGACTATGACTCTGAATTCAGGCTGGAAGGAAAGCCCGTGCCAACACTCCAGGGAATTGATATAATGGAAAGTGTTATATATATTAATACATTTACAAAAAGCCTTGCTCCCACAATAAGGATAAGTTATATGGTGCTGCCCTGGAAACTTCTTAAGATATTTTATAATAAATTAAGTTTCTATTCATGTACAGTATCAAACTTTGAACAATATACACTTGCCAGGTTTATAAATAATGGTTATTTTGAGAAACATATAAACCGTATGAGGAATTATTACAGAAATGTACGTGACAGGCTTATGGATGAAATTAAAAAGAGCAGGCTTTCAGATATATGCGAAATATCAGAAGAAGGTTCAGGGCTTCATTTCCTGTTAAAAATCCATACAGAAATACCAGACAGTGAATATGTGGAAATATGCAGGCAGAATAATATTAATGTATCGTGTCTTTCACAGTATTATATGGAAGATAATGTTAATTATAAAGTTTATGGAGAGGCTAAGGGTAAAGGAAGTATACAGCAAAAGCAGGCAGAAGACATTAAGGAATGTAACAACAGGCAGCATATTATAATAATGAATTATTCAGGGATAAGGATGGAAGACGTAAAAGAAACTGTAAGCTTATTATGTAAGTCATCTGGACTTGCAGGTTAGTGGATTAGAGATGGTTTTTCCAAGTCCCTTGTTTTTTATTATCTTCTTTTGTATAATAGCAGGTGGACATACAGTCATGTACCAGAATAGAGAAAGGCGGTATACACATATTGAAAAAATTTTTAGAAGAATTTAAGCAGTTTGCATTACGTGGCAATGTTATGGACCTTGCAGTTGGTGTTATTATAGGTGCTGCATTCCAGAATATTGTTACAGCGCTTACAGAGGATTTTATTAACCCAATAATCAACTGTATTGGCAAAACAGAAATTGGCGGTTCAATCCAGATTTTTAATACCGGGCAGTATATTAGTTATGGTGATTTTATTACTTCAGTCATTAACTTTGTTATTATGGCATTTGTAATTTTCCTGTTAATGAAAGGTATTAACAAGTTTATGGCAATCGGGAAAAAAGAAGAAGCCCCAGCAGCCCCTGTAACTAAAAAATGTCCTTACTGTTTAAGTGAAATACATATTGATGCAGTAAAATGTCCACACTGTACTTCTAGTTTAATTGAAGAACAGCCTGTAACAGAAGAAGTATAAAAACAGGACATGTCTTGGAATGGTATAAAACATTCCTGGCATGTCCTGTAATATTTTAAAATATATGGCAGGCTTAAAGTGCCTGTACAGGTTTTAAACATAAAAAGCTTAATTGTTACGCTTTGCAAGAAGAGCCGCTATTTCAAGCAGTAATTTTTTGTCACTCTGCGACATATCCATTGCTTTCAAGCCAAGCTGCGTATTTATGTTATACTCATTATTTTCAGAAAAAACATATTCTCCAGAAGTTCCAGGGGGTGCATTAAATTGTCCCCATAATATATCATTTGGGGTAGCATTAAGTGCATTGCAAATATTGACCAGTGCTTCAATTGACATTTTAGCACTGCCGCCTTCAAGATGTGATATATGTACAACTGACAAGTTTGTCATTTCTGCAAGCTGTGCCTGTGTCAGTTTAACGCTTTTTCTGCTGTTTTTAATATTCAGTCCAAGTAATTTTAAATCCATTATTCCCCCCAGAATATAATTTTTATTATAAGTATATGTTTAATATCCTGGTTAATAAGATAGCAATAATATTTTAAAACATAAATAAACTACTAAAGATACATTGCTTTGATAAAGCAAGTTTGTTATAATTTTTTGTAAAATTATGCAGAAATATGCCATATATAAGCATAATAAAACTAATGGGGTGCATTATTAATAAATAACCATGCCAGGATATTATATGCCTGTACATGGTTATTTAGCTTTAATTATTTAATTATTACGTTTTGCAAGAAGCCCTGCTATTTCAAGCAGAAGCCTTTTATCATTTTGCGACATTGCCTTTGCTTTTGAACTTAACTGCATATTAATATTATATTCCCCATTTTCTGATAACAAGGATTTACCAGAACCATCTGTATTATAAGAGTTTGTATCAAATTGTCCCCATAAAATATCATTAGGAGTAATATTAAGTGCATTGCATATATTAATTAATGCGTCAACTGACATTTTAACACTGCCGCCTTCAATATGTGATATATGTACTGTAGACAAGTTTGTCATTTCTGCAAGTTGTGCTTGTGTAAGTTTAATATTTTTTCTGCTGTTCTTTATATTCAGGCCAAGCAATTTTAAGTCCATTAATTCCTCCAAAAGAAAATATCTTTATTATTAGTAAAAGTTCTAGTTAAATATTCTAATTTATAAGATAACAATTATAGTTTGAAATATGAATAAAGTGATAAAGATATATTGCTCTGACAAGGCAAGTATGGTATTATTTTTTGTAAATTTATGAAAAATATACAAAATCCAGGAATAATAACTGGTAGTGGTTAAGAAAATAAATTTATTTATATTAATATTTTGGAGGCTGTTTATGCAGAAAAGTGATGTTGATAAGTTAGTTGCCATGTTGTTAGAAGAGGGATGGCAGGGGAAGTCACATAAGGATTTTGCAGAAAGACTTGGAGACGGATACAGTTATGGACAAATTGAACGGATAAGGGCAAGATACAGGTATATTGCAGGCAAATGCACTGAAGAAGGGGAATAAATTCTTAACATAAAAACAAAATAAATACGATAACTGGGAATTATTAAATGGACATGAGGATATGGTAAATATTTAGGTGAAATTTTCCATAATATGTGCTATTATATCAAATGAAGGATGCTTCTGGCGGATGGCAGGCTTGCAACTTCTTATATGGTACAGGTCTGTGTACAGGACAGGTGCAACAGGATGTACCAGCGGTATTTTGTAAATACTAAATTTGATGAAAGGAATGTTATATGAAAGATATTAAAAAAGCGCTGTTTATGAAAGAAGCAGCATCACAGAAAGGGCACAATATACTAGTTGAGATATTTATTGCTGTTCTTCTGTTTTTTATTGGTTCAGTAGCGATGGGTTTTATACAAATTCCAGCAATGATTGCATATCTTTTTAGTAATAAGGATTATATGTCAATGATTATTTCTGGAAGGCTTGACAGGCAGAAAATGCTGTCTGTGCTGTCTGACATGCCTGAGTGGATTATGATTGTAATGCTTTTTGCAGAAATACTGCTTACCCTTATAGTAATGCTGTATTGCAAGGTTTTTGAAAGAAGGAAACTGTCTACTCTGGGATTTGTAAAAAAGGGAATGGTTAAACAATATATTACAGGACTTGTTGCAGGTGCAGCAGCATTTTCAGCAGTGTATATTATATGTGTTGTTACAGGAAGTGTAAAGTGTGAGGGGATTTCGCAGAATATTATGCCTTTATATATAATTGGATATTTTCTGGGATATCTTTTACAAGGAATGGCAGAGGAAGTGTTATGCCGTGGATATCTTATGGTGTCGTTGTCAAGAAGATACCATGTTACACTTGCTGTTGCTGCAAGTTCGCTGTTTTTTGCATTTCTACATTCAGGTAACAATGGGCTTTCACCACTTGCATATATAAACCTGTTCCTGTTTGGCGTGCTTGCTTCACTTCTTTTGCTTGATTTTGGAAATATATGGATAGCAGGGGCTTTCCACAGTATATGGAATTTTGCGCAAGGTAATATATATGGTGTACAGGTAAGCGGCATGGATGTTTCTAATTCTATTTTATCAACTTCTTATACAGATGGAATGGAAATAATTAATGGAGGAAGTTTTGGAATGGAAGGGGGACTTGCAGTATCATTTGTATTTATTGCAGGTATTGTACTGCTTTCATACCACCTTTATAAAAAGGGCAATATAGTCGATTTGCAGGAATTCCAGGAAATTCAATATACTTATGGGGACAGTAATGAATATGGTACAGACAATACTGCTGGTGTTAATGGTATTGGTGATAACATATATAGTGGTGAAAGCTATACTACGGAAGATGGAAGTATTATTATAAATAAGGAAGCAAGTGTTGTTGACAGCAATGTTATCAAAAATAATAATGCCATCAGCACAGGGGATGAAACCAGTACAAATAAAGATGATGAAATACAAAAGACAACGTTTAACCAGGATTATTTTAAAGACTGAACATAGCCTGGATACGGTGTTTATAGGTATGAAGTTTCTGGAGCTTGTCAAAGCCGCTGGCAGAGATAAGCTCCCTTTCTTTGTCATGGTTTAAATAATAGTGTGCTTTATTAGCCAAATCGTTAATTCCATCATAAACTACAAGGTCTTTGCCAATATCAAAAAGTTTTTCAAGTCCAGGGCGGTAATCGGTCATTAAAAAACCGCCAGCAGATAAAATATCAAATACACGCAGAGGAATACCGTCTTCAATATTAGGGGTGGTCATATTCAGGTTTATTTTGGAAGCAGCAAAGACTAATGGCATTTCGCTATGGTATTTTACAGGAGGGTGTACAATAGTCTTAAATAATCCATCTGTACTGCTTGTTGTAAAAAGGTGCATGTCTGCAACCCGTGACAGTGCATTTAAAGCCTGCCTGCGCATAATTGCGGCAGCCTTATATGAAAGTACGCTTGTGGCAAAATAAAGCTTTAACTCTTCCAGGTTTTTGCCACCCTGCTTTAAATCCATGTATTTAGAAGCATTTTCCATTATATCATCTGTAAGCATTATATTAATAATATTGCCACCCGAAATATTTAACTGGGCTTCAACTGTGGCATCCATATAGCCGCAAAGATATGGAGGAAGTGCATTAACCATTTCATCATAGCGGTTTTTATCATATAAATTGCCAACAAATGATATATCATAGGAATATTTCCTGTTATTTATGCAAATACCGTTTTGTGTAAGCAGGCTGGCGGTTCTTTCTGGTGCACCTGCAAGCGGAAGGTATTTTACAGTGGATGCACCTGCATTCTTAAAATATTCATATTCTTTATAATCAAATACATAAATTGTGTTTACAGTATTATATATTGAAGGATTGCGCATACCTGCAAGTGGTGCATCACATGTCCATGAAATATATGGTATGCCATATTTATGGCATGTATTAGAAATAACAGTGAAGTAATTTACTGAAAAAACAGCATTATAAGAGCCATTTTCCAGGTATTCTGCCAGCTTTTTTTCAAAAGCGCTGTCTTGTATATGGTTTTTTACAGGAAAAGCAAGGACATCCATAGAATGTCCCTGCTTTTTTAATTCATTAATAATATCATTATAAGGGAAAATATCCCATTTATATACTAAAATCTTCATACACTTTCCAACATGATAGCACTGGCACATATAATCTATAAACCATGCCAGTTTTGTACTTTACATGCCTTTCATTTTAAATTCTTAACAGCAGTAGAAAGCATAAGTTTTATGCGGTTAAGCTGGTTAACTTCTGTTGCACCTGGGTCGTAGTCAACTGCTACAATGTTTGACTCTGGGAACTTATGGCGCAGTTCTTTTATTACACCTTTGCCAACTACATGGTTAGGAAGGCATCCAAATGGCTGTGCACATACAATATTTGGCACACCAGAATGTATAAGCTCAATCATTTCACCAGTAAGGAACCAGCCTTCGCCTGTCTGGTTGCCACATGAAACAACAGGGCCTGCATACTCTGCAAGCTTTGAAACATGTATGGGAGGTTCAAAACGGCTGCTGGCTGCAAGTGCTGTGCTTGCTGCTTTACGGTAGTATTCAATATATCTTATAACCAGGTTGTTTATCATTGCCCCTGATTTCTTTTTGCCAAGGTATTCTGCCTGGAAATTTGCATTGTAAAGGCTGTACATAAAGAAATCAACGAGGTCAGGGCACACTGCCTCTGCACCTTCTGCCTCAAGAAGTTCTACAAGGTGGTTATTGGCAAGTGGAAGGAACTTAACAAGTATTTCGCCAACAATGCCAACACGTGGTTTCTTTATATCAAGCAGTTCAAGTTCATCAAACTCCCTGACTATCTGCCTTATATTATTTTTAAATTCCTTTTTATTGCCAGTAGTTACCTGTTTCTTTGCAATAGCAAGCCATTTCTGGTGCAGTGCATTGGCAGAACCTTTTACCTTTTCATAAGGGCGGGTTTTATACAACACACGCATAAATACATCACCATAGATAAGTGCCTGGAGTGCACGGTGCAGCATCTTCATGTTTATGTCCAGCCCTGGGTTTTTCTCAATGCCCGCACTCATGGAAATAACAGGGATTTGCCCCATGCCTGCATTTTCAAGGGCACGCCTTATAAATCCAATATAGTTAGTAGCACGGCATCCTCCGCCAGTCTGGGTAATTATTAGTGCAGTTTTATTTAAGTCATATTTTCCAGACATAAGCGCCTGCATAAACTGGCCTACAACGATTAGTGAAGGGTAGCAGGCATCATTGTTTACATATTTAAGCCCATAGTCAACGCATGAACTGTCTGATGGCAGGACTTCAATATTGTAACCACATGAGGCGAGTGCAGGGCCAAGTAAGTCAAAATGTATTGGTGACATCTGTGGTGTGAGGATAGTGTATTCTTTCCTCATTTCTTCTGTAAAAATTACCCTGTGGTGTGCAGTATCTTTATTTACAGGTTCAATATTTTTACGTTTCCTGTCCTCTATTGCAGCAAGCAGTGAACGTATACGGATGCGTGCTGCACCTAGGTTGTTTACTTCATCTATTTTTAATACAGTATAAATTCTGTTCTGCTTTGTAAGTATATCACTTACCTGGTCTGTTGTAACGGCGTCAAGCCCGCAGCCAAATGAATTAAGCTGTATTAAGTCAAGGTCTTTCCTTGTGGCAACAAATGATGCGGCTTTATAAAGACGTGAATGGTACATCCACTGGTCCATTACTATAGTAGGCCTGTCAACAGTGCCAAGTTCTGATATGCTATCCTCAGTAAGGACAGCCACACCATATGATGTAATAAGCCCTGGAATTCCGTGGTTAATCTCAGGGTCAGCATGGTAAGGGCGTCCAGCCAGTACAATGCCGTGGCAGTTATGTTCTTCCATATATTTAAGGGTTTCTAAGCCTTTAGCGCTCATTTCATCACGTACAGCCTGCATTTCTTTCCATGCAGCAGCACATGCACGCCTTATGTCAGCGGCCGGTATTCCGTTTTCTTCTGCAAAGAATACACTTAAACGTTTTGTTATAATTTCTTCATTTTCAAATGATACGAACGGGTTCTGGTAAATAATATCTGGGTTTTTAAGTTCATCAACATTGTTTTTAATATTTTCACCATATGAGGTAACAATAGGGCAGTTATAGTGGTTGCCTGCCCCTTCAGCTTCGCAGCGTTCATAAGGCACACACGGGTAGAAAATATATCCAATGCCTTGTTTTAACAGCCATGATATATGGCCATGTACAAGTTTGGCAGGATAACATTCTGATTCACTTGGTATGGACTCAATTCCAAGTTCATAAATTTTGCGGCTGGACTCAGGTGAAAGTACAACCCTGTAGCCAAGTTCCGTAAAAAATGTAAACCAGAACGGGTAATTTTCATACATATTAAGTACACGTGGTATACCAACAGTACCACGTACTGCATTATCAGCAGTTAAAGGCGTATAGTGTGAGAATACCCTTTTAAGTTTATAGTCAAACAGGTTTGGTATACCCGAGTTTTTCTTTTCCCTGCCAAGCCCGCGTTCACACCGGTTGCCTGATATAAACTGCCTTCCGCCTGTAAACCTGTTAATAGTAAGCAGGCAGTGGTTAGTACAGCCTTTACAGCGTGACATGCTTGTTTCAAATTTGAGTTCATTAATCTGCTTAATAGAAAGCATTGTGCTTTCCTGTCCTGTATAGCGTTCCCTTGCAAGCAGGGCAGCACCAAAAGCACCCATAATGCCAGCTATATCAGGGCGTACAGCCTCACAGCCCGATATACGTTCAAAACTTCTAAGGACAGCATCATTATAGAAAGTACCACCCTGTACAACAACTTTTCTGCCAAGGTCTTTAGGGTCGGTAAGTTTTATTACTTTAAGAAGTGCATTTTTAATAACAGAGTATGCAAGCCCTGCTGAAATATCTGCAACACTTGCACCTTCTTTCTGCGCTTGTTTTACTTTTGAATTCATAAAGACAGTACACCTTGAACCAAGGTCAATAGGGTTTTTGGCAAAAAGTGCAATCTTTGCAAATTCTGAAACATCATAGTTAAGTGATTTGGCAAATGTTTCAATAAATGAACCACACCCAGAGGAACAGGCTTCATTAAGCTGTACTTTATCTACAGAGTGGTTTTTAATTTTAATGCATTTCATGTCCTGTCCGCCAATATCAAGTATGCAGTCCACCTCTGGTTCAAAAAAGGCGGCGGCTGTATAATGTGCAACAGTTTCTACCTCCCCTTCATCAAGCAGCAGTGCTGATTTAAGGAGTGCTTCACCATAACCAGTGGAACATGAACGTACAATTTTAGAGCCATTTGGCATAACGGAATATATCTCTTTAACTGCTTTTAATGCAGTTTTAAGCGGGCTTCCGTTATTACTGCTGTAAAAAGAATAAAGAAGCCTGCCATCTTCATCAATTACAGCGGCTTTTGTAGTAGTAGAGCCAGCATCAATCCCAAGGAAAAGCTTGCCGCTGTACTGGTTAAAATCACCTTTTTTTACATTGTTTTCAGAATGTTTGTCTAAAAACTTTTTATATTCTTCTTCATTATTAAAGAGAGGTTCAAGCCTTGTAACCTCAAATTCTATTTCTATTTTCTCTGAAAGCTTTGTACAAAGCATTCCAAGTGTTGTATGTACATTCTTATCAGAGTTCATTGCTGCACCTGCTGCTGCGAAAAGGTGTGAATGTGCAGGTGCAATTACCTGGCTGTCTGTTAGTTTTAATGTACGTATAAATGCCTGCTTAAGTTCTGTCAGGAAGTGTAACGGGCCGCCAAGAAATGCTACATTGCCACGTATAGGCTTGCCGCAGGCAAGACCGCTTATTGTCTGGTTTACAACTGCCTGGAATATTGATGCAGACAAATCTTCCTTAGTTGCACCTTCATTAATAAGGGGCTGTATATCAGATTTAGCAAAAACACCGCAGCGTGCGGCAATGGGGTAGAGTGCTTCATAATTTTTAGCATACTCATTTAATCCTTCTGCATCAGTTTTTAAAAGGGTTGCCATCTGGTCAATAAATGAGCCTGTGCCGCCGGCACATATGCCATTCATACGCTGGTCAATCCCTCCAGTGAAATATATAATTTTAGCATCTTCGCCGCCAAGTTCTATTGCAACATCAGTCTGTGGTGCAAAGTCCTTTAATGAAGTGGCAACAGCAACAACTTCCTGTACAAAAGGTATTCCAAGGTGCTTTGAAAGGGCAAGCCCTCCTGAACCTGTAATAACAGGGGATAATGGTATGTCCCCAAGACTGTCATATGCTTTTTGTACAACTTCTGCCAAAGTTTCCTGTATATTGGCAAAGTGCCTCTGGTAGTCAGAAAATAAAATATTGAAGTCTTTATCTAAAACAGCTATTTTTACAGTAGTAGAACCAATATCAATTCCAAGAGTTTTATAATCTGGTTTCATTGTATACCTCTTTCTAAGGGCGTTTAATAATAATTCTGTGGTTTAGGAAACGCCCGCAAATTGTAACAGATTTAGCCACAAAACTTCATATTGCCTTATTATATGACAAAGTTTTATTTAATGCAAGATGAAAAGTTTTGGTATGCACATATGTTGTTTTGTGTTTAAAGGCGGACGCAGGGTTTCTGGTGTTCCAATAAATTATTATATGACAGGACACGTTTGTACTATGTAAATATAAAACAATGTCATTTAATTAAGGGGATTTGCTTAAAAATAGTATAATTACTGGATGCGCTGGCAAATCCAAAGTGTCTTACATGAACAAAGCACGCTCCCGCTTGGACATCGCACGCAATGGTGCATAAAGCCCCTATGTTCCTACGGAACATTTAATACGGGGCTTAAACACCAGCGGCTCTGTACAGCTTGTTCATGTAAGCACATTTGGAATTTGCCAGCTAGTATACTTTTTGGTAATTTATAAAAACATTTTCTGCCTGAATCCTTAACTAAATGACATTGTGCTATGTTAGCCAACACAGCAGAGTCCCTGTCATGTAATAATATTATATAGAACACTGGAAACCTGCCATACCATTGCAAAACTACAGAAAACATCACATGTGCAGGGCGGTAATATTTATTTAGCAGGTAGTATTACTATTACAATATATAATAAATGTCTAGCAGAGTAACCCTCCTCCCACCTATAATTTGTATTTTATTGTATTGTTTTGTGTTTTATTTTAAATTGCTGGAAACAGGTTTTGCGTGCCAGATGCCAGAATTATTCTATACAGGGGTACTTTAGTCTGTATAGCACAATGTCATTTAGTCCAGAAAAGTATTTTATAAATTACCAAAGTGTAAGCTGGCTGGCAAATTCCAAATGTGCTTCCATGAAAAAGCTGTACGGAACCGCTGGTGCTTAAGCCCCGTATTATGTTCCGCAGGAACAAAATGTTCCAAGGAACATTGGGGCTTTATGCATCCATTGCGTGTGACGTCCAAGCGGAAGCGTGCTGTTTTCATGGAAGGCACTTTGGATTTGCCAGCGCATACAAAACATATAATTTCTAAACATCTTTTCTGGACTAAATGACATTGCAGCATAGAAAAAATAACCCCCTGTATGGAATATTGCTGGCACGGCACAAGAACCGTCCGTCCCCAATTTCCATTTACACTCAAAACCATCCAATATAATACAAATATGCACTTATTTATTTTGTATGAATATATTGTAATACGGACTGCATTTGCTCCTGTTTTATGCAGCCTGCACATACATTTTATGAAATGAGGTAGGATTATGAATTATGAGTATTGTGATGGTATGACACACACGGTCAAGCAGGGTGAAACCTTGTATAGTTTAAGCAGGCAGTATAATGTACCCCTTGCTATAATATTACGTGCTAACCCATATATTGATGTCTATAATCTTCAGACGGGGGATACAATATGTATTCCTGTCAGAAACCCAGGACAGCAGGGAGGCGGGAACTGCATAAGCTGCGGAGGCATGGGCGTTATGCCAGGTAATGGCATGGATGATGATGACGATGACAGTTATGACGACGGCATGGATGATGACATGGACGACGATGACGAAGAAGATAATGACGGTGATGATGACAATGGTTACAACGAAAATGGTTATAGCAGCGGTATGAGTGCAGGCATGGGAATGAATATGGATATGCCTGGGAGGATGATGGATACTGGAAATATGGCACAGGACAGTGCCAGAGGCGGAATGTATGGTATGGGCAATATGGGCGGCATGTCTGTAAACAGTGAAGAAGGCTGCTGGGTAAAATATGTTGCACAGGCTGGTGACACTTTACAAGACATACTTGACCGTTCAGAGTGTACTACAGAGATGTTCTGGGAGAAAAACCAGGCTGATAAAATGTATATGCTTCCAGGTGTTGCATATTTTATTTTGGAAAACTGTACAGATTAGGTTTGACAAAGGTTATTGCTATTACTATAATTATGGCATACTGGTTTTATGCCAGTGTGCCATTTGTAATAGAAAAAGGAATACAATATGTGCACATTGTTCCAGTATATATACTGGTATAATATGGTTTAAAAGGGATTTATACAATAATAATAGAAAGCAGATGCTGGCAGGAATGGGGGATTTTAATGGACAAGTTTATAAATAAGCTGGAAAGAAAGTTTGGGAAATATGCCATACCCGACTTAATAAGATATGTAATTATACTGTATTGTGCAGGGGCAGCAATAGGTATGTTAAGCCCGGAGATATATTATTCATATTTATGTCTTGATATGCGTGCAGTTTTCCACGGGCAGATATGGCGGCTTTTTACATTCCTTATTGAACCTTATGGGTTTTCAAAAGGGCTTGGAATGGTTTTTAGCATACTATTTTTTGCTATACAGGTACATTTGTTTTTCCTTTTTGGAAGGTCTTTAGAACAGGCATGGGGGACTTTCAGGTTTAACCTGTATTTTTTCTTTGGATATATATTAAATATTGTTGCAGCACTTATATTATACCTGTCACCAATGCACCTGGAAGTATACTACTCTGGTTTCCAGTATATTTACTGGTCAATGTTTTTTGCATTTGCAGTAATAAACGGGGATATGCAGTTTTTAATTTATTTTGTAATACCTGTAAAAGTAAAATGGCTTGCAATTCTTGACGGGGTATTCCTTGTGTACCAGGTTATAAGCAGCCTTTACCACGGAATACAGTTCCTTGTCCTTGGATACAAAATTTATGCAGCACAGTATATAAGTGTTGCTGTTGCAATAGTAGTTGCGCTTGCTAATTTCCTTATATTTTTCTTTGCAACAAGGAATTACAGGAGGGTTTCCCCAAAGGATATCCGCAGGCGCAGGAATTACAGGCGGCAGACACAGCAGAACACAGGTATGCCAAGGCACCGCTGTGCTGTATGCGGCAGGACAGAGTTTGATAATGAAAACCTGGATTTCAGGTTTTGCTCTAAATGTGAGGGAAATTATGAATACTGTTCTGACCACCTCTTTACGCACCAGCATGTAAAGAAATTTATGTAAGTAAAATGTTGCTACAGCCTGGAGGCATGTAGCAATGGGAAATAATATTTTGCAGGAATTAGCAGGATTGGAGAAATTGTAGTATGTTAGATATGAGTTTTATTGTGGTTTTAGGAATTATAGGCATGTATGCCTGTTATAAGCCAGTTTGCGGATATTTAAGGCATAATAATAATGCATCTGGCAGGAAAGGCAGTGCCAGTATTCCGCCAGATAAGGACAAAAGCATTGGTTTTTCTGTATTTATTGCCATATTTGCTGCTGCCTTGCTGGCGAGGATTGTTATAGCAGTAATGTACAGGGGGTATGAAGTAGATATTAACTGCTTTATATCATGGAGTGATATGGTATTTAATAATGGCTTTTCTGAATTTTACAAATCAGAGAGCTTTACAGATTATCCGCCTGGATATATGTATATTTTGTATATTGTTGGTGCAATACGCTCGCTATTTGGCATGGCATGGGACTCAGCCGCAAGCACACTTATGGTCAAGCTGCCAGCAATTATTGCAGATATGGCTTCTGGCTGGCTTATTTACCGTATTGCTTCAAAACGTGTGAAAGAAACTGGTGCAGCGCTTTTATCAGCACTGTATCTTTTCTGTCCTGCGGTTATTTTAGATAGTGCTGTATGGGGACAGACTGATGCAGTATTTACATTTTGTGTAGCACTTGTGTGCTATCTTGTAACAGAAAAGAAGCTTATACCATCTTATTTTGTATTTGCCATAGGAATACTTATAAAACCACAGACTCTTATATTTACGCCTGTACTTATATGCGGCATAATTGACCAGGTGTTTCTTGAAGATTTTAACTGGAACAAGTTTTTTAAAAACCTTGGTTTAGGTATTGCGGCAATACTGTTAATAGGGCTTTTAATGATGCCATATGGTTTTAATGATGCCCTTTCACAGTATACAGAAACTCTTGGTTCATATGAATATGCTTCTGTTAATGCATACAATATATGGACGCTTATGGGGCTTAACTGGGCAGGCCAGGACGGTTATCTTATAGGAATTACTTATAAAACATGGGGTATGATGGCTATTGTCCTTACAGTGGTTTTTTCAATAATTATAAGCCTGCGTTGTAAAAAAAGCCCGTCCAAGTATTATTTTATTGGAGCTTTTATAGTTACATGTGTGTTTATGTTTTCGGTGCGTATGCATGAAAGATATATTTTTCCTGCAATGCTTCTTTTAATAATGTGTTACAGTGTACGGCAGCGCAAGGAGATATATATACTTTATATCCTTATGTCAGCAATGGCATTTTACAATATAGTGCATGTGCTGCTGTTCTATGACCCAAATAACTTTGACAGGTTAGAACCGGCAACTATATTAATTGCAGCAGGTATGCTTGTTACAGTAGTTTATATGTTTTATGTGACAGCCAAATATTACTGGGATTATACACCAGAGAAGAATGAACAGAATGAAATTGCAGCAGAAGTACACGCTGCCAGTACAAAGAAAGGGAAAACACGTACTAACAAAAACCCAATACACCCGTCTTCTGTACTTGCTAAAATGGAAAAGGCAGATTATATTGCAATGTTTGTTATTATGGCAGTATATGCGGTTATAGCATTTATGCGCCTTGGAAATATGGAAGCGCCGGAAACTGGACATTCTGTTGTAAATGAAGGGGATATATTCCTTGACATGGGAGAAGAAAAATCTATCACAGAAATGTGGGATTTCCTTGGATATAAAAATAACCCAAAATATTATATAGATTATTCATCTGATGGCAATAACTGGACAACCCTTTGCGGGGAAGGCTCAGAATGGGACGCTGGCTCTGTATTTGCATGGAACAAGAAAGAGCTTGGCATAACGGCGCGGTATATAAAAATTTCTGCGGCGGCAGATAACTGGGAAGACAGCATACATGAACTTGTATTTGTTGATGATAGTGGCAACCAGGTGCTTCCTGCCAATTATGAAGAATATGCAGTCCTTTTTGATGAACAGGATATGTTTGAGGGAAGGAAAAGCAACTTAAACAGCACATACTTTGATGAAATTTACCATGCAAGGACAGCATATGAAATGATTAACAAACTGTACTGCTATGAAAACACACATCCGCCTCTTGGCAAGGTTTTTATAGCATGTGGTGTGCTTATGTTTGGCATGAACCCGTTTGGATGGAGGTTTGCAGGTACATTATTTGGTGTATTAATGGTTCCTGTCCTGTACAACCTGGCCAAGAAGTTTTTTAAAGAAACATGGATTGCCACAGTTACAACATTATTGTTTACATTTGATTTTATGCATTTTGTACAAACACGTATAGCTACTATTGATGTATTTGTCACACTGTTTATTATACTTTCATACTATTTTATGTACTGCTATACAAAGTACAGTTTTTATGATACAGACCTTAAGAAAATGTTTATCCCGCTTGGGCTTTGTGGCATAACTATGGGCTTTGGGTGGGCAAGCAAATGGACAGGCATATATTCGTCAGCAGGCCTTTGTATAATATTCTTTGCAGTAATGGCACAAAGGTTCAGGGAGTATATATATGCGTGCAATTATCCAAAAGGTAATACAGAAGGTATAAGCCATAAGTATATTGTTGACAACTTCCATAAAAAGTTTTTAAAGACAATAGGCTTCTGCTGTATTTTCTTTGTGCTTATACCTGTAATAATATATTTGATGTCCTATATTCCGTTTAATGATGGTACAGACAGAGGTTTCCTGGAAAAAGTAATAGAGGCACAGAAAACAATGTTTAATTACCATTCAAACCTGTCAGACCCACATGATTATTCATCAAAGTGGTACCAGTGGCCAATAATGTACCGTCCAATCTGGTATTATGATGGCTCTGTTTCTGACACATTAAAAGAGGGCATAAGTGCATTTGGCAACCCGCTTGTATGGTGGGCAGGAATACCAGCATTTATATATATGCTTTACCTGGTTTATAAAGAAAGGGACACAAAGGCGGCTTTCCTGTCTATAGGATATATGTCACAGTACCTGCCTTGGTTCTTTGTTTCAAGGACTGTATTTATTTACCATTATTTTCCAAGCGTGCCATTTATAACAGTTATGCTTGGATACAGTTTTTACAGGATAGTAAAGAAACATCCAGGCATGAAAAAAGCAGTTTATATCTATGCATTGCTTGCAATAGGGCTGTTTATACTGTTTTATCCTGTGCTTTCAGGAAAGGCAATAAGCCCGCAATTTGCAATAAGGTGGCTTAAATGGTTTAATAGCTGGGTGCTGCTGCATACTTGGTAAACTGGCATACCTGGTTAATGGGGTACAGTTATTATGTATTCCTGTTTATATTTATTACTTATGCCAGCTCTGCTGGTTTGAATTGTGAAAGGATAAAGAGTTATGAATATTTCAATAACAAAATGTATAAGGGAATTAAACAAAAACCATAATGTGGAAGAGATGCTTCCAGAGTATGTAAAACAGTGCAGGAATTATTATGGCAGCCATGCATGTTATAAACTTGCACTGGAATACTTTATGTTTTTTGAAAATGTATCAGAAGAAGCAGGCCCGCTAAATAATGATGAGGACAGGATATTAGGACAGATTAACAGTATTACAGAGCATTTTTTCTTGAAAATGCCAGATATGGAGGGATGCAAGAAACTTGCAGAGGAACTTTTAAGCCTTAGGAAAGAGATTACAGACAGGATGCAGGTGCTTTCAGCATATGTAGATTGTTTCTCAGTATACGAATATATTTTAAACCGTCTTGAGTACCGCTTTAAAGAGATGGGGGAGATGCCAGAAGATGTAAAGTTTACAGAAGATGTTGTGCAGTTTATATTTAGTTCAAAAGATAATGCTGCAATTAATGAAAAGGTACGTTTTGTAATTGGGCAGCTTCCAATGAGGATGTTAAGAAGTAAATATTTTGATGTTATCAGGGAGAGTGTTTCTATTTATAAAGGCAACAGTTTAAGTTCTCTTGAAGGCTTTGAGTATATGTTCCGTACTAACGCAATGTTATATAAAGACAAAAATATGGATATATATTTTACAGAGTTTAAAAAACCGCTTGAGGAACTGAAAAATGCCGGGTTTGAAGATATAGACATAACACAGTATAAAAACTGTAATGGCATAGTAGAAGACAATACCTATGAACTTCTTAAACTGTCAGATTTATATATACTTTTTGGTGAGATAGTGAACTTGTTGTATACTGTAATTGCTGTAGCAGCATATACAGATGAAGCAGACAGGGTACAGGATAAAACACTTGGCATTGCTGCCACTGTTATAAAGGGCATAAATGTACTTTTTTCAGGTAAAGACAATGATATATGGAAATTGTCAGAAGAAACTTTAGGCCTTGAGGAAGAAAAGCTTGGCTGGCTTTCCGGGCTTCTTGATGAACTGACAGGCAGGCAGGAGGCTGTCAGTGAAATACTTGATATGGCAGAAGCCGCACTTGGGCAGGTTAAAGAAGTACATGGCGGGGCTATAGACAGCCTTGGGCTTATAGAAAACTTTGATTTACTGGCAAGGCTTTCGCTTCTTAATTCAAACAGCACATTTGCAGAACTTGGGGAAGACAGAAGTGCAGAGGATGTGGAAGTAACAGCACAGATGGCAGATGAAGCAGCAGGAAAGCTTATAAGTGAGGTTAAGGAACTGTTTAAAGGCAGCAGCCGTATATTAAGAAGGGCAGTTATGGCAAATACCCTTGAAAAAATACCTGTATTTTTTAATACACCACAGGAAGTTGCAGATTATGTTTCATTATCACTTTTACAATGTGATGATGAAGCGGAAAAATATGCCTCAAAGGAAATTATTATGGATGAGATAGAGGAATACAGGGCATTTAATGAGGTGCAGGAATAGCAGTTAAGAAAGGACAAAAAGCATGTTTGTCTGGAATAAAAAGATGTATATGGATGAAAAAGTAAGAAAAAACCCTGCCAGGTATAAAAGGATTGCTGGCAGGAAAAAGTCTTTCAGGCAGTGCTTTTGTATTACATTTCCTGCCAACAGCAAAAATATTATGGATATCTATCCTTCCAGGGAACTCTGGTTTAAATACAATGCTGCCTGTGGCATTGAGATAATAGGCATGGCATCTGGAATGGAGGGTGCAGTGCAGCTTGTGGCAGAAATGGCACAGGATATTTATAAGGAATATGGGGATATTTCCCCAGTCCTTGTGCAGAAATTTTTTGCATAATATATTTTGGTATTTATAAATCTGTAAAATCCAGGAAGGAGGCGGGAATGTTTATAGCTTTAATAGCAAAGATTTTATTAACAGCACTTAAAGTACTTTTATTCCTGTTTCTTGCAGTTATCCTTGTGCTTTTGTTAATATCATGCCTTGTGTTTTTTACACCATTAAAATACAGTGCCAGTGCAGAAAAATATGATATTATAAAAGCAGAAGGCAAAGTATCCTGGCTTCTTGGAATAATACGTATTTCATTCTTGTATAACGATGGCAAAAGTAGTTATAAATTAAGGATATTTGGGGCAGATTATAAGAAATTAGCAGAATTTTTTGCAAAGAGGGCAAAGAAAAAAGAAAAAAAGAAATTTGATTTGGAGAGTACAGAACAAACCGCCAGGGATGAAAGTGAGGGAGATAACAGTGAGGGGAAGAAGGAAGAAGATGTTTTTCCCAAAGAAAAAGAAAAGCACATTTATAAAGAATATAAACCGTCTGCTGAAGAAAGCACACCATCTGGCAAAAAAGAAAAAACGGCGGAAAAAGAAGCTGGGGCAGAAGTGGAAGAAAGGCATAAGGAAGTTCAAAAGAATATACAACATAGCAAAGACAGTGGAACGGATAAGGGTAAAAGGGCCAGCAATGCTGTTATCTCCAGTATTAAAGCATTTTGGCAGAAAATAAAGTCTATACCATCAAAGATAAAAGATGCTTTTAACAAGATAAAAAGCAGTATTAAAGAAGCAAGGAAGACAGTCCGTAATATAAAGGACAAGTTTAAAACGGTAAAAGAATTTATATTTTCAGAAATTACTAAAAACATGCTTGGCGTAGCAAAAGATAATTTGTTCCGCCTGCTGGCCAAAATAAAACCACGCAAGATAAAAAGTGATATTTTATTTGGAACTGGTGACCCATGCCAGACAGGGGAGATACTCGGGCTGGCTGCTGTATATATGGCTATGGCAGGCACAACCTTTAACATAACACCTGATTTTGAAAACAGGGTCCTGCGTGGCAGGATTATGGTTTCTGGGCAGATACGGGCGTCAAACCTGGCATTTGCTGTTTTAAGGGTAATTATTAGCAATGAGTGGAAAAGCTTCTATAAAGAAGCAATGAAAATTAAGGAGGAATTTTAAATGGGAGATTTCAGTTCAACAGTCCAGTCTTTATTTAAGGGAATGGATGGTTTTCTTACAACAAAGACAGTAGTAGGTGATGCAGTAAAGTTTGATGATGGTACAATAATACTGCCTCTTGTTGATGTAAGCTTTGGCGTGGCAGCAGGTGCATTTTCAGAACCTGGCAAAAAGGAAAATGGTGCAGGCGGAATGGGCGGCAAGGTGCAGCCAAGTGCAATACTTGTAATAAAAGACGGGCAGTCAAAGCTTGTCAATGTCAAGAACCAGGATGGCATAACCAAAATACTTGATATGGTTCCTGAACTTATAGATAAATATGGCAAAAAGAAAAAGAACCAGGATGCAGAAGAAGATTATGGTTATGAGGATTATGACGAAGACTATGATGACGGGGATTATGCAGAAGAGGAAGAAGAACAGGAACAGTAAGAAAAATTAATTATTATGTACTGGCGTTTCTGCCTGGCAGGCAGGTTTTTAAGGAGAATCATAATGGAAAATTGCAGGCTGCTTTTATTTGACCTGGACGGGACTCTGCTTTGCAGTGATAAAACCATCTCCAAAAGGACATTAAAGGCATTACAGGAGTGCAGGAAGAAGGGAATATTAACAGGTGTGTCCACGTCCAGGGGTGAACAGAATGTACTTTCTTTTTTAGATGAATTAAAACCAGATATATTAATTACAAGTGGCGGGGCACTGGTAAAATATAATGGCAGATGCATATATAAAGCAATGTTTTCAAAAGAAGAAACAAGAAATGTAATCCAGGCTGCAAGGGATATATGCGGGGCTGGCTGTGAAATAACAGCAGATACCCTGGACGCACATTACTGGAATTATAAAACTGACCCTAAAGAATATGATAAAAGCTGGGGAGACAGTGTTTATACAGATTTTAACAGTTTTGATAAAAGTTCTTTAAAAATATGTATAGAAATCTTTGATGACAGCCAGGCAGAACAGCTAAAAGCAATATTAAAGGACTGTGACTGTATAAGGTTTTCGGATGGTTACTGGTATAAATTTACAAAGAAAACAGCTACAAAAGAGAAAGCTGTGCTAGAAGTGTGCGCTGCATGTGGAATTACACCAGAAGAAATAACAGCATTTGGTGACGACTATGCAGACACAGGTATGCTAGAGCTGTGTGGAAAAGGCATTGCTATGGGAAATGCAGCAGATGAAGTAAAGGAAAAAGCAGATTTGGTAATTGGCAGTAATGATGAAGACGGGATTGCGGTTTATCTGGAAGAGCAGGCCTGGTAAACAAAATAACCGTAATCCTGGATTTACAGAACAGGGAGGGGTGCAGGCTTGGAAAGAATTAAACGTCTGGACAATTACCAGAAGGGAGTCCTGCTGGTTATAACTATTATGGTTCTGGTGTTTACAGCAGCTTATTTTGTTATTGCCTCCAAAAAGGGCTTTGAATATAAGGATGCCATCCTTATCCCAAAACAGGAAAACGGCAATACTATATATTCTGGTAAAATTGAAGGTAAGCAGGCAAGTTTTACTGTTTATGCAGACAAGACAACAGAGTTCAAGTATGGTGATAAAACCTATGGCCCATATACTGCTAAGGAAGACCCATCCGCTATACCAGAGAATAGTGGCATGGGAGATGATATAACTGGTATAGAATTCCGCTGTGGGGAAGAAATCATCTTCCGCGGAGGTGTGGCAAGCTCTGGAGGCTATACTTTGTTATACAACGAGAATGGGGAACTGGAATTGGATTTTTCAGTATCAGTACATAATGGGACTGTTATAGATGAAAATGGGAATGTAATTGACCAGATGAAGCCTTCCATTTCCACTATACTTGGTCTTATGGCTGGCCCTGTGCTGACACATAAAGGTGAGTGGCCAGCATGGTTTGCAGGTGTATTTATCTGCATTATTATAGTAATTTCTATTTTGTTCGCGGACGAATTGTTCCGTTGGAAGTTATCTTTTGCGATACGCAATGCAGACAGGGCAGAGCCATCTGACCTGGAAATTACAGGCAGGTATTTCTCATGGACTATAATGCCGGGTTTAGCAATGATAATTTTTATTATGGGAATTTGGTGACTTTCTTAGAACGTCCGTTTCATAAATTCTTATACAAGAAACTTACAGATATAAGATAATTTCCAGTTATCTTTTGCTGGAGGACGGACGCAGGGTTTCTGTGTCCAGCTAAACACTATTCCATTCCAGGGCACGCTTGCGCTACGCCAGCCCACGCAGCAGTGCATAGTATCCCTAAA
>CAJTRU010000018.1 GCA_910579085.1 uncultured Lachnospiraceae bacterium | reverse complement strand
AGGAATTTACAACAAAACCTGGATTAACATGGTATCTGGATTAAAAGGTTTATTGTAGGAAACTGGAAATTATATACTGGAATTTTTTTGCTAGTCTTTATATCCTGACAGAAGCAAAAGATAAAATGACTATTACAATAGTAAAAAATCATTGACTAAAAATGACTATTGTGATAGTATAAAAATGTAACCACTATTGCAATAGTTATTTTGGAGGAAAGACATGGAAATTAAATTCTTTGATTCAGAACTTAAGGTTATGGAAATTTTATGGAGAGAAGGTGATTTAACTGCCGGGCAGATTGCCAAAATTTTAAAGGAAGAAACAGGCTGGAACAGGAATACCACATATACAGTTATTAAGAAATGTATAGACAAAGGTGCTGTCCAGAGGATTGAACCAAAATTTTTATGTAAGGCTGTTGTATCCAGGGAAGATGTACAGGCTTATGAAACAGAGGAACTTGTCGGAAGGATGTTTAATGGTTCTAAAAAACAGTTTTTTGCTGCTTTATTATCAGGTAATTCTCTAACACCTGATGAAATCCAGGAACTTAAAGATATGATAAATAATGCAGAATAAAGCGGAGGTGCTGTTATGTTTTTAAAAATGAGCCTGTCTGGCGGAATTCTGATTATCCTGGTTATTATCATGCGCCATATTTTAAATAACCACATACCTAAAAGAGTCTTTATGTTTTTATGGTATATTGCTACAATAAGGCTTATAGTTCCGGTCTGGCTGCCCTTTAAATATGGCATACTGCTGCCTGTATTCCAGGAAACAGCCAGCAATACAGCAAGTTCTGGAATTACTGCTAATTCCACCCGCACATTTTCACCAATAAATATACAACATATTACTACAGCCCCGTATAACAGAAAAGCGTTTAATACGTTTAATATAAACATACCTTTTGTTATATGGATTACTGGGACAATAGTACTTTTTACTGTTTTTATCCTGTTATATTTTAAAGAATACCGCATTATAAGGGAAGCCCTGCCCCTGCCATTTAAAGAGGCATGTAATTTAAGGCAATTCTTTATAATACCTGTGGGAGTAGAAATATTAACTTCTGACAGGATTACTACTCCCCTGGCCGCTGGCATAATACACCCTAAAATTATTTTTCCAAAACTATTTATGCCAGACAGCCTGCTTTCTTTAAAATATATTATAACACATGAACTTATCCATATTAAAAGAGCTGATAATTTATGGAAAATGTTAATTCTATCCACTGTATGCCTGCACTGGTTTAATCCTTTAGTATGGATAATGTATTTTCTCTTTAACAAGGACCTGGAAATATCATGTGATGAAAAAGTAATTTCTGTTTTTGGAAATAATGCAAAAAAGGATTATGCACTGTCACTTGTAAATTTTGCAGAAAAACAATGTAAATTCCAGTTTTTTTCTAACGGATTTGGAAAAAAACCTTTACAAGAAAGGATTGAAGCAATTATGAAATATAAAAAACTAACTGTTCCTGGCGCAATATGCGCTGCAATTTTATTATGTACCGCTGTTACAGTATTTGCAAAAGGCAGTACACAAAATAATACAGAAAAGGTAAATATACAGAAAAATACCAGCAAAACAGAACCTGTAAAAAAAGAAAGCCTGCCTGCAAAAAATTCTTCTGAAGAAAATAACCAAGCAGAATGGACATGGTCATCAAATAATATTAAATCCTTTGCAAATTCAGAAGATTTTAAAGAATATGAAAAATTTGGCCTGTCATATAATGCAGATACCTGCCATCTTATGTATAATGGAAAAATAGTGGGATATTTCCATGATGAAACGGACAAAAATGTATTTACACATATTACTGATGAAGCTGGTAAAATTGGAATTAAGGTAAAAAGAAACTCTGATAACGAAATTACAGGTTTTGAAGATTTTGATAATTTTGAATTTATTTCAGAAACAGTTGATATCATAAAAACAACAGACCCAGAAGATGACAGTATGGCAATAGAAGAAAATGATATATATGTTTCCAGTCTTATATCAGGCGAATCTGGCAGTGCAAGTTCCAGTTCTGATGAAGATAACAGTGCACTACAGGAAAAATACAAAAAATATGGCATAACATATGATAAAGCTTCTGATACATTCCAATATAAAGGAAAAAACATTGCAGGGCTTATAATATACCAAAAAACTGTAAACAATGACCCTGGCAATGACAAAACTGATGGCTTTACTACAGCTTCTGGAATGGAAATATATACCAATGATAAAGCTGGCAAAGATAGTGCTTACTTTATTATTGACAGCAATGGCACTATTAAAGAAACTACCAGAAAAGAATTTAATAAAATACTTGAAGGTTAGGTTTTTATTAGAAACTGTATAACCCAGAATTTAATTACAAAAATATTCCCTTGCCTGTTTTTATATTTTAACAGGCAGGGGAATAAATATTATTAAAAACAGCCTGTTTTATCCAGCACAATTTATTTCAACTACTACAGACTGGAAATCACCTCTTAATGGTTTCATTATATAACCTACATTCATAAGTGTACTTCCAAGGTATTCTGCACCATCCACAACATATTTCTTACCAGGGCAAAGACCATATAGTTTAAGCTTTTTAGTTAATACATTAGAGTCTGTTACAACCTGTACATATACAAGGACAGCCTTATCTTTATCCTTTGATACTACCATATAGCTGTCATATCTCCCATTCTCCCTGAATGATGCAATCCTGTAATAATCACCTGTCTGTATAAGATGCCTGTATTTTTTATATTTTTCAATCTGTGCAGGTATCATATCCCTTTCTTCTTTTGCAATACGTGTTACATCAAGTTCATATCCAAATGTCCCTGTCAAGGCAACATCAGCACGTGTATTAAATGGTGTTATCCTTCCATTTGCATGGTTAGGGCTGTCCGCCACATGTGTACCTGTAGTTGAAAGCGGGTATACAAGATGTGTGCCTTCTTGTATCATAAGCCTTTCTACCGGGTCTGCATTATCAGAGCACCATATCTGCGGGCTGTAGTATAACATTCCAGCGTCAAACCTTGCACCGCCTCCTGAACAGTTCTCAAGCAGAAGGTCCGGAAAGTCTTTTGTAAGTCTTTCCTGTAATTCATAAACCGCCAGCACATGTCTGTGTGTTACCTCACCCTGCCTGTCCGCTGGCAGCGGAAGGCTTGCTGCTTCTGCTATTGGCCTGTTCATATCCCATTTAACGTATTCAATATTGGCTGATTTAATTACTTTATAAATCATACCATATACATAGTCAACAACTTCCTGCCTGCTCAAATCAAGTACATACTGTGTCCTGCAAAGCCCAGGTTCTCTGCCATCAAGTGCAAGTATCCAGTCTGGATGCTCCCTGTATAAGTCTGAGTCAGGAGAAACCATTTCAGGCTCAAACCATATGCCAAATTTCATTCCAAGGGCATTTACCCTGTCTACAAGCTTCTTAAGCCCGCCCTTTAGCTTTTCCTCATTAACATACCAGTCACCAAGGCTGTTATTATCAGAATTCCTGTGCCCAAACCATCCATCATCCATAACAAGCATTTCTATTCCAAGCCTTGAAGCTTCTTCTGCAATCTGTACAAGTTTTTCATCATCAAAATCAAAATAAGTCGCTTCCCAGTTATTTATAAGGACTGGTTTCTCTGCATCCACCCATTTTGAAGGAAGAATATATTTACGGAAAAAGTCATGGAAATTCCTTGTCATGCCATTAGTTCCTTCACATGTGTACTGCATAATAACTTCTGGTGCTTCAAACGCATCACCACTTCCAAGCTTCCAGCAGAAACGTTCAGGATTAATACCAATACTTGCCCTTACCTTGCCAAAGTGGTCTTTCTGTACTCTTGCAGTAAAATTACCTGAATACACAAGGTTCATTGCATATACATCACCCGCTTCATTATTGCAGTTTTCTGAAAGCAATGCAATAAACGGGCTGTCCTGGTGGCCTGGCTCACCCCTGGATGACTCTGTAACATAACTTCCATAATTTATCTTGCTTCTCTGTATATGGCGCTCCCTTGCCCATGCACCATGAAGCGACAATATATCACTAACTTCTGTTTCAAGGTTCAGACATGCTGATAATGCCTTTGTTATATAAAATGCACCATCTGAAACATTAACCACCTTTACACTGCGTGTAATTATATCACACTCTTCATAAACTGTATAAGTTAAAATAACTTCAACGCCAAGAGCCTTGTCTGAAAGCACAATATCAAGTGACATAGTGCCTTCGCCCCTTGCAGAAGGCAGGCCTTGGATTTTCCTTTTCTCTGCATATATATTATGTGACTCTGTTTTTAATTCAAGCCCTTCCTGCCCTGCACTGTTCCTTATATTTATACAGTTTGAATGGAAATCACCAGTACCATCAAACGGATATTCCATTGGAAACTTGTCCATAAAACCTATTTTTTCACCAGGAACTACAGAAGGGGTAAATGGATGCTCACCAGTACGCATTGCATACACAAGGTCTGTTGTATCCACTTTCTTACCATAATAAATATTTCCTAGATAGCCTTCCTCTGTAACCCCCATTACATAACTTGTATTATCTGTATCAAGTTTAAAAACCCTTTTACTGCTGTCGTAAATAATCATATATTCTCTCCTTACCGCCTTGTAATAGCTTTTTCCTTTATAATAAACATATTTACCATATATTTCAAGCACCATATATAAATTTTGCATGCATTTTACAAAATTTATATATGGTAATTTCCAGTTATCTTGTCAGAAAAAAGTATGCAAAAAAATGGCTTTTGCACGCAAAACCTGCCATAGCAATTTACAATAAAACACAGAACAGGCAGATAACTGGAAATTATCACATATCTATATAAATAGTTCATTATTTTTATGTCCGCTGCAAGCTTTTTTTAGTTTTATGCTGCTTGCTGCAAGCATTGCTTTATTAAGGCTTCTTGCATTTTGTGTACATACAGATATGCAGCGCATACAAGAAATGCATTTTCCAGTGTCTGTTACAGAAGGATTATCATCTGGTATTGCCCCGGCTGGACATTCACTTGCGCAGACGCCACACTTCTGGCATGATTTCCCTGCATTTGGCTTTAATGGTACACCATTATAAATGCGGTAAGGACGGTTTCCAGGCAGTTTCAAGCTCTCATGTATACCTTCCTGCTCTATTTTAGAACGGACCCTGGCAGCAAAACTGGCAAGTTCTTTTTCATCCTGCGAATCAGGGCGTCCAGTTGCAAACTGGCGCATAATAGAATGTTCTGCAACAGCAGCTATGGCAGCAATACATATAAAACCTCTATTTTCCATTACATCCTGCAATTCTAAAAAAGTGTCTTCATAAGCCCTGTTTCCATATGCCACAATAAGAACTGCCTTGGCATTATTTCCGTTTAACTGCATAAGCCTTGATACTGCAATATCTGGAACTCTTCCACCATATGAAGGCACAGATACTATACATATATCTTCACTATTAAATAAAAATGCAGAAAAATCTATGTCCTTTCTGGACAAATCAATATATGTACTATCCTGGCAGAATGATTTTGTAAAGAAAGCTGAAACCTTTTTTGTCCCTCCAGTTGGACTAAAAACAATTTCATAAACAGCCATAATGTATATTCCTCCAAATTTTTCATATTATTATATTTAAGAGTATATCATAAATTTTCCATCTAAGGCAAACGCAAATGGCTGGATAGAAACTGCATAATTTTTAAGACTTATTTGTATAAAGCCAAGAATATCCAGGCACTAGCTTTTATACCATTCTGTAATATACCATATACAAATTAATGACCATAATATTTTTACCTGCCCCCGCAGACAGGGCAATGTATCCATTCTGAAATAACACTTGCCATATCATGTATTCCCTGTATCATTTATATTTTCCCATTGATTTTTTGGAAGCGTTCTTATAAGGATTAAGTTATAGGCAAAAGTTATAAATATCAGAATAAATATATGAATAATGTGCTTTTCTACAGTAATATCTGTTTTATTTGCAAAAATACTAAGAGTGTTAATAGCAGAATGTACAATAATGCAGGGGAACAGGCTTCCGCCACGGTAAAAAACCGTTACAAACAAGAAACCTGCCGCAACCGCAAAGCAAATCTGGCACAAATTGCTTACCAAGTCCATACCGCTGCCATTAAATAAATTTATCAAATGCCCGGCACCAAAGGTCAGACTTGATATAATAATTGCAGATTTTACATTATCTTTTGCGATTGCTACAAACAGGAAACCTCTGAAAACCACTTCTTCTAAAAATCCAACGCAAAGCATACACGCAATACGGCAAACCGTTTCTGGCAGAGGATAATTTACAGCAACACCGTTCCATAGATTTCCTGTTGCTAAGATAAAAAGTGGCACATAGTAAAGGAACTGGCGCGCAGGAACAGGTGGTTTACAAAGTCCATACCGTTTCTGTAAATTGTTTTTCCGGATAAAAGTAAAAAGAATAATGGTCTGCAAGATACAAAAAATAGCACTTGCAGAATATTCAATCCCTATTTTTTCATTTAATGGATTTGCTAAAGATTGCAGAACACAATAAACCACTATCAATACGACAGCAAAAGTCTGCCCGTTTTTCTCATATAACTTTTTCATTTCATTTCCTCCTGTACTGCCAGCATTGCACCTCTATATACCCGTTTCAAATGGGATTTTATAAGTTCTTCATCGTATTTCAATGAATTGTTTGCAATGATACCCGCATATCCATGAGCAAATAAAAAAATTGTTAGAAAGATTTCTTTCACTTGCTCTATACTTCCTCCGGCTTCTCCTTGCATTGCCAAAAGGACAGGCATAAGTTCTCCGGCATCTATCATTTCAATCAAAGTCTTTCCATTAAAAAAGTTTGATTGAAAAAGGAAGCGGAACAAATGTGGTTCTTCAACCGCAAAGCGGATATAATTCAATCCAATTCCAAGTATAACGCCTTTCTGCGGGCTTTCAATATTCATCAGGTATTCAGAATGATAGCCATCTGCTTTTGCATAAACAGCTTTTCTCAATTCATCAACCGTTGCAAAGTGATACATAACAGGCTGCGTGGAACAGTTTAGTTTTTTTGCGACAGTCCTTGCATTGATATTTTCTCCTCCTGCTTCACGGGCAATCTCAAAGGCAGCGTCAATGACCATATCTTTTGTAATCTTTGCTCTTGGTGGCATTATAATTTCCTCCTCTATTTATAATTCTTGTTATATAACATGAATTATAATAAATTTCCACTGCCTTGTCAACCAGTCTTTTCACTTCTGCTTATAAGCTGCGGAATCTCCCCGGAAAAAGTGGCAGGGCTTTAAACTCTGCCACTAAAAACCGTCCGTCATACACAAACCATCTTATTAAATATAGCCATGCCATGTCTAATGTTGCATTATAAAAATTGTTACAGTTATAACAAACCCTGTTTATGGGCATATTATCCAGCAGACACAGCTATAAAGTTACAACATGTATTTTTCTGGATAATATGGTTTAGCATTTCAGAATGGAGGATATTATGCCAAAGAAAGGAAGAAATATTTATAAGAGAAAAGATGGAAGGTGGGAAGCGCGTTATGTTAAATCACATGACGAAAACGGTAAGATACAGTATGGCTATATTTATGCCAGGACATACTGTGAAGCCAGGCAGAAACAGAGAAGCCTTATGCCGGCAGGTGATGGAATGGACACACAATATTTAAAAAAAACACAAAATTCCGGCTTTTGCAGTGTTGCACAGAAATGGCTGGATATGCAGAAAGTAAATATTAAGGAATCAACATATTCAAGATACAAACGTATTATAACTAAATATCTGGCTCCTTATTTTGATGGTATGTATATAGAAAATATTTCTAATGAAACTATTGAGGAATATATTATTTATCTTACAAAATATGGAAGGCTGGATGGCAGCGGAGGGCTTTCAAATAAAACGGCAGGTGATATTACTGCTGTCCTGAAATCAGTAATTAAATATGCCGCAATAAATAATATACAGGTGCAATGCCTTGTTAATAATATTAAACTTAAAAAGCCAGTTAAAAATATCCAGGTTCTGGGGAAAAAAGAACAGGAACTTCTTACAGAATATCTTTCTTATAATACTTGCCTTACAAAGCTTGGTGTACTTATAAGCCTTTACACTGGTATACGGATTGGTGAGCTTTGTGCACTTAAATGGTCAGATATCAACCTGGAGGAAAACTTTATAAAGGTGGCAAAGACTCTCCAGCGCATAGAAGACTATTCCAATTGCAGCCAGAAAACAAAAGTTATAATTGACAAGCCGAAAAGTGAGTCTTCTAAAAGGATTATACCACTGCCAGGTTTTCTTAAAGAAATATTATGCGGTTTTAAGACAAAAGGCAGTGCATTTGTGCTTACTGGCGACAGTAAAAAATTTATAGAACCCAGGACTATGCAGGCAAGGTTTAAAAATATCCTTGAAGACTGCGGGCTTCCACAAGTAAATTTCCATGTTCTCCGTCATACATTTGCCACCCGTTGTGTGGAACTTGGCTTTGATATAAAAAGTTTAAGTGAAATACTTGGACACTCCAATGTAAATATGACACTTAATAAATATGTACATTCATCATTTGATTTGAAAAAAAACAATATGGAAAAACTTGATTTAATTTTATAATTTACTAGTCACCAATCCTGCACTTCCATCATATAATAACATTAACAATATAACTGGAGGGGTTATATGGCAACAGTTATGCTTGATGCCGGACATGGAGGATATGATAACGGCGCTTCATTTAATGGAAGAAGGGAAAAGGATGATACATTAAACCTAACACTTGCCGTTGGAAATATTCTGGAAAACAGGGGAGTTGATGTTTTATACACAAGAACTACTGATATTTACCAGAGCCCTGCACAAAAGGCACGTATAGCCAATGAAAGTGATGCGGATTATTTTATATCAATCCACAGGAACTCAAGTACATCACCTGATATGTATTCAGGCGTCCAGACACTAGTTTATGACAACAGCGGAATTCCAGCCGTTTTTGCAGAAAATATAAACAGGGAACTTGCTAAAACAGGATTTAAAAATATTGGCGTTGAAGAACGGAAAAATCTAGCAGTTTTAAGACGCACTAAAATGCCAGCAGCCCTTGTTGAAGCTGGATTTATAAATACCGAAGCGGACAATAATATATTTGATTTAAAATTTCCAGAAGTTGCACAGGCAATCGCAAATGGAATAATTGAGACAGTAAGTGGTGCAGATGTAACTGGAAATGAAACAAATGGGTACTGGGTTGAAATTGGTTTATTCAGGCATTATGAAAATGCTAAAAACCTCGCACAGAATTTACAGGCTGATGGCATTGACAGCGTAATAGTCCCGAATAACAATAACCATTACGGTGTATATCATGGAGTTTATGATGATTATAATAAAGTTGAAGCAGCTAACAGGGAAATATTTAATAAAGGGTACGAAACAAGGATTGTACAAAGGAGCATATAGAATATAGATAAAAACTGCAAGCCAGCAAACGGGAATATGGCAAATTCCCTTTACTGGCTTTTGGTATCTCTATAAATATGGATTTTCTTTAAAATATATATGTAAATTACTGTGCCGTTCTAAAGAATGTAAATCTTTTTTAATATATCTCCACGAAGCTGGAAACGTAACAGGCACGCCATTTGAAACTTCTTCTTCTAAAAAATCAATAAAAAGTTCCTCCCTCCCTTTAAATTCATCATAAAATGCATCTGCATAATCCCTTTTTAATTTTTCATCAAGATTTTGTTCATTATACAGTGCATGGTCTAAATTAGAAGACATAAAATATTTTGTATATGTAATTCCTTTAATATTATCTAAACTATGCAAAAAATCCATAAGACAGCGTTTATTTTTATTTCTTTCTATAACTTTTTGTATATTTTTACAACTAATCTGTGTTACTGAATATACAAAACTTTCAGTATCTCCCTTAACTATAGCAGTATCTGGCACATACGCACCATCTGTATCAAAAATATGAACTATCTGCCATATATCGCTTTTTGATAATTTTTTATCTTTAATGTAATCATTTACTTTACTATATATAGCTTCCACAGCTTTATCTTTTGTCATTTCTTTATCACTCGTAATATCCCCATCTGTAAATTTAAAGATAATATTTTTTTCTTTATATATTTTTTGAAAAATTTTTTCTAATGCTATTTTATCAGAATTTCCCTCTACAATAAAAATAACTGACTTTCTGGTTTCTAGTTTCTTTTTTGACACTGGAATATTTCCTTTCTTTAATTTACAGTTTTTCTTTCTAATTTCTTCTTAAAGTTATCTGAAAAAGAAATTTTTATACTATTTCCAGACTTACATGCCTTTCTGAATGCATAACCAATTGATTGTAAATCCGCCTCATCATATAAAATTTCTTTTTGCCCGCCAACTGTAATTGTACGGATATAAAAATCCCTTGGGTTATGGTTCTTTTGCTTCCCAGTTAAATGTATATACCTGTTTTCAGGATTTGTTGTTGTACAAATAATATTTTTCTTTATATCAAGCTTTTCCAGTGCACGCAGGTTATGTGAAGTAAATATAAGCTGTCCGGATGCCTCTTCATTTAATACACCTAAAATTTCTCCTAGTAAATACTCAAATATACCAGAATCAAGTTCATCTACTACTAAACATATCTCAGGGTAATTATACAATGAAATCAAATAGTTTAATAATGAAATAATTCTTTTTATTCCTTCAGATTCATATTTTGTTAAAAATTCTTTTTTTCCACGTACTGAATATACTTCAACAAGAATATTCTTATTGCCATTTTTATCTGGCTCTTCACCCGTCTTTCTTATCTCTATTTTTAAATCAGGAATTATTGCCTGGAGTGCGGTGTTTATTGATTTTATAGCTTCACTAAGCTGTATATATAAATTTTCTGTAATTTTGCCTGTTCCTCCCATAACAAGAGGAAGACAGCCATGTATTATAAAATCATTATTTTCTGAATGTACATTAACGGGAAGGACTGCATTTCTGTTAATATCTGCAAGCTGGTTTACTTTTACAACTTGGAAATATAACTTTCCAAAATCAGACAGCCCATGTATTATTGAATATAATATTTTTTCTTCTGTAGCAGTTTCTATATTTTCTTCTGGAAGTTTTCCAATCATAAGGTCATTAAAAAATATTGATAAACTTTTCTGTGCACAATATACTGCCAGGTTCTGTAATCCTTTTGTAATTACTGTTCCATTTAATTTATTTGTATATCCAGGACTAAACATAATAGGAACATCATTTACAATAGAATTTTTGTCATAATATGGGTTATGGATTTCCAAAATCCTTTCAGTTTTCCATGTAGTGCCTCTTCTCCAGTATACAAGTTTTTCTGAAAAAATACATATTTTTTTCTCGTTATGGTCAGCGTAAAGCAACACCTCATATAATACTTTATATTTATCTGCACCATATCTTATATAAAACGTTGTTTCAATTTTTGTTTTTTCTTCTTGTAATAATCCTCCATATAGCAGATAAGGAATTTCTTCTCCGGAAAGAATACACTTTAACATTGCCATTGCTTCGACCATTGCTGTTTTACCTGAACCATTCTGCCCATATATTCCAATAATATCTTTTTTTTCTATTATGGCTTTCTTATTAACTAGATTATAATTTCCATAACGTATTTCACCAAAACCAACATTTTTAAAGTTATATAAACCGGTTTTAATAATCCGTACTAAATATTTATCCTCCATATTTCCACCTGTTCTTATTAATAATAGACATTCTGTCCAGATTATTTAATTTTATTCTTGTATTTATAATTATACTCTAATCTATACAAAATGTCTATATTGGAAAATTATATATAAAATTATTTTATAATTTTACCAAATAAATAGAAATATAGCAGGATTTTATTAATTATAACCCTGCTATATCTATACAAACAATAAAACTAACTAGCAGCTTTATTGCGGTTTAATTGTAATAACCACTACTTCTGAGGCTTTTCCACAAGTAACCCTTACTTTGGCTTTTTTCGCCTTACTGCCAGGTTTTGCCTTAATAGTAATTCCACCATATATATCAGTTTTTACATTAGCTGTGCCTGATATTACTTTATATTCCAGCATGTCTGTAGTGTCTTTAGTAAGTTTTTTTACTTTTATCTGTACTTTTGCACCTTTTTTATCTAATGTATATTTTGTTTTATGAAGTTCCAGCACTTTATTTTTCTTTGCTTTTTTAACTACATTTAAGACAAATTCTGCTTTTTGTTTTTTGTCCTTCTGGGAAATGACAGTTATTATGGCTGTTCCCGCCTTTTTCTTTACTTTTACAATGCCTTTGCCTGAAACAGATGCAATTTTCTTATCTGATGATTTCCAAATTACAGAAGTATCTGCCACAAGTTTTAATTTGCTTCCTGTTTTTACAGTCCTGTTTTTTGCACCGTCTGCCGTGCCTTGTACTTTTATTTTTATATTGTTTTTCTTTACTGTACTGCTTCCATTATTGCTGTCACCATTGTTATTATTGCCACTGCCGTTATTGGCAGTATTATTACCGCCTGATATAAAACTTACACCTATTCCTGCATTTAATGCATGTACTTCATCTTCTGAAATTGCCTTGTTAAATAACATTATTTCATCTACTGCGCCTTTAAAATACGCATCCCATGCATTTACACCAAAGTAGAGTTTTGCACCATTGTTTGTCATTATGCCTTTTGCAACATCACCTTTTGATACAGCTTCTCCATTTACATATAATGTGCCTGCCACTGTTCCAGGAGAACTGCCCTCTGTTTCACCATCCACTGTTATTGCCACATGCTGCCATGTTTCTGCCTGGTAAGCATTTGCTGCTTTTGTTTCAATATATCCGCCGTGGTTTGACCAGATTTTAGCGTCAAATGTTGCATTAAGCCAGTATTCCGGGCTGAATGTGCCTGCTGCAAATGTTGGGTCAACTGCACTTCCAATGCTGTCTGGTTTCATCCACCAGCTTATTGTATAGCTTTCACCAAGTTTATTTGCATTGCCAAGTAATAAACCATAATCTCCAGACAGTTTTATTGCTTTGCCGTTTATGCCTTCTGTATATATATATTCTGTATTTGCTGTTTCTACAGGTTTAAATGCTTTTGTTACTGCTGTTGCACCATCTGTCTTTCCTTCAAATGAATATCCTCCTGCAAGATATGGCTTTAACTGGCTTTCAATTCCTGCAAAGTCTGTAACTGCTTTAACTGTGTATTCTTTAAAACTTTCAAAGTCTTCTGCATATACCTTTACATTATATATTGTAACCTGTCCTGTTACTTTAAGGGTCTTTTCTGCTGTTTCGTCAATAGCATTTCCATCAATGCTAACATATCCCCTGCTGTCTGCTATCTCAAATTTAGCCTTTGGTGTATCTTTATATGAGAAATTAATTGTATATACATCCCCGTCTTTTGAAACTTTCCCTGTAGATGATGTTATGTCTGCCAGTGAATTGTCCTTTGAATATGCTTTCATTACATAATTCATAAGGCATATTTTTGCAGAAGCTTCACCGCTTTTTGCACTTTCAAATGTAACTGGTATAAATGTATAACCGCTTTCTGCTTTCTCTGTTTCTGTGCCTGCAAGGCGTGTATCTGTCTTATTGGCAGTAATAACATCTGCCGGGATTAATATTTTAACCTGGTAGTAACTGTCTGTATCAGAAGCTGCAAGATTTACTACTTCTGCGCTGTCTGCCTTGCTGTCCAGTACCCCATCAAATAATACTGTACTTCCCGAACTTATTTTAATTGTCTTTCCGTCTTCTTCTTTGGCAAATGTACATATAAGGTAACTGTCACCACTATCTGCTACTTTAAAATCATACTTAAATGAGCCGCCAGCATTGGCGAAACGGTAACAAGGGCTTGTGCTTCCTGTTGAGCCTGCACCGCTTTCTGTAAATCCAAGTTCATCCTGGCCGTAACCTGGCCTGGCTGCTTCCGTTACCGCTGCTTCTTTCCTTGCCCTGTCTTTCTCTTCAAGGACTGCACCTGAATCCCTTGCTTCCTCATCTACTGTAAATGTCCAGTATATTGCATAGCTTTCTTTGTACTGGCTGTAATGTGGCACAAATATATATTTATTATTAGTACCTGATAATGTAAATTCCATTTTTCCATCTGCTTTAACCATGTTCTGGCTGATATTTTCCATATACTGTTTTACACTGTCCGCCGATGTAATCTGTACCTTATCATTGTTTATAGCCTTTGTTGTTGAAATTGAAACATTTACACCTGTTGTGCCCTGTGCCTGTTTATCTGTGCCAAGTTTTGCACTAAGTACATATGGGCCATATTTAAAAGCATATGTATTTTCATTGTCAGGCAGGTTATAAGCCCTTGTTTCCATTGGAAGTGTAATTGTAATCTTTGTTCCGTCTTTAACCATATTTTGCGGGATTACAGCGTAATCTTCTTTAACCGCAGGTTTATAAGCTTCACCATTAACAGTTACTGCTGCCTCACCTGCAAGCCAGTCTGGAAGGCGCAGCCTAAGTCCTCCGTTTACTTCCCCTTGTCCAAGTGCTTTTACTGTAATTGTAAATGTATCTGACTTTGATAAATCCCCTTCCTGGGTTATCTTCAGGTTTCCTGCCTTAAACTCTGCTTCGGAAGCAAGATATTGTGCTATTATAATGTTATTGTCTTTCTGGTAATAAATGCTGTCATTTAACTTTGTAAAATTCTCCATTCCAGAACCTGTACAGCACCAGAAATTCCCTTCTTCTGTGCCAAAAACTTTATGGTATCCGCTTGCCATTGGCTGGAAATACATGCTCATGCCAGTTTCAGGGTTCTGTGATGGCATAATTGCATTTATAAGTGTATTTTCATAGAAGTTAGTATACTTTGGCTTTCCTGTAACCATAAAAAGCTTACGTGAAAGTTTAAGCATATTGTATGTGTTACAGGTTTCACAGTTGCAATTTGTCCTTTCTGCATCAAGAATATTATCTGCCCCAAAATGTTCCCATTCACTGTTGCCACCTGTAATATAACTGTGGTTATTTACAACATAGTCCCAGAAACTCTCTGTATATTCAAGGTATTTTCCATCACCAAGTGTTTCATACCTGTTTAATGCACCAAGAAACTTAGGTATAGTAGTATTGGCATGTGTATTGTCAAGTGCATTTTTTGTACCATTATAAACTTTATTAAAAAGTGTTTCTTCATCAAACTGGTGTGCTGCTTCTGCGTACCTGGCAGCAGCTTCTTTTCCTTCTTTTGCTGCAACTATATCATATAAATCATACAGGCAGTCATTCATACCGCCATATTCTATGCCCAGTACAGTTTTCTGTGTAGAAGCGTCCCACTTTATAACCCTGTTATAAATCCAGTTACCAAGATTTTTAGCTATATTATAAGCTGTTTCATTGCCCTCAAGTTCATATGTAGTTATAAGCCCTGCAAGTATTTTATGCATTGTATACCAGGGAACCCATGCCTGTGTTGAAATATTTGCCAGCCCCTTTTCTACATTGTCAAACTGTATATCAAAATCCGTGCTGCTTGGAAGGGTTGCACCAAATAAATAACCTTCATATTCTGTGCCATTTGTCTTTGCCTGGCAGTCTGCAAGTGCATCTATTACACTGTCAAGTGTCTTTTTTATATCTGCCCTGTCACTCTCATTAGTGCCTTTATTAGCATATGCCTGTGCCATAGCAGAAAGCCAGTGCCCAAGGGTGTGGCCGCCTATAAGTGCATTTTCCCATCCGCCGCCATAGCGCTCCGCATTATTCATATACTGGATTACATCATCCGGCGTCATGCCTGCAATACATCCTGCTGTTTCCCTGAAGCCTGCAAGCAGCCTGTCTGTGTCCAGGGATAACAGGTATTTATTCTCTTTATCCAGTGAATTAACATAGTAACTGTCTGTTACCTGTACTTCACCCATATTAAAATCTGATAATCCTGTAAAATCACTTTTTGCCATAACTGTTACCTCAAATTTTTTCTCCATTTTTTCAGTTCCATTTACAATTGTGGCTGTAAGGGTTACATTTGCATCACCTGCACCAGCTTCTGGCACAGCCACCTTGCCATCTGCACTTATTATATCTGGATTTGATGATGTCCATGTAATGCTGCTTCCGCCTTTGCCAGTTACTGGAAGTATAATATCAGAAGATACTTCTGTTTTAATATCCAGTGCATTATAATCAGTCTTAACCATTGAAGCAGCATCTGCTTTCTTTATAATTATATATGTTAAATTAATTGCAAGATTATTTGTGCCGCTCCCTCTTAAATTTAGTGACAATACACCATCTGTAACAGTAAATGTTGTAACTGCTGGTCCTCCTGCTGCTACATCAAATGCTTCTGAAACAAGTTTTTCATCTTTCTGGTCTTTATTCAGGTAAATTGCTGGTTCTTTTGAGCATCCCCACGGGTCTGCAAAACCTGCCTCAATATAATATGTACCATTTTCAATTTCAAATTTATAGTCCAGATACCTTGTTTCAATACCTTTCTCAAACTGGTTCTTGGTATAGCGGTTAGATGAAGTCTTAGGTACTCCGTCTGCCGTATTAGACTCATATGGCCATGTCCAGTCCGTATCTACACCGCCAGTATTTGAACTTCCATTAACAGCAGGTGTACTAATTGTATCATCAATACCCCATGCATATCCTGTTACCGGGTCTTTGCCATAAATCTGGTCTGTAACACTGTTATGTGTGCCAAACTGGTCTCCCTCTGATACAGTTGTTACATTATAGTCACCACAATCTACAAAATAGACTATTGTATTGTCTTCCCTTTCTGCTGGTGTTCCCGCTGCACTTGCAGTTTTTACAATGCCAGAAAGCCCTTGTACTGGAATACCTGATAACACAACTGCTGATAATGTTACAGCAGTAATACAAGGCTTAAAAAAATATTTCCCCCGCTTTTTTGTCCGTTTCATTATATACCCCTCTCTTTCAAAATTTATTATGGGGTTATTTTAACAAATATTAAAGCAGGAGAAAATATTAAAATGTCAGAATTGGTGTAAAAATGTCAGTTGTTAATAATTCCTAAGTTTCTTGCGGCAGTAGTCATCACCATATGAAGCCCCGGTTTTATACCATCTGTATGCATTTTCAGAATCATTTATTGCTGCATATAAATCTGCAAGGCTTCTTATTGCTGCATCATGTTTCTGGGCTGCTGCCTTCTGTAACCAGTTTATTGCCTTTTTAAAATCAATTTCAACACCATCACCAAACCAGTATTTCATGCCAAGAATACATTGTGCTGTTGGAAGCCCTTGTTCAGCCATAGTGGTGTATATCTGTACTGCCTTGTCCTTTGCATCTTCAATTTCCGGCGGGTTCTGGTCATATAGTTTGCCAAGTTCAAAAGATGCCCTTTCATAGCCTTTCCTTGCAGAAGCAGAATACCACTTTGCTGCCTCCTGGTAGTCAAGATGCCCTCCGTCCTTTTCTGCATAATAATCACCCATTTCACACTGGCTTGAAGCATTTCCCTGGAAAGCTTTCTTTAAAACACGCTTGTTCCTTATATTCATATGCTTATAATACTTAGCTTCTTCCATCTTCTTATATTCCATTACAGGGTCTGGGATACCATCAATGCCATTATCCTGGCTGGCTTTGTCATTACTTTCTTTCTGGCTGTTTTTCTGCAAAGCTTTCTCCTTTCTGGAGGCAGTACCTGTCCGTCTTCTGTTACTGGCTGTTTCCTGGTTCTGGCGGCTGCCAGTGCCATAATCTTCATTATAATGTTCTGGAATTTCTTCTGTTACACTATCTGGAACACCACTGTCACTGCCACCAGTATTATTATATGCAGTATTTGCATTTGTGTCCTGGCTTGTTTCATCCTCCATATATTCTGAAATATCAATTTTCCTGTTATTATTAATAATCTGTATTTGTCCAATCATATCATTCTGGAGACGCTTTTCAAATACAGTTTTCTCATGGAAATTGGCACGTTCTTCTTCTGTAGCTTCCCATTTACGGTTAATATCAATGCGGAACTGCCAGCCAAATGCAAACATAAGGCTTTCTATAACTATAACTGCATATTTTTCAGCTACGGAATTGACAAGCAGGTTAATTGATTTCTCTATTAAAACACGCTTGCGCCACTGCTCCCTTTTATTACATTCAAAAAATGCAGTTACAATATTTTTCTCATATGCAAGCTGTAACAGGAGCATTTCATTATTTATACTGCCATCTGCATTATTTTCTGCATTGTTATATTTATCATAATACTGGTTTAAAAATACCCTTCCATCCTTTAGCATGTTTTCATTACCATCAGCCAGCCTGCTTATATGTATAAGCATAGGATGCGGGTATACAGGTTCAATTATAACCGTACCACCTCTATTGCCAGAAGTATTATTCATATCAATTCTCCAATTATGTGATTATATAATTTCAGGCTTCAATAAATATTGAAGCCTGAAGAAAACAACTATGTTAAATTTTTATAATACCATTGCTAATATTGTTTCCCTCTCACCATTTGCCTGTGCAATCATTGCAACATCTGCCTGTTGTAGTATATCAGCAGTTGCATATGCTATCGCCTCATCTGCTATATCAGTATCACGTATAGTTGCTTCTGAATTCTGTGAATTCTCAGAAGCGTTTGAAGAATTAGCATAGGCATGTTCAAGCCTGTTGGATACTGCTCCAAGCCTTGAGCGCTCAAGGTCTACAATCTCTAAAGATTTATCAAGTACTGCAAGCCCGCTTGTAGCATTGACAGAATTTGATACATTTACACCCTCTGTGCCAAGTATTTTTGTATTAAAAACTGGAAGACGTGTTGAAACTAACTGTTTGGAGTTCGCTCCTACCTGGAATACAAATTCCCTGTTTCCTTCAACACCATTGCCTCCTGGCTGCCAGTCTGGGTCTTCAGCGTCATAACCTGGGTCTTTAAAAATCTTGATTTTATTGAACTCGGTTTCCTCTGCTATCCTGTTTATTTCATTGTTAAGGGCATCAATTTCCATCTGGATATCTTCCCTGTCCTCAGCAGTATTTGTATCATTAGCCCCCTGTACACAGAGTTCTTTCATTCTGTGGAGTATTGAAGTAAGCTCGTTCATTCCTGAATCAGCAGTATTTATAAATCCCTGTCCATCCTGTGAATTTTTGCCTGCCTGGTTAAGTCCCCTTACCTGGTTTCTTATAGACTCCCATACCACCATGCTTGCAGCGCTGTCTGCTGCCCTGTTTATCCTGTAGCCGGTAGTCAGCCTTTCTGTTGCCTTGCCTTTAACGTCTTCCGCTATATTAAGATGCCTTGTGGCAAACTGTGTAGACATATTATGTTTAATAACCATAAAAAATTCCTCCTTGAATATATATAAAGCATCCGTTCTTCAATATTATATAATAACCTGTACAGACAGAAACCAGCCTTGCAGCCTTCCTGCCCTTTACCATTATACCAAAATCCCCTGGCAGTATGCTATGTTTCCACAAGAATTTTGATAAGGTTATAATCTGTATATTATATCGGCGCTTAGAGCTATATATATAATAGTTTTGTCAAAATTTTTCAAAATTCTGTCTTATAATTCATTTCCCATACAGGCAAAGCCGTTATATCCATATATACAGGCAAATTCTATATACACAATTTCTATATTATGAAAATTCTATATATACAATTTCTGATATTTGATATTCATTTATATATTATAATATATTTACTTATAGTTTTCAACATGTGAGTCTATCTCTGCAAAAAGTTTAAGACGTAAATCCTTTATAAATTCTGCTGCTTTTTCTACAGGAACTAATTCTTTTACAGATTTATCCCTTGTAGTAATTTCAACAGCAGACTCTTTAAGATTACGCGGACTGGCAATTACACGTATTGGTGCACCTATAAGGTCAGCATCAGAGAACATTTCACCAGGCCTTACACTCCTGTCATCATAAATAACTTCTATCCCGTCATTTTGCAAACTGTTATAAAGGCTGTCTGCTGTCTTTTTAGTTTCTTCATCATCTGCACGCAGGCAGCACAACTGGACTTCCCATGGTGCTATTGAAATTGGCCATACAGGCCCGTATTCATCATGGTGCGCTTCACATATAGAAGCAGCAAGACGCCCTACACCTATGCCATAACATCCCATTACAGGATAATTGTTTTTGCCATTTTCATCTGTATACTGCATATCCATTGACTTAGTATACTTTGTGCCTAACTGGAAAATATTACCAACTTCTATACCACGCTTAATTGCCAGTGATGGTTTTTGGCAGCAAGGACAAATACCACCTTCTTTAACCTTGGCAATATCCACATAACTGGCACTTTCTAAATCCCTTTCAAGATTAAGGCCTTTATAGTGGTATCCCTCTTTATTAGCACCAGCCACAAGGCTTGCAATCCCTTTTAATGAAACATCCAGGTAAAATTCTGCTTCCTCTGGGAAATTATAAGGCCCTATATAGCCAGCAGTAAGGCAGTCCTCATCTGTAATTACAGCAGTATGGATTTCTTCACCAACTATATTCCTTAACTTTGTTTCATTTACTTCATAATCTCCACGTACAAATGCAACTACAAACTTATCATCAGAATTCTTCTGGTATACAACAGCTTTACATGAAGTTTCAACATCACTTTCCAGGAAAGCACACACATCCTCTATTGTTTTGCAGTCTGGTGTTTCTATACATTCCAATTCCTCTGCTGTGCCAGCATTATTTATAACCTGGTTTTCTGCTGCTTCCATATTAGAACGGTAGCCACATTCATCACAAATAACTATCGAATCTTCACCAACAGGTGTTAAAAGCATATACTCATGTGAAACACTGCCACCCATCATACCTGAGTCAGACTGTACTGTAATAACTTCTGGCACACCTGCTTTCTGGAAAATGCGGTTATATGCCTGGAAACATACTTCATAGTATTTGTCAAGGTCTTCCTGTGAGGTATGGAATGAATAAGCATCTTTCATTGTAAATTCACGTACACGTATCATTCCAGCCCTTGGCCTTGCTTCATCCCTGAACTTGCGCTGTATCTGGTAAATCATAAACGGATATTTTGTATAAGACTGTGCATATTCACGTACAAGATGTACAGCAGCCTCTTCGTGTGTCATTCCAAGCACATGGTTTGAACCACTCCTGTCCTTAAAACGTACAAGTTCATTGCCAACGCTTTCATACCTGCCCGACTCTTCCCATAAAGAAGCTGGCAGCACAACAGGAAAAAGAACTTCCTGCCCGTCTATTGCATCCATCTCTTTGCGTATTATATTTTCAATTTTAGCTGTAACCCTTCTAAGTGCAGGAAACTCTGAATAAATACCATTGCCCACATATTTCATAAACCCGCCGCGTACCATAAGCGCATGGCTGTCAATTACGCAGTCTGCTGGCCTTTCTTTAAACCTCTGTCCTACTAAATTTGCTACCTTCATAAATTATATCCCGTCCTTTCTGGATTTTATCCCTGGCTTATAAACAGACAATTAGCAGTTACTAATAAAATAAAAAAGCCCTAAAATATGTTTTACACATATCTTAGGGCGGATAAATCCCGCGGTACCACCTAAATTCAGGCTAACCTGCACTCATTAATAAGCTGTTGCTTATATACGTCTGTGATAACGGTGACTTCCGGTGGAAACCCACAGCTCCCAGGCTGGTTCAGTATCTTTCCAATAAAGCCTCGCACCATACGGCTTCTCTCTGAAAATTCCAGATACCTACTATTCTGTTCATAGCTTTTATATTATTTTTTATTGATTTGTAATACTTTATGTTACTGTTTATTGCTTTTAATTTTTGTTATATTTTTACCATATACATAAATAAATGTCAAGTAAAATTTTCGACCTGTGCCTAAAATATTCTGGAAAAACACACTTAAAATTTATATAACTGAATATACTTTTTAATCTTTTCATAACGGCTGTTTTAGGATAATCTATTTACTTGTCATATATTTAAGGAATAAAACTGCATAGTCTATATTTTTAGATGATGCAGAAACTCCTGCAACGGGCTCTGGAACAAGCCCTCCAAGCTCTTTGGCATATTTATCTGTCCCTGTAAGGTATATTCCATAATTATACAGTGTTTTGTCACTTGGTTCTGCATCTGTAATCTGTCCACTGTTACGTAAATCTTCACTGCTTATATAATTGGAATAAAATTTCTGGTCTTCTGGGAAATTATTATAAAATGACAGTTCTTCTGTACTGGCAGGTTCAAAGAAATAACCTGCTTCTGCCCATTTCTGGAACTTTTCTTCTGTTGATATTACAATGTCTGTCTGTCCTGTATACAGAAATGTCTGTAACTGCCTGTCACTTGTAACACTGAAAATATTTACCCTTTCATGTTCTGTATCAAGATTTAGTTCATCCTCTATTATTTCTGCAAATTTTATTAAATTTTCATCTTCTATTGCATCACCTTCTATTGCAATTGATAAAACAGTGGAAGGCTTTGTTGCAACTGCATCCCGCACAAAATATATAAGGCCTGCAATAACAATAACTGCCGCAATAACAAATTTTAAGTAATAATCTGCAAAATACCTTCCTTTTTTACTTCCTTTAAGGTTTTTTACGTACTCTGCATAAGACTCTTCTGTACGCTTTGTATAGATTTCTGATTTATCCTGCTCCATTTTTTCTTTATCTTCTTTTGAAAAATTTATTGCCATTGCAGACCTCCATTCATGTACATTGCTTATCTTTCTTTTCTGGTAATTATTTCTAGTGTCTTTTTACACTCCTAATATATATAATACCATATAAGTTATTACCAGCAGGCCATTTGCCAGTGAACCTATTGTAGGAAACAATGGCCTTATATTCTCCTGGTGCAGGCTTATCCAAGCCATTATAAAACCTGTAATGCTTACAAGTAAACAGGAAATCCCTATAAGACCGATACCAAACCCTGCATTGCCACCGTTCCTGCCTGATATAATACACGCTGCTGCAAATGAAATAAATGATACGGCTGCAAGTACAGAGGAGGCTATGCCTGATACAGGATGTCTTTTATCCGTTAAACGGAGTTCCCCGTTTTCTTTCTTATGTCCTTTTTTCTTCAATTTTAATCCTCTTTTCTGCGCTGCCTTTTGTGCATAAGTAACTTTGTGCAATACAGCACACAGATACAAAGCCGGCCTGCTAATGTTTCTTTTTACCTGTAAATATATGTATAATCCCTATACATATGCAAAACATTATATAACCAAGTAAACCTCCAAGTGTATTTAATATAACATCATCTACATCACATGAACCAAGTTTTGATACAAGCTGTATAAGTTCAACTGTAACTGAACAGAGAAAGCTTAAAAATGTAACTTTAAAAATATTTCTTTGTTTATTAGACAGGATTGGCAGTACAAAGCCAAATGGCATAAAGCAGGCAACATTACCAAAAAGGTTGATTATAACATTAAAGCTGCCTATTTCCTTGCTGTATTTTATATATCTTTTAATTTCTGTAAATGGTTCTAAATTATAGCGGTATGTGTCTCTTGGCACACGCCCGAACTGCTCACTGAAAAATAAAAAATAAACCATAACAATTAAGTATATAATAAATAAAATCCATGAAAAAAATCTTATTATTTTTTTATGTTTCTTTTTCACAATAATCCCCTATGCCTCCCGTCTTGCATTACAAAAACTGACAGTACTGGTTTTGCCAGCACTGCCTGTTGTTTATTATATACCATTGTTTATTTTTCGTAAAGTAAAATTTATTGACGGAGTACGACTTCTTTTTCAGCAAGTGAAGAAATTATTTTATCCATTGCTTTTCCTGCTTCATCATCAGTAAGTGTCCTGTCCTGTGCCCTGAATACAATTTTATATGCAAGTGATTTATAGCCTTTAAGAAGCTGTGAACCCTCATAGATATCAAACAGTTCATATGATTCAAGGATTTTGCCAGCCTTTTTCCTGATAACCTCTTCAACTTCACCTGCTGTTACATCTTTTTTCATACTAAGGCTTATATCACGTGTAATTGCAGGGAATTTAGGCACACCTTTATATTTAACAATGCAAGAAGGCATTTCCATTACAGTTTTTAAATCAATTACTGCTATATATACCCTTTCGCCAATTTCAAAGTTTTTCTGTACTACCGGGTGGACTTCGCCAATATACGCAATTTCTTTTCCATTATAGATTACTTCTGCCTGCCTGCCAGGATGGAAGTAATTCCTGCTTGTGCCTGGTTTATATTCTGCTATGCCATCCAGCCCAAGCTTTTTAATAATGGTTTCTATAACACCTTTCATGGTAAAGAAATCCCCTTCGCCATACATTCCAAATGCCAGCATTGTGCGCTCGTCTGGAAGTTCTGTTAATGGAAGCTCTTTTGGAATATACACATTAGCAATCTCATAAAGCCGCACATTTTTATTTCTTCTGTTATAGTTATTAGCAAGTGAATAAAGCATACCGCCCAGTGGTGATGTACGCATTACGCTGTAATCCTCTCCAAGAGGGTTGCTTATGCGTATGCTTTTCCTTAGCATATCATCTTCACCAAGACAAAGCTTGTCATAAACCTTAGGGCTTTCAAATGAATATGTCATACCTTCACAAAAACCATATGCTTCTGCAACTGTCCTTGCTGCCTTTTCCATCTTAAGCTTATCTGTAAGCCCTCCTGTTGTTGCTGAGCTTTTTGGAAGTGTTACCGGTATTTTATCATATCCATAAAAACGTGCAACTTCTTCCGCAAGGTCTGCAATACGCTCTAAATCCTGCCTCCATGTTGGCACTGTGACAGTCTTGTTTTCCCTGTCAACAATTAAATCTATTGTTTCAAAATATTTAATCATTTCTTCTTCAGGTATATCTGTGCCAAGAAGTGCATTGATTTTGCCAGCATCATATGGAATTACCACAGGTTCTTTTTTAACAGGATAAACATCAACAGCGCCTCCTACAACTTCACCAGCACCAAGTTCTTCTACAAGCTGGCAGGCACGGTTCATTGCTTCCATTGCATTATTGGGGTCAAGCCCCTTTTCAAATTTAGCCTGTGCATCAGTACGCATACCCAGTTTTTTACCTGAAAGACGTATGTTTGTACCATTAAATGTTGCTGCTTCAAAAAGCATTGTTGTAACATTATCTGTAATCATGGAATTTTCACCGCCCATAATGCCAGCAATGCCTATTGGCTTTTTGCCATCACAAATCATAAGCATTGTGTCATCAAGTTCTCTTTCCTGGCCGTCAAGCGTTGTGAATTTCTCCCCTTCTGCTGCTTTCCTTACAATAATTTTCCTGTCCTCAATAGTATCAAGGTCATATGCGTGCATTGGCTGTGCATACTCTTCCATAACATAGTTTGTAATGTCAACTATATTGTTAATAGGCCTTATGCCAACAGATGCAAGGCGTCTCTGCATCCATTCTGGTGATGGTGCAAGTTTTATATTTTTCACTACCCTTGCTGTATACCTTGGGCATAATTCCGGGTTTTCTACTTCTACTTTAATATAGTTATTAACATCTTCACTATTGCCTGTTCCAGTGACTACTGGCGGCACAAATTTCTTTCCAAATGTTGCTGCTGCTTCACGCGCAATACCTAATACACCAAAACAGTCAACACGGTTTGATGTGATTTCATATTCAAATACAACATCATGCAGCCCAAGAAGCCCTATTGCATCAGAGCCAACAGCAGCACTGGCATACTCTGGGTTATCACTTAAAATATATATGCCATCAGGGTCAGCATCAGGGTACATATTGGAATTAGAACCAAGTTCCTCAATAGAACACATCATTCCATATGACTCAACTCCACGCAGCTTGCCCTTTTTAATCTTAAAACCATCCTCTGACTGGCCATCTTTATGTGAGCTTGCAACATGTCCGCCTTCAAGGACTACAGGGACTTTCTGCCCTTCTTTTACGTTTGGTGCACCTGTTACAATTTGTACTTCTGTACCTTCTTCATCAATTTGTACCTGGCATACAACAAGTTTGTCTGCATCAGGATGTTTTTCTATCTTATTAATTTTGCCAACTATTATTTTATCAAGGTTTTTATCAAACTCCTTATATCCTTCAACCTTTGTACCAGACAAAGTCATTGCATCAGTATATTCCTGTGCACTGCATGAAAGGTCTGGCACATATGCTTTTATCCATGATAATGATGTATCCATTTTTATACCTCATCTTTCTTAATTTTAGATGCTTTCTTAATGATATCTGCAATCTATATTCCTGCTGGCAGGGATTTAGAATTGTTTAAGAAAACGTGTATCATTTTCATATAACAATCTCATATCATCAATTTCATACTTAAATAATGCGATACGCTCAAGCCCTACACCAAATGCAAAGCCTGAATATTCTTCAGGGTCTATTCCGCTCATTTCAAGTACATGCGGATGCACCATGCCACAGCCAAGTATTTCAACCCAGCCTGAACCTTTACAGAAACGGCATCCTTTGCCACCACATTTAAAACATGAAACGTCTACTTCTGCACTAGGCTCTGTAAACTGGAAATGGTGCGGCCTGAATTTGATTTTTGTTTCTTCACCAAACAGCTTCTTTGCAAATTCCTGTAATGTACCTTTAAGGTCTGCAAATGTAATTCCTTTATCTACTACAAGCCCTTCTATCTGGTGGAATGTTGGTGAATGTGTGGCATCCATTTCATCAGAGCGGAAAACCCTGCCAGGCGCTATCATTCTTATTGGAAGTTCTCCTTTTTCCATTTCATGCACCTGTACAGAAGAAGTCTGTGTACGCAGAAGTATGTCCTGTGTAATATAAAATGTGTCCTGCTCGTCCTTGGCTGGATGGTCTGCTGGTATATTTAATGCTTCAAAATTATAATAATCTTTTTCAATTTCCGGGCCTTCAACTACCTTATATCCCATTCCAATAAATATATTCTCAACTTCTTCAAGAGTTATATTACTTGGATGACGGTGTCCTTCTGGAAGTTTTGTGCCAGGAAGGGTAACATCTATTTTTTCATTTGCGAGTTTTTCTTCAAGAACCGCTTTCTCAAATTCTTTCTTCTTTGCCTCAAGCATCCCTTCAATCTTTGTCCTTGCCTCATTTACCATCTGGCCTGCCTTTGGCCTGTCTTCTGGTGCAAGGTCTTTCATGGATTTAAGCAGGGATGTAAGCTCACCTTTTTTGCCTAAAAATACAACTTTAATATCATTCAGCTTATCAAGCTGTTCAGTTGCATCAATCTGTTCAATGGCGGTGTCCATGATTTTCTTTAATTTGTCTTTCATATTTATCCCCCGTCTTTCTTCATTTTGTATGCTTTCTTTAATAAATCTAATAAATATAAATAAAGCATCAATAACCTTATTAAAACTAAAAAAGCCCCTGCCGTATAAAACGGCAGGGACGTAAATTCCGCGGTACCACCCTGTTTCTTATGGAATAACAGGTACAATTCCTGCTAAAAACAATGTATTCCATAAACTCTTATTATACATATAACGCCTGCAAAACGTCGCTCCTTACACAATATTACCAACGTATTACCTTCAGGAACGCAGCTCCCATGTGAATACCAGATATACATATCCATAAGGATGCTTCCAGCCGGTGACATCCTCTCTCTAAAAAGATATACTGTATGCCTGGCAGGCATAATGCCTTCATGTTCATAGCCTTTAATATACTAGTATATAATTAAAATTTACAAAAGTACAATTGCCTGTAACGGCTTGTAACAAAAAACATTCTAGCATATAAATTACAAAGATGCAATATAAAATTTCCAGTTATCTTGTGTTGGTTGGAAAACGGACGGTTTTTAGTGCCAGAGCCAGAATATTCCATACAGGGGCACGCTTCCGCTACGTTAACCCACGCAGCGGCACATAAAGCCATATATTTAATGTTCCAAAATAAACTTGCGTTTCTTTCGCAACATTTAATATATGGCTTAAATGCCGGCGGGGTTAAAGTGCCCCTTTTACGGAATAATTCATGGCATCTGGCACGCAAAACCTGCCACCAGCAACCTGCAATAAAACACAAAATAAAAAGATAACTGGAAATGGGGGTGGGGGATGATTTTGCTAGTCACTTGTTACATAATGTAGTAATTACAATATGGGTATTTATACAAAAATAACCCCTCTGTACTGCCGTTTGTCTAAATCACTTTCTCCTCACCATAATTTCCAGTTATAGTGTTTATTTTGCTTTTATGTTGTGTTTTTTGTAATTCTGATGGGTACAGCAGGTTTTACGTGTTCCATCTAATATTATTACATTACAGGGGCACTTGAAACCTGCTGCATAGGCTGGTGTAGCGCAATGTCATTTAGTTAAGGATTTTGATAGAAATATTTTTGGAAACTGGCAAAGATTAGATTAGCTGGCAAATTCCAAATGTGCTTACATGAACAAGCTGTACGAAGCCGCTGGTGCTTAAGCCCTGTTTTTTAGGGCTTTATGCACCATTGCGTGCAAGTTCAAGCGAAAGCGTGCTTTGTTCATGGAAGGCACTTTGGATTTGCCAGCTTCAGTAATTATACTATTTTTAAACAAGTCTCCTTAACTTAATGATATTGTTTTATATTGGCGTAGCACAATCGTGCACCGGAATGTAATAATTTAGTGGAACACATAAACCCCTGCGTCCCTCTGATAGTAAAAGATAACTGTAAATTATCTTATCCTGTTTCCAAATGGCAGGCCATTATTTGTACTGCCATTATCTGGCAAAGGTGTATTGCCTGCATCTTCTGCATCCGTTTTCCTGCCAAGTACAACTTCCATTGTTTTTTCTATATATTCTCCATTGTCAGCCCTTTTAATTACTACTTCAACTTTTTTGCCTGCTTTACATAGTGCAAGCTTTTCCTGGAGGCTTTCCATTGTTTTAATTTCCATACCATTAAATTTAACTATAATATCACCTTTCTGTATCCCTGCTTTCTGTGCAGGTGCACCTTCTGTAACTTCCTCTATAAACACACCTTCAGGGATATGGTAATATTCTGCATATTCAGAAGGAATTTCTTTGCCAGCCACAATACCAAGGTAAGCTGCCTCTTCCTCAGAAACTTCTTCTGCATCAATTATATTTTTAATAATAGGTGTTGCAACATTAATTGGAATTGCAAATCCCATGCCTTCAACATTTGTATCAGCATATTTCGCTGAATTAATACCTATTACAGAACCATTAATATCAACAAGTGCGCCGCCACTGTTGCCTGGATTAATAGCAGCATCTGTCTGCATAAGTTTCATATTAGCATCTTCACTTTGTACTTCCCTGTCTTTAGCACTGATATAGCCAACTGTTACAGATGTCCCGTAACCAAGTGCATTTCCTATTGCTATTGCCTGCTGCCCTACTTTCACACTATCTGAGTCGCCTAATTTTGCAACCTTTATTTTTTCCATAGTTTCTACAGCAATATCCTTAAGCTTAACTGCTGCAACTGCAATATCTGCTGTGGAATCTGTCCCTTTAACTGCTGCATCATATATTTTGTCATCATAAAATTTTACAGAAACCTTATCCGCATCTGCTACTACATGGTTATTAGTGGCAATATAAAGATAATCATCATCTTTTCCTACTATTATTCCTGAGCCGCTTCCAGTGGCATCCTGTTCATATGTCCTTCCAAAGAAATCTGTTGTAGTCTGGGTTGCAGTAACATCTATTGCAACTAATGAAGGAAGGACATCTTCTACCACATCTGATACACCACTGGAACTTGAAACAGTTGTAACTTTATTTACTATTGTATTATTACTTGTGTCCCCTGTCTGGTCTTCTTCTAAATCCTGTTCCGTTTTTACAGTATCCTCAACAGATGTCCTGCTGGTTAACTTATCTGAAAGATATGTCACACCTTCAAAGCTCATTCCTCCAATAATACCAAAAACTGCTGCATAAGTAGTAATCTTTAAAAAGTTTTTCTTTGTCATAATAATTTCCCCTTTCATTAAACATCTGTATATATAATCTGCAATAAACTATTTATAAATATTTGTTTCACTGGCTTGTTCCTGTTTACAATACTTATATTACCAGCCAATTATGTATCAGTTGTGTTTAATTTTTGAAGAAATTGTGTTCATTATAAAATACTTATAATAAAATATATACTTAATATGCTGCTTTTTCTGTAATAATAATATCTGGTTTTATATCATGTTCTTCCATTATAATCTTTTCTGTTTTCAGAACCTGGAAATCATATGCTATTGCTACCTTAAAAATATTATCATTTTTATGTTTTGAAAGATACCTGTCATAGTACCCTCCGCCATACCCTATACGTCCGTGGTATTTGTCAAAAACAAGCCCTGGCATAAACATTATCCCATTACATTCTGTGACAAGCTGTCCGTTAGCTGGTTCTGGTATCCCATTAAATCCAGGCTTTAAATCTGCCATCTCCTTAATCCTGTAAAAGTCCATTTCTTTACCACTAACGCGTGGCACTGCAACTATATGCTGTTGCTGCTGCAAAAGTTTTTCTATAAGAAATGTTGTATCTGCCTCAGTGCCATATGACACATAAATATAAACCTGTTTTGTGGCACTAAGTATGCCCGAAGCCAGGATATTATTATATAAAAATATGTCATTTTCCTGTTTCTCCTGTAGTGTCATGCCTGCCCTGAGTTTTTTAACCCTGTCCCTTAAAATACTTTTATTATTGTCCATCTGCCTGGTTAAAACACCTGCTTTCTAAATTTAATATATTTACTAAAACCTTCTAAGCTGTAATTTCCATTTTCTTTTTACTGGACGGATATAACATTTCCAGTATGAGTGCATGTTCTTTTTTGAATTCCAGTATTTAAAATCTGGTATCCCTTGTAACATATCTGATATATCATAAACAACTGCTGTTTCCCCATGTTTATATGCTTCAGTCATTATATCTATAGAAGTGCATATAAACTGCCATATTTCCGGAAAACCATCACCAGGAAAATATGAACAGTCCTTATCCAGTTTTCCCAGATATATTAAAGGAATATTTTCTTCTAAAACTTGTACTAATATTTTACTATTATTTTCATTGTTATCTGTTATAACATTTTTTATTGAGCAGGCAACAAGGCAGAGATTTTTGTCTTCTGGATTATTCCTGTAGTGAACCATAACCCCTTTAATACTTATAATAAACTCCTGTAATAAATTATTCATTTAATTCCTTATTAATGCAATGTTCTTTTTTTATGTTCTTTACCTAAATTCCTGCTTGTACCATCAGGATTTACTATAGTTATGCTGTCAAGCTGGCCTTTTAGATTATTCCGTACAGAAGCAATATATTCCTTTCTAAGCTCCTGCTGCTCTTCTGCCTCCTCTGGTGACAGACCTTCATCTTTTGATTTATGGTATAATTCATTAATCCTGGCAATTTTTTCTTCATTCATTTTTATAAAATCCTTTCATTAGCATAAACATATAAAACATAAACATACAAAATATAAATATACAAAACATGCAGGTATTTCCAGATACTATAAAAAGTATTCTAAAGTACCTTTAAGATACATATTAAAATACTTTTTAAATAAATACAACTATAATTATGAATTGATTACTGCAAGTGCTACACGTATGCCATCGGCTGCCGCAGATGTTATCCCTCCTGCGTAGCCTGCACCTTCACCACATGGATAAATACCATGTATATTTGCCTGGAAATCTTTATCACGGTTTATCCTTACTGGTGATGAAGTCCTGCTTTCAATTCCTGAAACCAGCACATCTTCCCTGGAATACCCTTTTATTTTCTTACCAAAATTCTTAATGCCCTCTTCTACAAGGTTTCCAACAAAAGCAGGCATTGCCGCCCTTGTATTTGCAAGCATATAACCGCCTTTCATATCAGGCATTATATCCCCAAAACTTGTACTTTTTATATTATTGCAGAAATCATCAAAAAGCTGTACAGGAATTTTGCCACCCGCCTGCCTGTATGCTTCTTCTTCCCATTTACGCTGGAATTCTATACCTGCAAGTGCGCCATTCCCTCCAAAATCTTCTGGAGAAACAGTTACTACTATTGCACTATTCGCATTTCTGCCATTACGTGCATAATTGCTCATTCCATTTACTGCAAGGCGTCCCAGCTCTGATGACGCATTTACAACATAACCTCCTGGACACATGCAGAATGAATATACACCACGTCCGTCCTTTGCCTTACAAGCCAGTTTATAATCTGCGGCAGGAAGCTTAGTATATAAACTTCCATACTGGCTGTAACCAATAATGTCCTGTGGATGTTCCACACGCACTCCAATTGCAAATGCCTTTGGCTCTATATAAAGCCCATTGCCATAAAGGCTGTAAAATGTATCACGTGCACTATGGCCTATAGCAAGGACAAGATGTGTACATTTTATCTCCTGTTCTTCACCACAAATGCCATTACCAGTAATTTTTGAAATTTTTGCACCATTTATACATCCATCCTTATAAATAATATTTGTAAGTTTGGTATTAAAATGTACCGTTCCCCCAAGCTTTATTATCTCACACCGCATTGCCTCCACAACATCTGCAAGCCTGTCTGTGCCAATATGCGGCTTCTGCAGGTAAAGTATTTCTGAAGGTGCGCCAAACTCTGCAAGTGTATTTAAAACCATACGGTTATATCCATCTTTATCTTTAACTAATGTATTTAATTTACCATCTGAAAATGTGCCTGCGCCTCCTTCTCCAAACTGCACATTACATTCAGGGTTTAATTCCCCGCCCTCCCAGAACCTGCTGGTAACTTTCTGGCGCTCCCTTACATCCATGCCCCTCTCAATAACAACAGGGTTAAACCCTGCCCTTGCCAGTACCAGCGCAGCAAAAAGGCCTGCTGGCCCAAAACCTGCAACAAGCACATGGTGGTTATCTTTCTTTATAATACTATTACCAGACGGAAAAATGCTTTTGGTATATTTTTCATTCTCATTACCAGGAATAAATGATACATCATTTTTTCCATAACGGCGGACTAATTTCTGTTCATTATTACAATTAAATTCTACATGGTAAATATAATAAATGTTATTTTCCTGGTTATTTTTCTTTCTGGCATCCATCGATTTCTTTCTAACCACAAAATTCCATACTTCACCCGCTGGGATGCCAAGGCTTTTAGAGGCTGCCTGTAATACAAGCTTCTTCTCTTCATTTGTAATAATGCCATGCTGTGAACACTGTCCTGGCAGAACCTTTAGAATGGTTTTAACAGGAATTTTTACCTGTGACATCTTTACCATAAATTAATTAAAGCCTCCTTAGTATAAATATATTAACTTACAAACTTTTCCGCAGGTTTCCCAATAAAGGAAAATCTGCGGAAAGCATTTTCATATAAAAAACATTACCTGGAATTTATATAAATTTATAATAACTGGCATTGCCTGCTTATCAAAAAACATTTACTTACTCAGCTTTTGGAAGCTTGTCACGGCAAGCCGCAAGTTCTTCATCAGTAGGAATATAATCATTCATTTCACCATTATGGAATTTCTCATAAGCCACCATATCAAAATATCCTGTTCCAGTAAGACCAAATACAATAGTCTTCTCTTCTCCAGTTTCCTTGCACTTATTTGCTTCATCAATGGCAACACGTATTGCATGTGAACTCTCTGGTGCTGGAAGGATACCTTCTATCCTTGCAAAATATTCCGCAGCCTCAAACACTTCTGTCTGCTTAACACTTGTTGCTTCCATTAATCCCTGGTGGTACAGTTCAGACAATGTAGAACTCATGCCATGGTAACGGAGTCCGCCTGCATGGTTAGCAGAAGGTATAAAGCCACTGCCAAGTGTATACATCTTAGCGAGCGGGCAGACCATTCCTGTATCACAGAAATCATAAGCATACACACCACGTGTAAAGCTTGGGCATGATGCAGGCTCAACAGCTATAATGCGGTAATCTGCTTCACCACGGAGTTTTTCACCCATAAATGGTGCAATAAGGCCGCCAAGATTAGAACCACCGCCAGCACAGCCAATAATAATATCTGGCTTTATACCATATTTGTCAAGGGCTGACTTTGTTTCAAGTCCAATAACTGACTGATGGAGAAGCACCTGGTTAAGCACACTTCCCAGTACATAACGGTATCCTTCACTTGATACTGCCTTCTCAACTGCCTCAGAAATAGCACAGCCAAGGCTTCCTGTAGTACCTGGATGTTCAGCAAGGATTTTCTTTCCAACCTCAGTTTCCATAGATGGTGATGGTGTCACTGATGCACCATAAGTACGCATAACCTCACGGCGGAAAGGTTTCTGTTCATATGAGCATTTTACCATATATACCTTACAGTCAAGGCCAAAGTATGAACATGCCATAGAAAGGGCAGTACCCCACTGGCCGGCACCTGTTTCTGTAGTTACTCCTTTAAGCCCCTGTTTCTTAGCATAATATGCCTGCGCTATTGCAGAATTTAATTTGTGGCTGCCACTTGTATTATTGCCTTCAAACTTATAATAAATTCTGGCTGGTGTGCCAAGTTTTTCTTCCAGGCAGTATGCACGGACTAACGGTGACGGACGGTACATTTTATAGAAATTGCGGATTTCCTCTGGGATTTCAAAAAAAGGAGTATCCTCATCCAGTTCCTGTGCAGCAAGTTCCTTACAAAAAACTCCTGAAAGTTCTTCTACACTCATTGGCTGGTGTGTACCAGGATTTAATAATGGTGCTGGTTTCTGTTTCATATCAGCACGCAGGTTATACCATGCCTTTGGCATCTCGTCTTCATTAAGATATATTTTATAAGGGATTTTTTCTGTATTCATTTTAATTACCTCCATATAGATTGTCTAGGTTTTCCCAGTTAAGCTAGCCAACAGTTACTGTTCTTATTACAAGAATTTTTCTGCGTCCTTCCGGACGCCAGAGTTTCGTCAATAACATTTTAATTACCTCCCTAAATACTCCATGCCTTATATCCTGTGCCAGTAAAGTTCCGTTCTAATAAAATCCAGTACAAACAAAAAACGCCCTTGACAAAAATATACTTTCTGTCAAGGGCGGACATGTACTAATAGTACGGCACTATCCGCGGTGCCACCTTGATTCACGGTAATACACCGTGCACTTAGCGGGATACCAGCATATCCCCGGCATTTATACGCTTGCCTGCAGCGTCGCAGAATACTCTGTGCAAAACCACATTTGACTGCGCCCTCAGCGGTCCATTTGACAACTTGTTTCTTGCCTGCTTCCAGCAATACAGGCTCTCTGTAAAGGCATCATTGCCGTTATCTCCGCCTCAACGGTTTGGAGTATTAAATTTATTACATAACTATATCACTATTATATGTGTATGTCAATACTTAAAATTCTTAAATTTCCCCATTTTTTAATTACAAATGTATTTTAAGCGGCACCAGCAAAACAAAGTTTTGAAATAACAAAAAAATAAGACCCGGTTTACTAAAACACAACCTTCTGGTAATTCTATTAAATTCCATTATTAACACATCTGCTAACCGCAATAATCTGCAGCATAACAAATCCTAAAAAGATATACCTGTTATATGTATAAATTTCTAAAATCTGTCCATATTTATTAGAAATGGGTATCTGGTTACTACAAAACCAGGATTATTACATGACTGCGGCAGTAATTTACACTGGCATATTTTCAAAAATACAGGAGGATGCCATGAAACGTATTCCACAACATATTGGTATTATTCCAGATGGTAACAGACGCTGGGCAAAAGTAAATGGATTAAAAAAAGAAGAAGGCTATGTATATGGACTGGAGCCAGGTTTAAAACTAATTAAAATAGCACAAAATTATGGTATAAAAGAATTAACTTATTATGGATTTACAGTGGATAACTGTAAGCGGCCAAAAGAACAGGTTACTGCATTTTCAAAAGCATGTATAAATGCTGTTGAAATGGCTGGACAGGAAAATACAGAATTATATGTGATTGGCAATACAAGTTCGCCCTGTTTTCCTAAAGAGCTGCTTCCATATACAGGCCGCAGGGATAAAGCAGCCTGTAACACCAAAACGTTAAAAGTAAACTTCTTAATAAACTATGGGTGGAAATGGGACATGAAGAATGGATGGGCATCCCAGGAAATACCAAGAATTGACCTGGTAATCCGGTGGGGCGGGATGTGCCGTTTATCTGGTTTTCTTCCTATCCAGACCGTCTATTCAGATTTTTATATTGTAAAAGAATTATGGCCGGATTTCCAGGAAAAACAATTTACAGATGCGTTACAATGGTACCAGGAACAGGATATTACTTTAGGAGGATAAGCCTTACAAATAGCACCTAAATCCATAAGCCATGTAAAAACATTTCTAAAACCAGTACCCCAAAATACACATACACACATTTTACTGCTGTATATGGGAAGTACAGCAGTTTTATAAATTACAATCTGCAACATTTTCCATCATAATATTTGCTTCATAGGCATTAGAGGCTTCCGCTAACTGCCTTTCATTGTTCCATAACTGTAATAACCTGTTTCTTTCCTGCTCCTGCTTTACAATCTTTTTATTTAATATTTCCTGCTGCTGTTTTTTTACCCAAGCCCGTTTTTGCAGGTATTTTTCCAAAATCTCTTTTTGCTTGTCTTGTTTGCCACTTGTCCTTTTATAAAAACTGTTTCGTGAACGCATATGGAACTCAGAATCATAGCCCACAGACCATGAACATCCTCTATAATCATCCAAAGTTGCGCCAACTGTTATCAAAACAGAACAGTCTCCAGGTACATAAGAAGCTTCTAAATCCCTCTGAAGCAGTGAAAGAATTTTGTCCCTATATCCAGGAACATCTTTCATGGCCTTAAATGCCTCTTCTGAAATATTTACAGCTGCATTACTTACTGTCCTGTGAATGTTAATTTTAGAAAGGTCATCATAAAACTCTTTCTTAAAAATCTCCATTTCTTCTGCTTCTGATAATTCATATGTACTATCTGCTTTGCCTGTACCATTAATATTTTGTGCGTTCTTCGTTGTTACCACATAGTTCTGATAATAGTTTTGTCCTATTCCATTAACACTCATTTTTCAATCCCTCCATTGTTATCAATATTTTTTACTGGCAATTCCCCTGCCAGCCAGAACCGCCATGCTCTCTTGCAATAAGTCCGGACAGTCCGCAGAAATACCACCTTTTTTCCTTCGCAAAAATAAACCATAATTATTTATGCCTTTATATCAAAGCTTCCCACTATTGATGTGCCAGAAAATGTATTTATAAGATTTTGCATAACACTTTTTACATTAGTGCCAGTAGCAGATACCATAAATGTTCCTGTTTCTCTGCCCTCCGCCAGTTTTTCTGCCTGTTCTTTCCTTTCTGCCCGTCTTTTTGCAGTCTTTTCATCCTCTGCTTTTTTCTTTTCCCGCCTATTAGCCGCCTTTTCCTCTGCCGCCCTTTTCTCCTGTGCCTTTCTCTTTGCATTTTCTCTGGCTATTTTCCCGTCTGGGTCATTTGTACCAGATGATATACAAGTTATATTTCCATTATCATCAATTTGATAACTCAGGCTTGTCAAAGTTCCAAGAGAACCGTTTACTGCCATTTTTGCACATTCTGGAATAGCCGCCAGATTTTCTTCCAAATATGCCGCTTTTTCTATATCATTCATGCACTTTTTCAAAAATGCACCCGGTACTGAAACTGTTGCCGGTACGCCTTGCATTGAGGTTATTCCCGTATTCATATAACTGTATTTATCCTGCAAATATTTGGAATAATCATTTACAGAACTAAAACCTGTCTTAATCTGTTCTGTTCCCGTTATGCCAGGGGCTGATGTTTTGATTTCCACTGTACTTGTTGTCACATTACCTTCTTTATTACTTCCGCCACTCTTTTTGCTGTCCGTTTTTTTTGTGTTATTTGTTGCATAGTTATTGTAAGTATTTGTAATCTCTATCGACATAACTTTTCCTTCCTTGATAAAAATTTTATAATACACTGTTCCACTAACGGCTCATCCGTATTTCAAAACTGCTTTTCTTTCATTACTTGTTTTCTGTTTCTTTCACCTCCCCCTGCTGCAGCATGACTGTTACATGGAATATATCATTTTTCACTTTTATCTTTACCCCGCCATAATACCGCTCCGCCATATCATACACATTTTTAAGTCCAATCCCATGCTCCATAACAATCTCCGGACATGTGCTTTGCTTTGTGGTATATGGAAGTGAACTTTCCTCCTGCATAAACAATGTTCCATCAAAACTATTCTCCACAGTGAGCAGAAGAAATTGTTTCTTTTGCTTCAGAACAAGGCGTATAAAACCTTTTCCACATTCCAGTTTCTCACAGGCCTCTATAGCATTGTCCAAAAGGTTATCCAGGATAATCCCTAAATCAAATACCTGAATTCCTCCATGATACTGAAAATCAGCTTCAAACTGTATTCCCTTTTTCTCTGCCCTGTGCCACTTATCATTGATAATGACATCTGTTACCGCATTCCCTGTTGTATACTTATATTCTAGTGCCTGCATAGACACATCCATTCTCTGGACATACCCGTCAATCTCTCCATACTGCCTGGTTTCAGCCAGCCCCTTGATGTTTGCCATGTGATTTTTCATCTCATGTCTTACCTTGCGTATGCTGCCATAGAAATTCTCTGCTTCCTCCAGACGCTGTTTCATTGCCTTTACCTGCTGTTCCTCCACAAAATGTTTCTGTCTTTCAGACAATAGAACCTGGTATCTCCGCCAAAAATAAACCAATGCCGTCTCCCCTGTAAAAATTAGTGCCGCTATCACCGGAACTTTCCAAAGCAAACCAGGTTTTTCATCAAATAATATGAATATCCCTTTGTCTATTTTTACAATAAGCAGGCTGTTTACTATATTTGCAATCATGCTCCCCACAAAATTCAGCACAGAAAGCATGATAACATCCTGCCACGCCATTATGCCCATACCTTTTACAAGCCTGCTAAAAATTGCTGTCATAACTACAAATAGTACTGTATAAAATAAAAAGGTTACAGATAATCCTGCTGCCATGCTATGGTACACCTGCTGTTCATAACCAGCCTGTAATCCGTCAATGCTTTTCATCCATACATTTGTCATTTTTATATAAATACTATTTGCAATTAAAAAGCTTAAACAGTGGAAATTATAAAACGCAAGCATGGTAAAAACCGCTTTACCAATCTGTTTTTTATGGAATATTACACTGTACCCTGTTGCAATAGCAGCTGATATGGCATACCGGACCCATGAGGCACATGGCAGAAACCATATCCCTATATTGATAAATAAAAACACACCCGCCGCAATGCCATCCCGTTTTACTTTCTTTATACCAAAAACTGCCGCCCACAAAATAATAAACATTGTAGCCTGTACTACAATTTTACACAATTCCAATATGTTACTTACTATTTCAAACCCAGGCTGGCTCATTGGCTTTCCTCCGAAATGTATTCCATATACGCTTGCACAAAGTTGCCATATTTATACCTTGAAAGCAGGAGTTTATCCCCGTTTTCCATTCTTATCTCCGTCCTGTTATAGCTTTCCACATAAAAAAGATTAACCAGATAGCCCCTGTGTATACGGTAAAACTGCCCTGCCAGTTTCCTTTCCAAATCTCCAATTTTTCCATAATATTCTAGTGTTCCACTTTTTAGATACAGCACTATATTATGGTTCCGGCTCTCCATATAGTAGATATCATGATATGGTATGGTTTTACTCCCGCCTGCATACGGAATCACAAGTTTCTTCCTATATTTCTCCGCCTCTTGTGCAATCTGCCTTGACAAAATTTGTCTTACTGCCCGGCTAAATACCTCTGCAAATTTTTGTTCATCCACGGGTTTTACAAGATACTGGAATGCCCCTACATCAAATGCGTCATAAACGTATTTTTCATAGCCTGTAACAAATATAATGACTGGCTGCCTGCCGGTATCCATACCTCGGATATTTCTTGCCAGTTCCATGCCATCCATTCCAGCGCCAGAACCGCCCATCTCTATATCCAGAAACAACAAATCATACTCTTTGCTATCTGGCAAATATTCATCAGCAGACACATATTCCATAATACTACATTCAATATCCTGTTTTTTAATGAGTGAAACAAGATAAGCCCTTATATTTTTTTCATCATCGCACACTGCAATTTTTACCATGTCCCGCCACCTCCAGTCCCCAACTAATTTATCGGAAAAATTACCAGTAGTTCTAACATCTGTTTCGTGAATGGTTAATCTGGCAACGTGAATCGCAGGTTTTGATTTTAGATGCCAAATATATAAACCATCTTTTGGAAATACAAAGAGTTGCGCTGGATACGCCTTTATCTTTTAATAACGCCCCCACATCTATTGAGTTTCCATATCATTGCGCTGGATTTTATTATCCTCAGCCAGAAAAAGCAGGCGCACTGCAATCCACGTTCATCGTGAAAAGCAGGACGCCCACCAAAATGTATATACCGCTTATATTTACTGTTTTTAATGTATTGCAGGGATTCCAGCACCATTTTCCTTCATGCAAGAAAAATATATTCTCCCAATGTACATTTCAGTTTAGACGATATAAATTTATCTCCATATTCAATTAGCAAATAAAAAATAACTGCCAGTAATTTCTATATTATTTTATTATTCTATCCCATTCATAATCATTTGGCGGAAGTTCTTCCCCAATAGTCAGATAAATTCTGTCTACTCTAAAACCGCTCTTCACTGGAAGAATACTGAAAACATGTTCCTGTGCTGTCAATTGTATATCTGAAACCAGATTCCAGTAATAAATATGGGACGTTCCATAAGTAAACTGTCCTCCTTTTGAGAACTGTTCCTGCAATGGCTGGATAATACCATCCACTGCTAAAACAAGTAAATCTGACCGGGCATCCGCAACATACATTAACAGCCACACATGATAAATTCCCTGGTGCTGTATTTTTATTCTGTAATTCAGCCCAGGCGCATTTTCAGGTTTTTCATAGATTATGCCAGCAGGTTCTAACTGCATGGCAAGACCTGTACGCCCTGCCGTTTCTGACTGCAAATGTTCCCATTTCCGCATATCGTCTTTACCACAATTCCTCCACGCCACATCAGACTCTGCCAGTACACATTCTGCCTCAATTTCCAGTCTGCCATGCCTTTCCTGCAAATCTGCCTTTGAAATTTCCTTCAGTACATTTTTTACTGTCTGCCCACCTGAATAGTAATTCCTCTTCTTTCCGCGTTGCTTCTGCTTATATTCCTCATTATGTGCATACAGACGGTCAATTTTCCAAAAACCAGCACCTGCATATAACCTTCCTGGGCAAACACATCTGATACCAGATGCTCTATCTTTCTGACATTCGTTATCTGTGCATATTTTCCATACAAATCTGCTGCCTCTCTGCCAAATCCTCCTGAAAAGTTATAATCCACCCACTCCTGTACAAACTGCCCAGGTTTTCTTGTAACTGCATTCTCTTTCCCTGCTTCCCACCCATAGCGGATAAAATATTCCATATCCATTTCCAGTGGTTTAATTGCCCCAACATTCAACACCCATAGTTTACGGATACCTTTCCTGTAAGCCTTTTCCAGTTCATTGCCTGTCTGTGCAAGTGGAATTGAATTGATAAATAAATAACTCATTTCTGGATGGGCCCAATAGGAATTATGGAAATAAAGTCCATGGCCGCCCCTTCTTGTAAGCTCCTCTGAATCCGGATATCTCCTCATATGTCCAAAGTTATCATTTACCCATATTATTGTCACATCATCTGGCACATCAAGGCCTGCATCATACAAATCAAGAACTTCCTTATATGGTACAAATACCTGAACTGCTTTTTTGGCTTTTTCTTCCCCAAATACCTGGCAAATTATTGCACGCTGGTCCGAAAAAACTTCCTGCATTAATTTGATTTTTTTCTCCTGGACCTGCTTTTCACTCAATTCTGTATCCCCATTAATTTTACTTGCAACAAATCCAGAATCGTGAATTCCCCTCATTCCAATGGTATATGTGTTTTCATAGTTCCTGTTCTGTTCCAGGCTCTCCCGCCAGTATTCCTTAATTCTTTCCCTGTTTTCCCCTTCTATGGAATAATCGTATTTCAATTCATGGTACCCCTTTTTTAATACCCAGGGGTTCCATTCATTCTGGTTACTCCTAAGAAGCATGTCACAGTGGGATGTTCCCACCACAATCCCCATCTCATCTGCCAGTTCACCATTACGCAGATTTTCATTAAAATAATTTACATGCATTGCTGGCCATATATAATTTGCCTTTAACCGAAGCAAAAGTTCAAATATCTTTTCATAGATTTCCGGACCTATAGTTTTATCCTTTGTATGTTCTTCTGCCCATGCCTCCAGTTCTTCTTCATCATTAATAAAAATCCCCCTATACTGCACAGAAGGGTAGTCTGCTTTATAAAAACCACAAGAAACTATAATTTCCTGCTTTCTTTTGACAGGCACATCTCCAAAATAATACCAGGGTAACACACCAAGCCATCTTGAGAACTCATATATGCCATAAACTGTCCCTCTTCTATCTGAACCAGCAATATACAGTTCCCCTTCTATCACCTGTATTACATATCCTTCCCATCTGTAATTTCCGTTTTCGTCAAGTATAGAATCCACATCCAGCAGTCCCTGCCCAATCTTTATGTCAACCTCCTTATTCTTTCCTATTGTCCCTGCCATAATGCACAGGCCTTTTTCTCTTTTGCCTTCACCACACAACATCTCCTCGCACTGGCATCCTATAACTTTTTCAATGTCATTCCTTAGATTCCTGATACTTCTTTTTACTGCTTTACTTTCCTGTACAGAATAACATACTGTAACTAAACTTTCCTTTTTTAATATAAATCCATTATCCAATTCTACAACCTCACTTTATTGACACATATTTCCTTTTATAATAAAATATCACTATATTTTACAAATTTCTTTTGTGAAATTGTGTTTTTTCTTTGTAAAATTGTGTTTTTGGGGGAATATTTATGATACAGTTATATTCAGAGCAGTTAGAATTTAAAATATGCAGGGATTACCATTACTGGAATCCTGATTTTCACATGCATAACTTTTATGAAATATTTCTCCTGACAGCAGGAGAAGTGGATTTTTATATTAATAATACCAAACGGCACATCCTTCCTGGAACTATAATATTTATAACAGACCATGATATCCATAAAAGCAGGCTGGTTTCTGGGAACCTTTACGAAAGGATTTATATCCATATCCCGCCTTTCCTATTAGATTCGTACTCCAGCGGTATAACCAGCCTGTCAGAATGTTTTCATTCCATTTCCAGTCCGTTTTTGAAACTCAGCAAGAAATACCAGGATATTTATTGCAGCACAGTCCGCAATATGATAACACTTGAGAAAGATAAAGATTTTGGATATGATATCATGATACAGGCAGAACTATTGAAACTTCTTGTGTTAGTAAACACTCTGTGCCGTAACAGCCCATCTGATAATTTCAAAGAACAATATTCAGAGCGTGTTTATAAAATCATTTATCACATTGAAGAACATTTATGCGAACCTTTATCACTGGACAAAATAGCAGATTATTTCTCTATTGATAAATATCATTTATGCCATATTTTTAAATCAGAAACAAGTACAACAATATACCATTTTATCCAGTTAAAAAGAATTGCACTGGCAAAACAACTGCTTGCAGATGGGTACAGCCTGACTGAAACCTGTTATGATGCTGGGTTTAACAATTATAACCACTTTATCACAACATTTAAAAAACACAGTGGAATAACACCAAAACAATATATACGCCAATGTGAAGAAAAGAATAGTTAACATCCATCTGCCAATCAGATAAGCTCTATTATCTTCTCTTTTACTCCTTTTGCAAAATAAGGAGCTGCCGTAATAATACCTCCTGCCGGCTTTCGTTTATTCATGCCCATAACACCATACATATTTCTTATTACTTCTATTCCAACTGGCCGGTTTGACGCATAATGTTTACATTCTACTAAAAATAAAAATTTTCCTAATAATGCTATCTTTGTCCGCTTTTACAATGACTTTGCCGCCCCATCCATGCCGCTTTAATGGAGCTTTTGTCAATAATTTTTCATTCCCTTTTTATAGGCAATGCGCTTTTTTCCTTTTCGCCTGAATTATCAATTTTCATATTCTGAAACCAATTACTTTCTGCACTAACTTGACTTACATTTCCATCAATATTATTTACTGACATATCCATTCCTCCTAGTATCCAAAACTTTATAAATAAATCTACTGCAACATTCCTACGTTTTGAAGTCTGCCCCTGCCAAGAGTTCCGTCAAGCTGGTCTAAAAAGCTTGTATCAAGAACATCCCCCGGGTTCCACTCCGGATTGTTTTCTCTTAATATTTTTTCATTCTTGTAGCATAACCGCCCGCCATTTTAATCAATGTCCATGAAATATCTGCCTATTACAAACATCCATATCAAATTTTTATATCCAGACTTTCTGCCGTACCTGATTTTCCAGACACCATTGACGTAATGCTTTCATCCGCAAAAATCTTATCCAGCAATCCTTTCGGAATAGGTTTTCCAGCAGTCCAGCCAGGTACTTCCGCTTTAATAGCAGATGTAACCTTCTTTGATATTCCTAAATGCAGTTGGTTCAAAGTCCAACATGCCGATAAACGGTCTTCCTTTTTCAATGTCTTATAATATTCATTATTTTTACGGTAATAGGCATCCCATTCAGCCTTATTATCCCCTGACATACCATTATATTTGTAATAAGCCATTTTTACATCTTCCAAAACATGCTGTTTCATCCCATCCGATACGGGAACGATTTTTTTATAATCACTTCTACCGGTAACACACATTCCCTCCACACCATATGAATTCTTAAAATGTCCGGAAAGCAAATCTTCCAGTGTATTCCTGCCGCCGGCACTAGACCGTCTTGATAAGGCCGCATTGCCAAACGGCTTATTTGTATTTGGTCTGTTTCCATTCATCCTTGAAAAAAGCTGTAAAATTCCTTGATTGTTGTTTATTATCCGCATAATAAATTCCTCCTTACGTCTAACTGCTATATGGATAAATCCATCTGCATGCCTTTTCCATCTTCCTGCACCTTCACAGACTGGCTTGTTTCCGTCTCTATCTGTTTTGCTTTTATCTTCTCCATCATTTTTTCTAAGGATTCTGCCTTTGCCAGTTTTTTCTCCTTCAAGGCCTCTTCCCCTTTTCTTTTCGCACGTTTTTCCGCTATCTGTTTCTGTATCTTTTCCTTGTACACCGTTCCAGGATTTTCCATTTTGTCTTTACTTCTGCCAGCCATCCAATAGGACACTTTCCCATTTTTGTCAATAACGGCTCCCGCACCAAGTATCTCATCATTATTCTCCTGTGCGAATTTTTTCACCCTATCCGCATTTCCAGACATTTCCGCAAAAACCTTTTCATATTTTGCCGCTGCTGCTGGAGCAGATGCCATCTTTTCAATGATACTAGAAGAAACTGCTATATTATTGTAGCCTCTGGTTCCAAGCATATAGGCATCTTCCTGCTTTCCATTCTTAAAATCTGCCACTGTTATATTCACATCAGGATATTTTTCTTTCAATTCATTCAAATATTCCTGTGTACTTTCGGAAACTCCATTGCTCCCATTTGTCCTACTTGCCCTTTCTGTTCCGGCAATGCCCTTAGATGTTACAAACTGATACATGCCTGCTAAAGCACTATTTATTCCTAACATGCCCATATTAAACCCTCTCCTTTACCATCAATATTTTCTGTCCTGGTTACTCTGTCAGCCAGAACCAGCTATGCCCTCTTAATAATAAGTCCAGGCATATTTTTACTGTTTCTCCAGGAACAAAGTTCCTTATAACTCCACTATATTTTTTTCATACGCATTAAACGCTGCCCGGTTTACCAAGTTGCTCTTATAGTACCGTTCTTCTATCTCCTGCTCCAACATCTTACGTTTCAAAGCACTTTCCTCCGCCAATTTCTCATATTCAGCGTGCTTTGCTTCTCTTGCTTTGCGCGCCTCTGCAAATTCAGATGATGAAACGGTAATACGTCCGGGACTGGTAACAGTACAGTTCCGTACATCCCCATTTTCATCCAAATCAAACACATAGCTTTTTCCTGCCTGATGTTCTGCCACATTATAGCCATAAGATGCTGCCACTGTGTTATCCCACCTGTCATAATCCTCCTTCCATGCCTGCAGCTTTGCCATTATCTGCCGGGCATACTCAGGATTTGCATCCATCTTCTGCTGCAAACTCTCTGGTACAAGGATTGCAATCCGTCCGGAACCTACACTGTTATAATTCCTTTGCAGGTCACTACGCATCTGCGATGGATTTGCACCTTCAGGTTTCCAATCATTTAAAGCATCTGCACTTGTATTCTTATCAAAATACTTCCAAAAAGGAAAGTCATTTCTCTGCCAGTTGCCGGAAGAAATATTGGCATTTCCCACATGGATTATGACATCGTATTGTGGAAAAGCATCTTCAAAATTTGTTGCGCCTGCTTTTCCGGTGCTATATGCCCTGCTAATAACTGAAATACCATCTGTAGCGCCTGCCATTTTCTTTGTATAAGCCGTCTGAAAAGCACTTGCTGCCGTTTTATCCGTTATTTTACTTATACGTTCCTCATAAGATTCACCCATATAGTGATTGGCGCCAGTTGCCCTGGTTTCATTTTCACCTCTCAATGAGGCCTCCTTCTCTGCCACTTCCGCCGCCGCAATTTCTGCAAAACTTCCGTCTATATTCCTTTCTGCTATTGCACTGGTACGGCTGTTTATACCATACTCCCACAACTTACTTGTCACTCCAAAATCCATCTTCATTTCCCCTTTCATTTTTCATCATCATGGACAGGATAAACACCCTGCCCTTTACCATATAATCCATTGTCCCATGATACTTCTCTACCGTATTTTTAATATTTACAAGACCCATCCCATGATTTTCCTTATCCGGTTTATCTGTCACTGGAAATTCCTCCAGAGGCTTTCGCACCAGCTTCCCATCAAAGCTGTTCTCCACCTTCAGTACAAGAAGGTTTCCTTTCTGCATGGATACAAACCGGATAAAAGCCTCCGCCTCCGGCTCTTTCTCTTTCAGTTTCCTGCACGCCCGGACGGCATTATCAACGGCATTGCCAAGAATAATGCCTATATCGTAGCTGTGGATTTTCAAATTTTGTGGAAACACCAGCCTATCTGTATCCATCTCCAAACCCGGAACCAGACGCACCGCCTCATGGTATTTCATATTAAGCAAAGTATCCGCTACTGTATTCCCTGTACGGAAACGCATATCCAGCCGGTCAAAGGCCTGGTTCAAATCAGCCAGATATTCCTGCAGTTCATCCTTTTTTTCCATAGAAAGATGCAGGGTCACGGCAAGGGTGTTTTTCATGTCGTGTTTCATTGCCCGTATCTCAGAGTAAATGCGTTCCATTTCCTCCATATGTTCCTGCAGGCTTTTTACCTGGTTTTTCAGGATAACCCTCTCACTTTTTGCCTTGTTCCGGTAAACCATATCCTGAAACAGCTTTACCCCATACAGAATAGAAAGCAGGGACAACAGCAGTATTGCCGGAAGTACAATGGTCAGTATGGGATACCTGTCATACAGCATTTTGGGAACCTTATCTTCCAGTGTGACCATGATAATCCGCAACAACAGGCAAATGAACAGCCCGGCAGCAGACGGGGTAAGAAGAAACAACAGCTCCGTCCTGCGGATTTCATAATCCTTTTCCTTAAAATCCCGCACAATTTTTCTTAAAGATACATAGAACAGCAGGGAAATCACCAGGTACTGGAGAAGCTGCACTGCCAGTATACTGCCATTCAACATCAGCATAAGAGCCCTGTCTGATGTGATTATTCCTCTCTCTACACACCAGTTCCATATATCAACCACTCTGTCCCCCATTTTGCCAAACAGGATAACAGCAACATATCTGCTGATGTCTGCCACCGCCTGAAAAGTTATTACCAGAAAAACTGAAACAGGACGTAATGCCTTATAAAAATACATGGCAAGGACAAATAAAATGCAAAGTGACAATACCATTTTCCATACCGTTTCCCAATAATCGTCATATTGCATAACAGAATCCTGACGAAATACTCTTGACAGACCATACAGTCCTGCGGCATATAGAACTGCCATACATAAGCCATTCCACCGGCTTTTCCATCTGCTTTCCAAAAAGCTGCCAAAAAAATACTGTAAACAGTATCCCTGAAACAGGACTACAGACATATATAACAGCTCCATCGTTTTATACACCGGGTATCCCTCCATTCTGCAGGTACCACATATACGCTTTTACAAAATCTCCATACTTCTTCTTTGTCAGATAAATCTTATCTCCATTTGTAATGGTTATACTGTCATTGTCATATTCCATGATATGGGCCATGTTGACAATATACGCACGGTGGCAGCGGTAAAAATCTTCCCCAAGCTGCCCCTCGAGTTCTTCCATTGTTGCATAGATTTCTATGATATCCTTCGGCCTGGCAATATGGATTTCCACCTTTTTTGCCCTGCTTTCAATATACAGAATGTCAGCCTGGTCAAGCGTAAGGTTTCTCTTTTTAATAAAGAGCCCCCTCTTTTCCTTCTTTTTTTCCACTTCACCTGCTGCCCGTTCCAACACTTCCCTGAATTTGTTTTCATTCACAGGTTTTAACAAGTAATGGAACGCATACAGGTCAAGGGCATCGAACACATACTCCCTGTTGCCTGTGACAAATATCAGGACAATGTCATCCTGCTTTTTTCGCAGCCTCCTCGCTGTCTCAATCCCATCCATGCCATCCATCTGTATGTCAAGAAAAACAATGTCAAACCGCTTTACTGCCTCAAGCAGCCCCTCCCCTGTGGCATAGGATTCCAGATAACAGTCTGGCATCTGCTTTCTGACCAGCCCACTAAGCTGCTCCATTATCACTTTTTCATCATCTACGACTGCTATGTTCAAAATCTATCACCTCAAATTCTATAAAGTCATCCACAAAATGTAATAAATCATAAATAACCTTCATCAAATTTCAAGTTATTTCATCTTCGTTACACTTTTTATATCGACAAAAAAAATCCGTTTTTCGGGTGTATGGAATGAATCGCCTGCTTTTCGGGAACGAAAGGAAAAACTTTCTTTAAAAAATTCTTGACTATTCTAAAGTTTTTCATTTTTTATCCAATATTAACCATTTCTACAAAAACCAGAAGTATAATATAACACTATGAATACACGTTTATTTTCAGTCAAATACCCCGCAGTAAGCTACGGGGTATTTGAGCCTCGCGGCAGCCGCCATATGACATGCAAGCATGTCCACTTAGCTCGTTGCTTCATGGAAATAAAAAACCGCCGCTATGAACAATTAATCCATATGCGGCGGTTTCCACTCTCATTTTAATACAATACCCTTTGTTGCCCCCTTATAATAATCCCAAATATAATTCAATTCATTTCTTGCAGGCTTAATTCCCTGTTGGAAATTTTTGCAAAAGAAAAGCCAGTTTACGATGCACTTTCACAGAAAGTTTTTCAATAACTGACTGTCTTGTCTGTCCTGAATCATATTTAGTTTTACAATGAAAAAGCAGCGGCGTTTTTATATTGCCACTGCCTAAAATATTTGTGTTGAAATGATTTATGTCTTCTCAATAAACATGAAGTTGTATCATGATTCATATGGATAGCAGTGTTCTGCCTTCGACTGAAATTCACATAATTTTAATATCTTCATATTATTATCAAAATCTGCTATTGTAACACCATCAAAACTATCTACCCTGCCATCATAATTGCATTTGAAGTACCATTCAATAATTAAAGTTTGGTTTTGTTCTAATATTCGCTTAATTGTCCATTTCAATACTTGTCCTTTATTATTCCAATCTTCAAACCACGTTACAATTTGTGATAAGCCATGATATTCCGGACCATAGCATTCACTATACAAAGCATTTTCAGAAAAAGTCTGCTTTACAATCTCAATATCCTTATCTATCCAAGACTGAAAATATTTCTTAATGACATCTGCTTTCATATTTTTCCCTCTCCTAAATTCTGGTTTTGTAATTATTGAATTAAAATTCATAATCACATGCTTTATCAACTCTAACAGAATATACAAATTCACCAAATTCCAAATGCTGCGGTAATTTCTGGTATTCATTCAACATTGGACCTATGTCAATACTTTGGACAAAAAAGTCAAAAGATTATGCTGCTTTTTTGAGTTCCTCATTCTCCTTTTGCTGTGGTGTCAAATAACCAATAGAGCTATGTATCCGCTTACGGTTATACCAGCCTTCTATGTATTCAAAGATTGCTCTGCTGGCTTCCTTTGAACCCTGATAAGTATGAAGATATATTTTTTCCTTTTTCAGTACAGAATGGAAGGATTCCATGCAGGCATTATCTTATGGGTTTCCCTTACAGCTAAAGGAACGCAGGATTTCTTTCCTGCCCAGGCAGTCTTCAAACGTTTTACCCGTATACTGGCTTCCAAGGCCACTATGCAAAATGATTCCTTTTGTATCCCTGACGTCCAGGCAGGCATTCCCTGCCGCTTTCACTGCCAGTTCCGCTGTCATAGACGTGCCATAGGCATAGTCGGTGATTTTACGGCTGCACAGATCCATGACAGACGCCAGATAAGCCAATCTATAAAATGTCAAAACCGAATGTACAAAAAATATTATATAAAAATGTACAATTAGCCTGTTTGTCTTAAACGCTCTTTTAGCCTGTATGACTTTCCTGATATCGGTATTACATGTGCATGATGTAGGACTCTGTCCATAATGGCATTTGCTACAACTGCATCATAAAATATACCATCCCATTCATTAAAGTTCATATTTGTTGTTAATATATTGCTTTTCTTTTCATAGCGCATATCTATAAGCTGAAAAAACAGATTAGAATCTTCTTTATCAATTGGAAGATATCCAAGCTCGTCAATTATAAGCAAACGGTAATGACAAAAATGTTTTAATCCCGCATCCAGTCTGTTTTCCAGCTTTGCACGTTTTAGCTGTTGAAGCAGGTCATTGCATTTTATAAAATATGTGCTGATGCGTTTTTTTGCAGCTGCAATACCCATTGCGGTTGCAAGATGCGTCTTTCCAACTCCACTTGGTCCTAGAAATACAATATTTTCATTCTTTTCTAGGAACTCAAGACTTGCAAGTTCCCTCATTTCCTGTTCATTTACACTTGGCTGAAAATCAAAATCATAATCCTTAAACTCCTTTACAAAGGGAAACGCTGCCGCCTTTATCGTAGACCTTGCAGCATTCTGTTCTTTAAAATCCACCTCGTAATTACTGAGCTTTAACAAACCTTCTGTAAACGATAAACTATTTGTTGTTACAAAATCTCTTATTTCATCAAGATGAAGTTTCATCTGGGATAATTTCAGGAGTTCCAGATTTGCTGTCAGCTGATTGTATGTACTGTTATTCATAATCATAAACCTTTCCTATAATCTCAAGATTTTCTTTTGCCCTGTCCATTATGTGTTCATCCCTGAAAATATGTGCTTCTCTGGCAATAGCAGCATAATGTTCAGAAATATAATTTAATTTTTTTGAACTTAATTGATGAATGGTTATAAATTTTGTGTTACAATACACATGTATATAGCCATCATATACTTGTACTGGGACAATCTTTCCAACGTACTCTGGTGGGACAGAGTACTGGCATCCTTTATAATAAAACATGCTTGAATGGTTGACTTTTACGGTATTGGTGTTGATTTGGCAGGGCTTTCTTATAGTATCAGCGGGCAGGCTGTTTAAAAAAGCCTTTTCTTTGTTATAATACATCAATGGAATTCTGCCTGTTCCCTGATTTACCTGTGTATTGACACGATTATTGATTCTTGTCACCAGTTCAACTAATTCCCTGTAATTTAATTTGCCATTATAAGCCCTTATCTCATCAAGAATCTTCATTGGAGCCTCGACCTTGGCTTTTGTGTGGGGATGTCCGGCAATATATGGCTGAACTTTAAACCCATAATCATCAGCGAATTGATTAAATCTGTTATTAACTTTGCCAGCTGAGTATTCTGTCCTTGCTTTATCCATAACAGTCTTCATGTTATCAGTAACAATTTCATCCGAAACGCCACCAAATGTTTTAAATGCGTCATCAAGAAACGAAAAGAGTATATCCTGTGTTTTAGAAAGTGAAACTTTGTACACCCGAAATCTTGAATATGAAAGCAGCAAGACGAAAATATTTACATCTATAGTTTCGCCAGAAGAAAGAATAAATGGAATTGCTTCTTTCCAATCGAGCTGAGCCTGTTTACACATAGGCGTTTCATATCTGATGGTGGCCTTATTCGTATTGGAAGGTCTGCTCATTCTGAAATATGAATCGAATTCAGGATATTTTCTAAGGTAATGACAGAAGTTGCAATAAACACGTGTAAAGCCATGATTATCCACAAGATACCGCCATAGGACTTTTCTGTAATAGAATACCTGCTGATTTCTGTCAGATAACAACCCTGCAACCAGGTCATAAAAAGGAGTAATGCAATCATTGCAGTTTCTTGTCTCAGGTTTGGTATATCCATTTATATATTTATCAACAGTACGCCTGTCAACCTCCAATTCTCTTGCTATTTGACTTTTATTAATTTTCAATGTCCCATCCTCCCAAAATGGTTTTAATTTGTACATGTCATTGACACTTTCAAGTTTTATGTTTGTTATGATTTGATTATTTAATATCATTATGAGTTCCTCCTTGTAACTCATATATCATAACATTTGTACATTCTTATTTAATATTTATTGTACATACTTAAGTATAACTTTATACTTTCAAAAAAGTCGTAAGGGCAACGGGGATTTTGCTTTCTTTCAGTTCTTTCTTCGGCCGATATACGCTCGACAGGGAGAGAAGATTCTCCGTTTTATAGTCTTTTCACTCACATTTTAAATAGGTGGCGTAGGAGAGTAAATCAATGGCGGCTTCAAATAAATGCACCGAAGTACACGGTTCTCTCGCCAAAAGCCGAAACGAATACCGCTTGTCGCTGCCCGATGCGTCCCGATTGAAGCTCCCCATTGTGCCACGGCAGGCGGCGTACTTTGACATCCCGCTTTCATTTTTCCCAATAAAAACAGCGTTGTGGTAGTTGGCACTCTCGAAAATAATCCCCTCGGCAACGCACTCTTGGATAATCTGATAATCAATGCCACGCCCGAAAAGATACTCGATCACCCTGTCGCAATTTTTGTTCTTCGGGGGCAGGAGCAGAACCTTTGGCTCGTCTTTTTTCACGGCAGGGGGCGGCGGTTTCCAGTCTGCCATCGTCTGCCCCGTGAGGATTTCCACGGCTTCCACAAAGCCGTATTCCTTAACTTTCATCAGATAATCAAGGGCGGAATAGCCGCCGAAGCCCCTCGACCACCAGTACCATTTGCCGTTGGAAATCTTTAGGCTGTCATGCTCGGCGGTACAGTACACGTTCGTTGTGCCTTTGACCTTAACAAGATTGCCCGGCTCATAGGCTCGAAGATAGAAAAGCAGGTCTATCTGCCTTGCCCGCTCAAGCACGTCTGGGTCAATCTGCACATAGAGTCTGCTATTTCTCAATAAATACAATCACCTCCAGAAAATGAAATAAGCCGAAGGATTTTCGTAAAAGAAAACCTCTCGGCTATGTAAAAAAGATATTCAACCCTAATTATGACTCACAAACAACTTCCTTTTCTCTAAATATAATCAATCAAGAGATTTTTTAGTCCAAAAATTTTCGACATAATCCTTGAACTTATATCCATTATTATTTCTGAAAACAGTTATATCCAGTCCTAAATTCACCAATTCAGATAAGATAAAACGAAGCATTTGAACAGATAAATAGTTAAATCCATGTTCTGAAATAGCTAATTGAGAATTATAATTGACTTTTTTTGAATTTATTTCTTTACATAAATGATTTATAGGTGCTAAAACAAACTCATATTCAGGTATAACTTGGGCTACATTTTTATCGGTATATTCTGTAATAACTATAATCTCACCGTTGTTTTCAATATCTTGATTTATATTTGCAACTCTATCTTGAAGAGCTTCTAAATATATACTATGTTGTATAAAACGACTTTCTTTTCCTTTTGCTCTAAATATCCGTTTATCGTCATAATACAGTTCATATGAAATTAATTGTCCGTATGGCTCAAATTGAATTCCCATTCCTTTAGGATGATTCTTTGAATATACACTCCTTATTTTTATTTGTTTTTGGAACATATACGAACAAGTCGCAAGTTCTATATCTAACCAAGAGCTTGCTTTTTCACCTCTAAAATCATCAAGTATCAGTTTTCCCTTTTTTTCAAGTAACGTATCAACAGTAAAAAGTCCCCAAAGACCTTTAAGTGAAATAGCAAATCTTAAAGGTAGATTTTGCCTATTTGTAAAATCAATTCTATTTTTCAGATTCCCTTGAGATATTTTATACATATCTTTATCTGTATGTTTTACCTCAAGCAACATCTTATATCCGTCAATCATTTCTATTTTAAAATCTGGTGTATATTCTTTTGTTATATGGGATAATCCTTCATCATAGGCTTCAAAATGTTTTAACGCTCTGAGTGATTTTAAAATAATGATAAAATCAGCTTCTTTTTCTTTCCCAATAATTCTCTTTTTATATTCTTCATAATCAATATCGAGGGATAGTGCTAAACTTTTTTTTCGTCTTCTGTCCTATCAATTACCAGCTGATTAAATGCTAATCATTTATCTAAATCCATTGATAATCACCTCTTTCAAATTGCAAATTTTGTTGTACACCAAGATTGTAAACTTTTCAAATTGTCTATTGCGTCTTTATTATACAGATATTTCATCCTCATTTGAGTATGAGAAAATGAAATCAGCTCCACACCAACGTCCCTTTTTCTTAGTCAATCTGTTATGAAATACCTGCTTTTTCAGATACTCTACACCATCAAATCTTCGCGTTCTGCTCATCTTTAACTCAGCATTGTAAACATTTTCACAATAGCCAAAAGGAAACTTAAAAATCACATAAGTTTATATGTTCCCTATTTTCTTTAAGTACGCTCCTGCTATAGCTTTTACATTCTTTCTATCTCCTTTAACAGAATATCTAATGAAGGATTTAACTTTAGTATTAGAAAATTCATATTTATCTATCTCAAATTCTTCCATAATTTCACACCAATGTCCCGTACGTTCATCTCCTATTTGCATCTTGTTAAGTACTTCTTCATCATAAGGCAGACACTGTTCTATATAATATATCCAGTCACTTTCTGTTAATTTTCTCAAAATATCTTTTGCTGGTTCTACTGCATCAAATGACCTTCCATAAGCATTACCTAACAAAACCATAAATGTTGCACTTATGACTTCTTTTATTGCAGGTCTTGGTATCTTACTCCCCATCCGTCCCAATTCTATAACAACACTCGGTTCATTATAAAAATTATTCATTGCATAATGTACGCCTTTCACTTTTTTAGCTACACTAACAAAACTTAAAGAGCGTAAATTTTCTGGAACATAATCAAATCCACCTACCTTCTTTAAAGCATTTTTGATAGGAATAATATATGCTTTATCTCCTTTATTCACATATTTACTATATGTAATTCCGACAAAATACTTATCATCTGATGACAATTCATCCCACACTACCGAAAGTACTGTATCAAAGTTTGATATTACATTTTCAAATTCAGCTCCTTCTGTAGTCGAAATAAGATTCACAAATGTTCTTATTGTCGTCCTCTTATAAAAATAAGGACTATTTTTTAGCATCTCTATTTTTGTAGAATCCTTATCGAATTTTTCTAGCTTTAATGAAGTTCTAAAATCATTATATTCAAAAACAATCTCTGATTCATCAATCCCCAATACATACTGCACACATGCTCTAATAATACTTTCAACTTCGCTTTTTGTCATTTCATCCTCAACATCTCGTTGGAGATAATGCGTTATCGTTTCATAAGAATGCATCAATCGCATCTTACCCGTATTATTAATAAATCCCAATTCCATTGCCAAATTTATAACTTCAAATTCGGGTAACTCCCGAACATATTCAAGCTTATCTATACCGACCATTTCGCTAACAAACTCTTCGCCTAATGCTAATACCCTCTTACGCAGTAAAGACATCGTTCGATTCCAAAGAGGTTCTGCTGCAAATTCATAACTTTCATTTTGATAATTATTATATATTCCTTTTAATTCTCTTTCTTTTAACTGCACATCATTTCTCAAAATTTCTACAACATCTGCACTCTTAGGAATTAAAATACCAGCATTAGGCTCCCATAATACCATACTTTGATTTTTCACTATACTTAATTCTGTATTCACCTCTAATACCTCCTTTTTCTGTTCCATCCCAGTTTCTTTATCGTATAATGCATATTCATACTCTTTTTCATTTCTAGTTGCAAAATCAACATTACCTATAATAGAACCATTTAACGTTGGTGTTTGAATTTGACCATTATTTTTATCTTTTTCCCACTGTTGCAAATCTCTACATATCAATATCTTTAATGCTTCAAAGGTAATTCCCTTCCCCAATTCCCATTTTTTAATTTCTTCTGCTACATGGTATGTAAAAATTCCTTGTTCCAATTTTTCATCAGAATAGCTACATTCATTTTCGGAACAAGATGCCAAAGTCGCCCAACTACTTTTTATGATTTCTCTTATAAATCCGTTTTCTCGAACTCCTCGAACATCCTTACCCGAATGACATGCATCAAGAATTCTAAATGTATTTCCCTTTGCTTTTTTCAAAATATCATTCAAATTTTTTAATGATAATGCTGTACTCTCAATATCATTTTGTATAGTATCTGGCAAAATAAGATACTCGTCCTCTTTATATAGCATACCATGACCTGCAAAATAAAACAGAAATGTATCTTCTTTTTCCATTCTGTCTATAATATCACTAATTGTTTTATACAAATAAGTCACATCATTTTCAAAGGCATCTACATATATCAATAAGAGTTGTATATCTTTTCTGTCATAATCACAATATTCAACTAGTGTATTTTCCATAAGCACTGAATCACTATGGCAAAAAGCAATATCATCAAATTCTTTATATTCTTCACAACTAATGAAAACAGCATATCTCTTCATATTATTCCCCATTCCGACATTTATATTCCAAATTATACCATTTTTACATACCATTTTCTACCCTCAACCTTATAAAAAGACGGCATCAGCACTCATGCCAACACCGCCTTTTCCTCGGTCAGTCCGCTATAAAATTCCTGTCTTTTTCAGATACCCCACGCTGTCATAACAGCCACGGAAATAGACCGCCTGCATCTCCATGTCCGTAAGTTTGTTCTTAAGCTCCATCACTTTAATCAGTGCGGCACATTCTTCCTCGGTCAGTTCCGCCGCCGTTTCCGTGTCAAACACGCCTAAGACTTTCGGATATTTCTCATAAAGGCTCTCAATCTCGGCTCGCACGGCACGGTATTCCTCGTTTTCTCTGGACAGTTTTGCCACGACAGAGCTGAGGTATTCATTGAATATATTGCTGTGGGCATCTACAAAGGTTTCAAATCTTAACGCATCAGACATTCTTCCTCACCTCCGATTTTTTCTTATCGTCCTTATTATAATACCCCAAAATCAGCAGTACAAATGTGCAAACTGGATTTACCTCTCCCTGTCCTCACTTTTTTTCTCTGACGGCTCATCGTTCTGCTCTGGCTCATCGTCAATCACAGCATTGTCCTTTTCATTCAGATTCAGTTCGATATTGAGGGCGTTGAGCCTTTCCGTCTTTTCTTTCAGCTCATTTTCAAAAGCAAACGGTTTCTCAACCTCAACTTTTGCGGTTTCAAGCTGTGCAATGGTTTCCTCCTTTCTGGTCTTGGCGGCTTCCAGTCTTGCAGGGAGCTTAGCAATCTCATTCTCGATTCGGGTCAGATTGCCGAGGGCGTCCATGCCTAAATCCACTTTATATTTCCTCATTCCGCAGAGGTTTAAACAGTAGTGTGCATTGACGGTATCATAGAAAACCTCCATCTGAAAGCCACGGTAGCTGCCGATTTCTATCGGCTGCGACATTGAATTTTCTTTGCAGATAGCAAGGAGCATCTCGCCTGCGTCCGCTTTTTCTTTATAGGTCACGCCGTTTAAGGTCATCGGGCAGAACTTATCCTCGCCCTGCGGCTTATGCTGGCTGGCTATCCCCGCATCATTCCCATAGGCTGTAATGCGTTCCTCATAGTCTTTAATCTGCTGCGGGTAATGCTTCAGTATCCTGTCCTCAAGGTCGTAATGCTCGGAAAGATAGCTCTGCTTCAAGACTTTCAGCTTCGCCACCTGCATATCCA
>CAJTRU010000017.1:13842-59095 GCA_910579085.1 uncultured Lachnospiraceae bacterium | reverse complement strand
GCGGAAGCGTGCCCCTGTATGGAATATTCTGGCTCTGGCACTAAAAACCGTCCGTCAGCCCAACACCAACACAAGATAACTGCAAATTATCCTATATTGACATTTACAAATACACCCAGTATACTTACAAATATATTATTTGCCTGTAAACTGCCAGCCGCACCAGAAAGGAGTTTTCTATGATTACTATATACGGCAAATACACTAATGCTATAGTTTATACATCATCCAGTGAAGAATATGCTATTGATGAATATGCCAGAAAGCAGCTCCAGATGCTTTGTGACCATCCATGTGCAGAAGGCAGCAAAATAAGGGTAATGCCAGACGTACATCCTGGAAAAGTATGCACTATAGGCCTTACAATGACTGTTGGAAACTCACTTATGCCAAACCTGGTTGGTGTGGATATTGGCTGTGGAATGACTATTGCAAAGCTTAAAAACAAAAATATTGAATTCCAGAAGCTTGACACTGTTATAAGGGAGAATGTCCCATGTGGCGGAAAAGTCCGTAAAAATGCGCATAAGCTTGGACGTTCTTTTGACCTTGGAAAGCTTTACAGTTATAAATCAACAGACATTTCAAAAGCTGCCCTTAGCATTGGCACTCTCGGAGGAGGCAACCATTTTATTGAAATCGACAAGGATGAAGACGGGTTTTTATATCTTGTTATACATTCTGGAAGCCGCCATGCAGGAATAGAGGTTACAACACATTATTTAAAGAAAGGCCAGCATGAACAGCAGACAAAGGGCTCTGGCGGATACGCCCCTTATGAACTGACATGCCTTTCTGGAAGCCTTCTGGAGGAATACCTGCATGACCTTGCAATTATGCAGGAATTTGCTGCCACTAACCGCGAGGCAATGGTGGATGAAATTACAAGAGGGATGAAATGGCGTATTGAAGACAGTTATTCATGTATACATAACTATGTTGACTTTTCTGGCAGTACCCCTGTACTCAGAAAAGGTGCTATACGTGCAAATGCTGGAGAAAAAGTTATTATACCTGTAAATATGCGCGACGGGGTTATACTTGGCACAGGGCTTGGCAATGAAGACTGGAACTGCTCTGCACCACATGGGGCAGGACGCATTTATAAACGCTCTGAAGTAAAAGAGCACCATACAGTTTCAGAATTTAAAAAAGCAATGGAAGGAATCCACTCTGTATGCATCAATAAAGACACATTAGATGAATCACCATTTGCATATAGAAAAATTGATGAGATAACAAACGTAATTGGTGATACAATAAAGATAGATAAAATTTTAAAACCTGTATATAACTTTAAAGCAGGCGGGGACAATTAAAAATACATCCCCGCCTGCTTTATTTTCCAATTCATATATTTTATAATCCATATTTATACCTTTTTTGTTGACTCCCTTATAACAAGCTCACCTGGCAGTACAACCTGGCGGTTGTTCCCGCCTTTCTGCATTATATGGAACAGTAAATTAACTGTTTCTTTTGCAATTTTTTCTACAGGCTGGCGTATTGTCGTAATTGACGGGTTATAAAACCCACCTGTTTCAAGCCCGTCAAAACCTGCTACTGAGTAGTCATCCGGAATTCTTTTATTATGTTCCACAAGTGCCCTGCATGCCCCAATTGCAAGGCTGTCTGCTATTGCGTATACAGCAGTAAAATCCTGTGTTTCTGACAGAAGCTTATTCATAAGCCTGTAACCTGTCTGCATTGAATAATTGTCCACTCTTTCATCCATATGGCATGCAAGCCTTACATCAGGCTCTATGCCATTGTCCCTGAGTGCCTGTTTATAACCTTCATACCTTAACTTGCCAATACTGTCGTCCTCTATATCCGCCGCAAGTATTGCAATTTTTTTGTGTCCAAGGCTGCACAGGTAATTTACAAGCTTATAACTCTCTCCATAATCATCAACTGTAACAAATGACCAGCCTGCATTCCCATTCCATTTGCCATCATCACTTTTTCCTGCAAGATACCCTGATGTGCTAAGTACAAAAGGGACATCAAGCTGTCTTATCTTCTCATCAGAATGTGTTATCATGCCTCCAAGGAAAATAATTCCTTTAGGCTTCTTCTCCTTGGCAAGTTCAAGTGCTACATTCAGTTCGTCCTCATTTTCTTCTACACGCTGTAATAAAAATGTATACTTTTTCTCTTGTGTTTCATGTTCAATTATTTCTATCATCCTGCTAAAAAAAGGATTTGAAATACCTTTTATAAGGACTGCAACTGATTTTGACTTTGTGCGTTTTAAATTCCTTGCACTATTATTTGGAATATAATTATGTTCCTTTATCACCCGTAATATCATTTCTTTTGTTTCAGGGTTAATATCCGGATGGTTATTAATTGCCCTTGAAACTGTGCTTACCCCTACCCCGCAGGCTTTTGCAATGTCTTTTATTGTTTCCATATTTATCCCCCGTTTAATCCAGAAGAGCTTCCACCCTTTCAATCTATTTTTCCAGCAGAAAAATCCTGCCAGAACTATAAACCTCCCATGCCAGGCCTGCCTTCACAAGGACACCCGCATACTCTTATAAATAAGAAAACTGCCCAGGTAACTGGACAGCCTTCTGGCTTTCTATTTTAGATTTACTCTGCCATATGTTACAGCCAGATTTCTTATCCTGCCTAAAATCCTATCACCAATAGAATTTTTTGTCAATCTCCACTCCCAGTTGTTCCCTAAAACTGACGGAGTATTAATCCTGGCACTGCTTCCAAGGTTAAGATAATCCTGCATTGGTATTATACAGAGGTTTGCCACACTTGACATTGCAAGCGAAGCCATATTCCACGAAATATTTTCCTCAATTATATCTGGCTTGTTAATATAATCACGTATAAACATTTTACAGCCTTCATCAATATCATTATACCAGCCCCTTGTTGTATTATTATCATGTGTCCCTGTATAGACAACACAGTTACTGGTATGTGTATATGGAAGGTAATTAGCAGACTCCCTTTCATCAAATGCAAGCTGTAATACTTTCATTCCTGGAAATCCAGTGGCATCAAGAAGTTCCCTTACAGAGTCTGTTACAAATCCTAAATCTTCAGCAATAATATCAAGCTTTCCAAGTTTCTTTTCTAATGTTTCAAATAATTCTTTTCCTGGTCCTGGCATCCATGTGCCATTTACTGCATCCTTATCCCCATAAGGAATTGAGTAATATTCATCAAAGCCACGGAAATGGTCAATCCTGACTGTATCATATAGTTTAAAACAATACGCAATCCTGTCAGTCCACCATTTATAACCAGTTTTCTTATGGTATTCCCAGTTATATAACGGGCTGCCCCATAGCTGCCCTGTCTTGGAGAAACCATCTGGCGGGCATCCTGAAACTGCTGCCGGCAGGTTATCCTCACCAAACTGGTACAATACAGGGTCTGCCCATGTATCAGAACTGTCCAGTGCAACATAAATAGGAATATCCCCAATAATTTTAATATTGTTTTCCGTAGCATATTTATGGAGTTTGTTCCATTGCTTATAAAACTGGTACTGCTGGAACTGGTAAAATTCTATTTCAGTGGCAAGTTCCCTTCTTGCCTTTTCCATTGTTTCCTTATCCCTGTTGCGGTACTCTAATGGCCAGTTTATCCAGCTTTCACCATCATTCTCCATTTTAATTGCCATATAAAGGCAGTAATCGTCAAGCCATGACGCATTTTCACTAATAAATGCATTATAACCTGCATCTGCTTTAAAATTATTAAATGCTTTCCTTAATATAACTGCCCTTGCAGTATATAATTTACCATAATTTATATGGTCTTCTGCCTGCCCATAATCCAACAGGCTGCAGTCTTTTTCTGTAATTAACCCATCCTGTACAAGTGTTTCCAAATCAATAAAATAAGGATTGCCTGCATAGGAAGAGAATGACTGGTATGGTGAATCCCCATAGCCTGTAGGGCCAAGTGGCAATATCTGCCAGCATGACTGCCCTGCTTTTTTTAACTGGTCTATAAACTCATATGCTTCATGTGAAAAACATCCAATACCATATTTTGAAGGCAATGCAGATACAGGCAATAAAATACCACACTCTCTCATAAAAATCCTCCTTGCCATTCTTTTTATACAATAGCCAGAACAAAAATTTTATGCCCTGGCTATTGTGGACAGGCAGCGCTGCTGCCCTGTTATATGATGCCAGATATCCAGGATTATATCAGCCTTTAACAGCACCAGCAGCAACACCCTTTATAATATGCTTCTGGCAGAGCAGGTATACTACAACAATTGGTACAATCGCAAGAACCAGCATACCCATCATTGCGCCCATATCTACTGAACCATATCCGCCTTTAAGGTATTGTACTGCAATAGGGATAGTCTGGTAATCACTCTTCAGTACAAGCAGAGGCAGCAGGTAATCATTCCATACCCACATTGCATTAAGTATTGCTACTGTAATAGCTGTAGGTTTAAGAATTGGAAATACTACTAAAAAGAATGTCTGTATAGGTGTACATCCGTCAAGCATTGCTGCTTCCTCTAATGAAATTGGTATTGATTTGACAAAACCAGCGAACATAAATACTGCCTGGCCTGCACCAAACCCTACATATACAATAACAATTCCTATAGGGTTGCCAAGGTTTAATATATCAGTAACCTTTGACAATGTAAACATTACCATCTGGAATGGTACAATCATTGCAAATACAAATAAATAATACAATACAGAAGAAAATTTGCTCTTTACCCTTGTAAGCCACCATGCCGTCATAGATGTAAGCACAACAATCAGTATAACTGAAAGTATTGTAATTATTGCAGAGTTAAGGGCTGCTGAGAAAAATCCTGTCTTTGCAAGGCCGCCTATGTAATTAGACAATCCAGCAAATGTTTCACCACCTGGCAGTGAAAATGGCTGTTCACTTATATAAAGTTTATTCTTAAAAGAGTTCATTAAAACCAGCAGTATCGGAAAAAGGAATATAACTGCAAGTATTATAAAGACAATAGTCATAATAATGGCAGCAGTTTTGGAAACCTCAACTGACTCCGCCATATCGTTGTTTTTCTTAGCTTTTTTTGCCATTATTCCTCCACCTCCCTCTTTCTGGTGATATATAACTGTAACATTGAAACTGCACCAACAATTATAAAGAATACAACTGCTTTAGCCTGGCCTACACCTTCCCATCCATTCCTATTATAAAATGTTGTATAAATATCCAGCGCAAGCCCTGCTGTCTTCCTTGAAGGTGCACCTGCTGTAAGTGCTAAGTTCTGGTCAAATAATTTAAACGCATTTGTAAGTGACAGGAACAGGCATATTGTTATAGAAGGCATTGCCATAGGGATAATAACCTTAAACATTGTCTGTGTCTTAGTAGCCCCGTCAATTTTTGCTGCCTCAATTAACTCACCAGGGATATTCTGGATTGCAGCAATATAAATAATCATCATATAACCGATTAACTGCCAGTTCATAAGGATAACAAGTCCCCAGAAACCATACTTTGCATCACTTGTAATTGTAACATCAAAGTTTGCAAGGACTGCATTAATCATAAGCTGCCAGATATAACCTAATACAATACCACCAATCAGGTTTGGCATAAAAAATGTTGTCCTGAAGAAATTTGTTCCCTTAATCCCTCTTGTAAGGCCATATGCAATCGCAAAAGCAATTACATTTATTGTTATAACTGATACTATTGTAAACTTTGTTGTAAACCCTAATGCATTTAAAAAGTCTGCATTAGAAAATGCCTTTATATAGTTTGTAACTCCTACAAATCTTGCATTTGTAACCGTTGTGAATTTACAGAAAGATAATACAATACCCATAACAAATGGAATTATAAAGAATACTGTAAATGCTAATAATGTAGGGAGTACAAACACGGCAAAATACTTTTTATACGCCTTTTGCATAACACTCCTCATTTCTACGCTGCCTGTACTGTACAGGATTGTGCCAGGCAGCGCAAGGACACAATCCTTGTATATAATTCTTAGTTATTATTAATATTATTCTGCAATAGCTTCTTTCTCTGACTTCCACTCTGCTTTACAGTCTTCTACTACTGCATCCCAGTCTTTATTTCCTGTAATATACTCTAAAAGTGATGCACCAAAGTCATCTTTAAATGTCTGGCTTGGCATACTTGTCATAAAGTTCCATGAAACAGTATTTAAAGACTCATTATCCATATAGCGGATTACTTCTTTTGCTAATGGGTCTGTTGGGTTATCAGCATCTTCAAATGTGTTAAATGGTGCAATAAATCCAAGTTCATTTGTTACAGCTTTCTTTCCCTCATCAGAATTAAATAACCACTCAACAAACTTAATTGTCTCTTCTTTGTCTTTCTCAGAAGCTTCACTGTTTACACTAAAGAAGTTCTCTGTACCAATACAGATACCCTGGCTTTCTTCACCTGAAACGCCTGTATAGATTGGAAGGAATTTAATCTTGTCTTCCTTAACAACATTGCCGCTTACCTTGCTAATGTCGCCCCATGCCCAGTTACCATTCTGTACCATTGCAACCTTGCCAAGTGCAAATTCTGACATTGAGTTTTCAACTGTCTTTGAACCTAACATAGAAGGTTTTGTACATGAATTATTTACATATAAATCTAAGATATTCTTGTATTCCTGGTTATATTTAAAGTCAATCTCTTTCTTGTCACTTGCATTATCATCTTTGTACTCATAAAATCCTGGAAGGTTCATAAGGTGTGTCTGCCATCTCCAGTCTTCACCAGGAGTAAATGATGTAGAAGCAAATACACCATCAATCCCTAAATCAGAGGCTTTGCTTGTCATGTCTTCAGCAACTTCCTTTAACTTTGCAAAGTTGTTGATTTCTTCCATAGAAGCAGCCTTAGCACCATCTAAAGCAAAATATTTGTCCATTATTTCCTCATTATAAATAATGCCATAACCCTCTACTACATATGGAATTCCATAAACACCATCACCATCTTTTACTGCCATGTCTTTATCCTTTAACCATGAATAAAGGTTAGTGTCTGATAAATCCATACAGTAATCTTTCCAGCTCTGGTATCCTACTGGCCCGTTAATCTGGAATAATGTAGGTGCATCTTTTTTAGCGATTTCTGACTTAAGGGTCTGCTCATATGTTCCAGAAGCGGCTGTCTGTACCTTCACTTCAATACCTGTTTCTTTAGTGTACCTCTCAGCTATTGCTTTCCACTGGTCTGTCTGCTCTGGCTTAAAACTGAGATAGTACACACTTCCCTTTGCGTCCTCTCCGCCATCACCATCATTGCCACATCCAGTAACAACACCTGCAATCATTGTTGTAGCAAGCATCATGGAAACTAATTTACGTCTTATCATTTTTCTTGTCCTCCTTACTTTTAAAAAAATTAATTAATTAAGTTTTGTATGGGTTCGTGTGGAAACGTTGTCGGTAGCGTTTTCGGCAACGTACCCGGTAACGTTTCCGATTGTGAGTTCATTATATATCCTGACGAATAAAAAAGCAATCCCCTTTTTTCTTTTCGTGAAATATTACCTAAAACCAATTAATTTTTTATGCAATGTTCACAAAAAATTAATATTTTACAATTTTATTCCAGGCTTTGCATCCAGTATTTTTTCTTAAATAAAACCAGTGAAACTGCCAGCCGCACACACTCTTCAAGTGACAGAAGCAGGTACACATAAGGAATTCCAAGATTTAATACAAATGCCCCCAGGCATCCAAGTGGCACACCAAAAAGCCATGTGCCCATAAAATCAATCCACATAATATATTTTGTCTTGCCGCCGCTCCTTAAAATACCTCCCCCAAGAACCATATTCTGCACTTTAACAGGTGAAACCAGCGCAAACACCACGAGAATATGAAATGCCGTTTCCTTTATTCCCTTGCTGGTATTATATATCTGTACATAATATCTTCCAGACAGAAGAAGGATTACAGATAACAGGATTGAACCACATAAGGCATAAAACATAATTTTCACTGACTCCTTATATGCCCTGTTATACTCCCTGCTGCCAAGTGATTTTCCAATAATTACCCCTGCTGCCTGTGAAAACCCGCTTAACGCACCTATTAATAAAGTCTGTAAAGGAATTGTCAGCATCATTGCTGCACACGGGTCTGTTCCGGTATTCCCATATATTGCAGTATATATATTTTCCCCCAGACTCCAGAAAAATTCACAGGCAATAATTGGCAACAGTATTTTAAGGTACTGTTTCCTCCTGTTACCATTAAACCGCAATACAAAAACTAATTTTATCTTTCTTTTAACAGTTTTTCCCATAAAAAACAGTATAAGAAGAAATGAAACAGCCTGTGATATAACAGTTGCAAATGCAGCACCATTTACTCCCATTTCTGGTATTCCTGCCTTGCCAAATATTAAAACATAATTAAGACATGTATTCAGAATTACTGAAACAATAGTTGCGTACAAAGGATACTTTGCTGCATCCAGGCACCTCAGCATTGCAGAACAGACCATACTTGCAGCAAGTGGCATGAAAGAAAAAGCAATTATTCTAAGATACCCTGCCGCTGCCTGCCTTGTAACAATATCTTTTGTATAAAAACTCATAATGTATTCTGGAAAGCAGAAACATGCCACACTAAATACAATAGAAAAAGCCGCCGCCAGGAACAAATTAACATAAAAACTTCTGCCAGCCTCCTTTTCATCCTTTTTTCCTATATACTGTGAAACCATAATTCCTGTTACTGCTGCAACTGCTGATAATATTACTGAATACATTGATGAAAACTTTGCAGCAAGCCCAATTCCTGCAATACTGCTGCTTCCAAGCTTTCCAATCATTATCTGGTCAATAACACTAAAAGATGACTGTAAAAGAGACTGCAATGTAACAGGAAGTGCAATTGTAATTACACTTTTATAGAATGTCTTCTGGTTATCCAATTTTAACCCCTCCTTTTAAAGCACTCTACTGGTAAAATTATTTATTAAGTTATTTATAGAACTATTAACTGGATTATTTATAAAACCATATATAATAAAAGCCATACAGGATTACCTGCATGGCGGCGCTGTACTTGAACGTTTTACAAGGCTGGTTTTAAGCAATACAGACGCCCTGTCATAGTCCCCATGTTTCATTTCTTCCAGAATTGCAACAGCCAGTATTGCACGTTCTGCTGGTTCTTGTCTTATTGTAGTTAATGACGGGAAAACCTTTTCACACCAGAAACTGTCATCAAAGCCTATAACTGATATATCATCTGGTATCTTCACTCCCCTTTCCTGTAGCTTATATATTAACTCTGCTGCATAAAAATCTGAAACCGCAAACACCGCTGTATAAGCCAGTATTTTTTCCAGATTTTTATTATAAAAGACCTCTCTTTCCTCCTTTGTCTGTGGTATCTGCATGAAATCTGCCACACCATCTGCCATGCCGTCCATACAGCCATCAGCCCGCTCCTTATCCATACATATATAATTATCTGCAATACATAGCACTCTTTTATGCCCAATCTGCCTCAAATATTCCCCTGCTTTAAAACCTCCTCCATAACTGTCAGCTATAAGATTACATATACGCCCCTTTTCTTTCAGATAACCATCATAAACTACAAACGGGATATGCATTTTTTCGCGCAGTTTATGGTATTCCTGTTCACAGAACCCAATAAGCACAAGCCCTTCCATATTCCACATAGATGCAATCTTAATAATTTCATTCCAGCCTGTTAAGACTTTTACAAGCATAAAATATCCTGCCTTATCCAGTTCTATTGACAAAGCATTTAACGATGCTGAAATAAAACCATCCTCTAAAACACGGTTCTCATATTTTTCATGGTTATTTATAATTACCCCAACAATTCCTGAACTGTTCTGTGCAAGTAAAATCCCTGCCATATCAGGAATATACCCTCTCCTTTCCAGAAGTTCCTGGACACGTTTAACTGTTTCTTCAGAAACCTTACTTGTCTTGCCATGTATCACATTAGAAACTGTAGCAGTGCTTACCCCAAGTTCCTCCGCAATATCTGCTATCCTTACTCTTTGCTGCCTCACAGCCACCACTCCATTCCAGATATATTTAAACACCATACAGTGCTTTTTTATATTAATAGAAAAATACAATGTTTACAATACGTTAAACGCGTAACCTGTTCTAAAAACAACAACAGTAATTTGGTATATTTCCACAAAAATATATTTGTAAAAATATACCATCCATGTTATTATAACAGTGACAAACAGCATATAAATTCCTTAAAACCACAAGACTGGAAGCATATGCATGGTATCTGGATTACAATATAAATTATAATAAAAGGAGAAGATAATTTATGGAAGCATATTACAATGACGGACGTGGGCGGTATGGCACTGGTGAAAGTTATGACTGGTTTTACAAATATGATGACATTGAAGAATATGAAATCCATACAAGCAGTGATGGCCTGTGGACATATGATTTCCAGCCTCCAGAAGACTGCCCGGAAGGTATAGAAGTTTTACGTTACAATGGATGCCAGACAAATATAACCATTCCCCAGGTTATTGATGGCAATAATGTTGTATCACTTGACAGTACATTTGATGGTTTCTATGAACTTGAAAGTGTTGTTGTCCCAGAAGGGGTAATATATATTACAGGTGCTTTTTATGGATGTGAAAACCTTAAAAGCATTACACTCCCACAAAGCCTTAAGTCTGCTGAGTACGCCTTTAACTGCTGCTTCTCCCTTGAAGAAGTTAATATTCCACCAGGAGTTGAAAACTTTGCAAATGCATTTTCAGGTACAAAGATTAAAAGCTTTACATTTCCACAAGGAACAAAGGACATTTCACGCTCATTTGAAGGAAGTGAATTTATAAAAAAGGTAGTTATACCAGGAAGTGTGCTATTTACAGACGAAGCCTTTGCTGATTGTGAAAACCTGTCAGAAGTTATTATAGAAGAAGGCGTAGAAACTATTGAAGATTATACATTTTACCACTGTACATCGCTTTTAGAATTGTCAATACCAGAAAGTGTCCAGACAATCCGTGAACTGTCTGTTGGATATATGGAAATGCGTGAATACACAGACCCACGGAAAATGGCTTATAAAATAAAAGGGGAATGTATTATTCCAGGATTTCATATAAAAGGGGCAGAAGGTTCTGAAGCAGAATGGTATGCAAATGATAATGGTATTCCGTTTATAGCAAAATAAAGGACATAACCAGATACTAATTAATTTATGTATCTGGTTATGTTTTTTATAAACAATGATTATAGTTTACAAAATATAGAAATCTATCCATCTTTTAGATTTATGGCTTGGTCTGGCCAAACCCCAAAGTAAATACCTTTTTAATAATTTCCAGTAACTATGGCAAATTATTTTTTACTTTTCTTCCCGTTTTTGAAGTGTATACACTCCATCTGTTATTTCCTGTATTGTATAATTTCCTGTTTCATCTTCTGCAATCTTCTTTCCTTTTAATATATTACCTGCTTTGCCACGTTTAAAGCCAAACTGGTCTGTGCCATTAAATAGTGCCCTGTTTCCCCAGTTTTCCATTGATACTATGTACATGCTTCCAAGCTTATTAATGTAGCCACGTTTCCTGTTTCCCTTTACATCAATGCTTATTGTATAATCATCCAGTTTTTTTATCCCGCTTATATTCATAGTATGGAACTTAAACTTTTTATCTGACTGTATAACATTTAATGCAATGCCCTCAGCCTGTTTTTTATAATTTTCGCCTGTGACTTTTCCAAGTTTATTATAATCAGAACCATAAGACTTAATCACATCATTTATAACTTTTTCAGCTTTCTTGCCTTTTGTCTTATAATTTGTCCCATATGCAAAAAAATAAACAAATAAATCTTTTTTGCGTGGGTACTTGTCTGTTATATAATCATATGTTTCTTGTTTATAAAGGGAACATACCCATTCATATTCTTTTTCGAGTACTGGCCTTATAATATGTTTTCTTATAAGAAAAGCTGTCCTCTTATCAGGCTTTTTTAATTTTTTGGCTATTTTCTTTTTAATTGATGTAATATTCCTAGTACCATACCTGTACTCCTGAATTCCTGCCACTGGGAGCGCAGATATCCCCCCGTCTTCTGTATATCCTGTATCTGCCCGCAAATAATAATTAAACAGCAAATCATCTGCTGTTATTTTGTGGCCAGATACATTTTCTGCCTCCTCATCCAGTGTAATCTTGAATGTTGTAATATCTGTTTTTTTATTATAGCTGCTTGAAACTTCCTTACTTATACACTTCCTGTCCTTCATATCACATAAACTTGCATAGCATAAATCAAGCAGGTATTTGTCCGCTGTAGTATTATAATTAAACGGGGTAACATCTTCTGAAATATCACCTTTTACAATCACTTTGTCTTCCATTTTTTCTGTTTCTAATTTATCTGTTTCTTCTGGAACTTCTGTGCTTTCTACATTGCTATCTGGTATATCCTCTGCCGTAACAGCCACTTCATCACTCTGTGAAATATTTTCATTAAAATTCTTTCCAAGATTAAAAATACCTGCTACCAGTAATATAAAAAGACAAATATAAATAATGCCTGTAACAAATAATTTTTTCATATAAATTCCTTTCTGTGTCCCTGCATATTGCAAAATCCACATAAATTTTGAAGCTAATAAAAGAATAATGCAGAATACATTCCTGTTCAATTAAAATGCTGCGACAAATTATACTTCCAATCATTTTATGTTTCCTGCATTTGACAAAACGTTACAAAAATATTTTACATTAAATTTCTTTTAAAAGTTTTATACATAAATTATATGATTGTCCCATATTTATATATGAACAAATAATCTGGATTTTATAAAAATCCTGCGGAGGTTTAATGAAATCTATCCCAAAAAATACTAGTATGCACAGAAAACTTCCTGTACCATGTAAAATAACATTGTTTTTTGCCATAGCTGGAATTATAGCTGGATGTATAACTGGACATTTATTAAAAGAAAATTTATATTCACCCCTGATTACAATTTATAACGAAACTATTAACAACCTGCCTGGACTGGACATAGAAAAATCTGATATATTCCTTCTTGCCCTTAAAAGAAATATAAAACTCCTGGTACTGGTATACCTGTTTTCACTTACTAATATCTGGACATATTACTATTGCGCATTTTCACTTTATACAGGATTTACTAATGGGCTTTTGCTCGCATTTAATATTATACTTCATGGAATACCTGGAATAATCCGCTTTTTTTTCTTTTTATGCCCACAGGTACTGCTCTTTATACCTGTTTACCTTATGCTGGTTGCACATTGTGACAATTTCCATAATGAATTTATAGAATGTATAACTAATCCATCATTTGAAAACACATACAGCTATTCACCTAAACCCAGGAGAGGGAAACTTGCAATGCAGCAGCTTCCATTTATACTGGTATACCTGGTTCTTTTAGCGGCAGGCAGTTTTATAGAAGCCCATTTAAACCTCCCGCTTGTAATATGGTATCTTGGCAATATGGCGTAGCTACGTATCTTATATAAAAATATATACCTGGTTATATTATATATATTTGTAAATTTTAAGAAAATCATAAGCTTTTTATAAGACTATCTTGAAAGATAAATCTTTATTATATGGTAATATATTTATAACAGTTATTTCCCTGTAATAATAATAAAGGAAGGTACAGATTTATGGATAAAATGGTTATAAACAGCAGCACCCTTGCTTCGTACAATAATTATAATAAGGACAATACACGGATGCCTGCACGGAGAAATTACAACAAAAAACATAAAAAGAGAAAAAAATTCCGCAGAATTACCAGTATTTTAGTAATATTACTGTTTATAATTATGTGCATAATTATTTCAAAAGGTTTTTCAAGTGTTATTTTTGATTTAATAAACAGCCATAATAATACAGACAGTGAAAATTATACTTCTGAAATTATTTCTAGTACTGGAAAGAATGATTTAATTAACCAGCTTAGAGAAGAAAATTATCCTGAAAGCCTGGTTACTCTTTTTGAAAAACATCCAGAAACAAAAGACTTTGTACTGGATTATAAAAATTATAAAGACAAAAATGTAAAGATTAATATTAAAAAAGATGTAAATACAGATGGAATTCCTCTTTTCCTGCAATGGGATAAAAGATGGGGATATAAAAATTACGGCGGTGATTTTATAGCTGTAACAGGATGCGGCCCAACCTGCCTCTCTATGGTACAATGCGGGCTTTCTGGCAAAACCAGGTGGAACCCTTACAGGGTTGCAGAAATGGCAGAGGATAATGGTTTTTATGTAAAAGGTTCTGGTTCTTCATGGGATTTAATGACCTATGGTGCAAGTAAAATTGGGTTAAATTACAATGAAGTCCCATTCCAGGAAGAAAGCATATTAAACTGGCTAGACTCAGGAAATCCAATAATATGCAGCATGGGCCCAGGAGATTTTACAACAACAGGACATTTTATAGTACTGTCAGGCACAGACAGTAATGGCAATATAATTGTAAATGACCCTAATAGTAAAGAAAACAGCAGCAAAACATGGCCTATTAGCAAAATAATGTCCCAAGTGCGTAATTTATGGGGATATTCCTTGTAGAACAACAGTGCCAGCATTTAAGCCCATATGTAACAGAAGAAATATAAGTTTCTTTTGGGACATATGGGCTTTATGTGCTGCCCGGCAGGTTAATATAGGGCAATGCGTGCAAAAACATGCCTCCGGTTTGCCTTTTTTTATATATTAGTTTATAATTAATTATTCAAAATTTTTATATAGAAATGAGGAATTTCCATGATTTTACAATGCAGCCATATTACCAAATCTTTTTTAACAGATATTATTTTAAATGATATATCTTTCCATATAAATGATAATGAAAAAGCCGCTATAGTAGGAATAAACGGTTCTGGCAAGTCAACCCTGGTTAAAATCATAATGAATGAACTTGAAGCTGACAGCGGGGAAGTTATTATTTCTAAAGGTATTTCCGTAGGATATTTTGCACAGAACCAGGAATACAGTTCTGGCAAAAGCATTTTAGATGAAATGCATGGTGCACGTCCTGAAGTTGAAGAACTAGGCAGACGTCTTGATGAACTTTCTGTACAGATGGACAGTACAAAGGGTAAAGGGCTTGAGGCACTTATTAAACAATATGACCAGGCAAGGCACCGTTTTGAACAGCTTGGGGGTTATTCATATGAAAGTGAAATTACAGGTGTGCTTAAAGGGCTTGGATTTAGTGAACAAGATTTCGGACAGCCTGTACAGTCACTCTCTGGTGGCGAAAAGACAAGGGTTGCCCTTGCAATGATGCTTCTTAAAAAACCAGACCTGGTTATACTTGATGAGCCAGCAAACCACCTGGACATGAATTCACTCCAGTGGCTTGAAGGATACCTTGCAAATTATAAAGGTGCTGTGCTTGTTGTTGCGCATGACAGGTATTTCCTTGACAAAATTGCAACAAAGATAATAGAATTAAAACAGACAAGATGCAGTGTATTCCAAGGAAATTATACAGAATATTCCAGAAAAAAACAAGCGGTAATGGAAGCACTTATGAAACAGTACCTTAACCAGCAGGCTGAAATAAAACACCAGGAAGAAGTTATTGCAAAACTAAAGTCGTTTAACCGTGAAAAATCAATTAAAAGGGCAGAAAGCCGTGAAAAAATGCTTGATAAGATTGAGCGTATAGACAAGCCTGTGGAAGAAAACACCAAAATGAACCTTCTTTTTAAACCACGTATACAAAGTGGCAATGATGTGCTCTCAGTAAAGGGGCTTTCTAAAAGTTATGGCAGCCACCAGCTCTTTTCAGATATCAGTTTTGAAATTAAAAGGGGCGAACATGTTGCAATAATTGGTGATAATGGCACTGGCAAAACCACTATACTTAAAATACTTATGGAGATGTCTGGAGCTGGTAAAGATTTTGATGGACAGGTAAAGTTTGGCACTAATGTACAGATAGCATATTATGACCAGGAACACCAGGTGCTTCATCCAGAAAAAACATTATTTGAAGAAATACAGGATACATACCCTGATATGAATAATACACAGGTACGCAATGTACTTGCTGCTTTTCTTTTTACTAATGATGATGTATTTAAACAGGTTAAAAACTTAAGCGGCGGCGAAAGGGGACGTGTATCACTGGCAAAACTTATGCTTTCAGATGCTAATTTCCTGCTGCTGGATGAGCCTACAAACCACCTTGATATTGACTCCAAGGAAATACTGGAACACGCAATTAATAACTTTGAAGGTACTATTTTATATGTATCACATGACAGGTACTTTATAAACACTACTGCGTCAAGGATACTAAACCTTACACAACAGCAGATAGTAAACTATCCTGGCAACTATGATTATTATCTTGAGAAAAAAGATGATGCAGAAAGGGCACAGCTTTCCATGCCTGTACAGGCGGCTTCCTGTGATAGTGCAGACACCAGCCAGGCATATAACAATAAGGCTAGCTGGCAGCAGCAGAAAGAAGAACAGGCAAGGCTGCGCAAAATAGAAAGTGAACTGAAAAAAACTGAAACCGAAATAGAACAGCTCGAAAAACGTAATGCAGAAATAGACTTACAACTTTCAGAACCAGCCAATGGCACAAATATACAATTACTACAGGAACTTTCAAAAGAACATGAAGCCAATGGAAACAGGCTTGAAGAACTTATGGAACAGTGGGAAGCCCTGTCAGATACATTGTAATAGCAAAGAAAGGACAATAAATGAATAAAAAAGCAAGCATTATAATCCCATGTTATAATGTAGAGAAAACAATAGATAAATGCATGGAGTCACTTACCAGCCAGTCCATAGGCATTGATGCTTTAGAAATTATACTGGTAAATGATGCTTCTACAGATAATTCATATGAATTATTATGTAAATGGGAGCAGGCATACCCAGACTCCGTTTTATTAATAAACTGTACAGAGAATGGCAAAGCTGGCTGTGCAAGGAATACAGGCATTTCATACGCTTCTGCACCATATATAGGTTTTGTGGATGATGACGATATCTGTGAACCAGATATGTTTGAAATATTATACAATGCTGCATATAATAACGGCTGTGACCTTGCAGTATGCCAGTCTGTACGCCAGAGCCATTATACCAGGGATAATATCCAAAATGCAATACAGGATAGAATTTTTGATATAACGGATATGGATAAACGCATTAACTTTCTTAATAAAGATATAAATGATGCTGTATGGAACAAATTATACCTTAAAGACTTTATTCTGGAAAATAATATATTCTTTCCAGAAAATACATTATATGAGGATATTTTTTTCAGCCATCTTGTAAAGATTTACTGCCAGAAAGTTTATATATCAGGAAAGGTATTGTACCACCATATAATATCAGGTACTTCTGTTTCCAAAAACAATACGCCAGAACAAAGAATAGATTTCCTTAGTATTTCATTAATGCTTATTGAGGAAATACGTTCAAGAAAAATACCTCAAGAAATTGCAGCCTGGCATGATGAACAGTTTATAATACAATATATTACATTTATTATTAACTATGAAAAAACATTTGGAAAACTTGATAATGAAATTTATGGAATTATAATTTCAAGTGTTAAGAACCTTTATCCAGATATAATGCAAATTCCTGCTGCATGTATGGTTTTAAAAAACAGCAGCAAACCAGAGTTCCAGGAAATAATAAAAATGCTTTTATAAAACACAAGCCAGCAGCATTAATGGAAATATCCGCTAATGCTGCTGGCTGTTTAATTTTAAAATGTCCAAATATGTGTTTTTAAGGATTGTTTTAATAAGATTATGCTATGTGTTTTTCTTCTCCTTGCTAGTGGCTTTTGCAATATCACCACTCTTTGTACCAGGCAGGTTATAACATATTACCGGGGTTCCTGTCTGTATTATATCATATATCTGCCTTGCCTTGTCTGGCGGAAGGTTTACACATCCATGTGAACCGTTTGTTTTATAAAGTTCACCACCAAATGAGCTTCTCCAGCCAGCATCATGCAGGCCTATATTTTTATTAAATGGCATCCAGTAGTTTACAGGGGTAGAATAATTCTCACCATTTAATGTAGCGTCACGCTGTTTATATGTAATGCCATAAACCCCTGCTGGTGTATCAAAACCACGTGCGCTGTTACCTGTAACACAATCTGTTTCAAGTACCATTTTGCCATCCTTATATAATATAACATGCTGTGCTGTAAGATTTATCTCCACATAAGTATCACCATAATCACGTTTGCCATACCTGTCAGCAGTCTGGTAATAACAAGGCGTTCTTTTGCCCTGCTTGCCCTTCTTTACCAGCTTTGTAAGTTCCTTTATCTCCTGCGGGGTATTCATCCACCAGCCATAATCACCTTCTGCTATTGTAATTGTTTCACCATAGCTTGTTTTAAATTTGCGTGGACGGAAAATTGTATCGTATTTCCTCCTGATAGAGGCAACAAACTCTGACACAGCATTTTCATCAATTTTTACTTTGCCATTTTTAACAGAAATCCATTTATTAATTGTATCCCCGTCCAGTACCTCTGTATTGTCACCAAATTCATACGTAATATCTGTACTTGTGTATTTATTTAGCTTTTTAAGCAGTTTGTTAAGTTTCTTGTCACCAGAAGAAATATCTGGTTTTTTATACAGCCCAAGTTCTTCACAGTTTATCTCTGTCTTTAAGCCTTTAACTGCACTTTCAACAGCTTTAATAACAGCAGGTGCGTCAAGTTCATTGCCATTTGTTTCGCTAATAATCTCATATCCCTTGCCCTTTTTATAACCAGATATATAAGCATCTTTTGGCCTGGTAATATTCTCCTTCTGCATATTGCTTAAGCTGCCCACTACTTCTTTTATTTTATCTAAATCACAGCCTATAAATGTTGGCCTTCCTGCATATACTGCACTGTGCTGCATTGGCCACAGCCACTCATTCTGTTCCTCTATAATTTTAACCAGTTCATCTGTAGAAGAAACTGTCAAACCAAGTGCATCACTTGAAAATTCTTCTTCAAATTCCACACCATCTTTATCTTTCTGTATTATTTTAAGCGAATAGTCTGTAAGCCCCTCCTCGAAGTCCTGCACTTCCATCTGGGAAACATCTGTACCATATACATTTGTTCCTTTAAAAAAATGCGACTTATAGTACACAACACCTGCAAAATACCCGGTAATACCTATTATAATTATAAAAACAGGTATTAAAAACCATTTTCCAGAAATGCCTCTTCTTGCCTTCTTCCTGCCAAGTGTTGTACTGCCTATATTAATGCCAGGCTGCAAAGTAGTGCTTTCAATAGTAGCCGCTTCATTATCTGCTGGAATCCGTTTATTCTTTCTTTTCATAATCACACTGCCCTTTATTATTTATTGCCAGAAAAATTTAAAGCCCGTCTAGTACAATAGTATATTACTTTAGCGCCAGGATATCAATAATCTTTTATTACCATATTTTTAAATTTTTGTTAAACTGGCCTGTTTTATTGTTAAAAAAAGTGGTATAATTATTACAAAACACCCTTATTATAAAAATAAATGGAGAAATACGTAATAATGGCTAAAGTAAAAATACTTGACAACAAACTTTTTTTATATCTTACTGAATTTTTTGCAGGCATGTCCGTTATGGCTGTAGAACTTGGCGCAAGCAGGCTCTTAGCGCCTTATTTCAGTTCTTCACAAATTGTCTGGACTATTATCATAGGTACTATAATGATTGCTATGGCACTTGGCAATATTTATGGAGGAAAAAGTGCAGATAAAAATCCTGAACCTGGCAGGCTGTATACAAGAATATTAGCTGCTGCCCTATGGATTGCACTTATACCTGTATTTGGAAAATATATTATCCTTGGAATTTCAGCACTGCTTATATTTACAGTAAACAGCAATTTCCTTGTAATTGCTGCATTTGCAGCCTGTATGGTTATATTTGTATTCCCGCTGTTCCTGCTTGGCACTGTCACCCCGTCGCTTGCAAGGTATTCTGTAGAAAGCCTGGAAGACAGTGGCAAAACCGTAGGCACACTAAACGCATTTAATACTATTGGAAGCATTATTGGTACATTTGTACCAACATTTATAACAATACCAGCAGTTGGCACAAGCATTACAATGCTTATATTTGCAGGAATTTTAACTATATTGTGCATTATATATTTTATAAACAGCAGGACACACTGTAAAAGAATTATTGTTTCAGTTATTATATTTTCAGCCTGCTGTATAACTGGCACAGACAATTCTTTTGCATTCTGGGAAAACGGGCTTGCCTATGAAGGTGAGTCTGTCTATAACTACCTACAGGTCAAAGAATCCAACAGTAATGTAATACTTTCAACAAATGTACTGTTTGGCGTCCAGTCTGTATATATGAAAGATGAAGGGCTTACAGGTATGTACTATGATTATGCACTTGCTGCCCCTCTTATGACAGGTACTGTAAATGCAGATATTCTTGTGCTTGGCATGGGAACAGGCACATATGCACTACAATGCAGGAAATATTTTGGCAGTACAAATATTGAAGGTGTTGAAATTGATGAAAAAATAACAAAGCTTTCCAGGAAATACTTCCATCTTCCAGATAATATAAATGTAACAACATATGATGGCAGGGCATTTTTAAATGCTGTGGATAAAAAATATGATGTTATCATGGTAGATGCATACCAGGATATTACAATACCATTCCAGATGTCCTCTGTTGAATTTTTTACCCTTGTAAAAGAACATTTGTCTGAAAATGGTGTAATGGTTGTAAATATGAATATGCAGGGAAGTGGTGACGGAAATATAAACCAGTATCTTTCAGATACAATTTCATCTGTATTCAGTGAAGTTTATACAATAGATGTAGATAATTCCACAAACAGGGAACTATTTGCTTCCAATAATAAAGACCTGTATAATATATTTAAAGAAAATACCAGGACAATACAAAACAGGGAACTTGCCCTGCTTATGGAACATGTATCTGCAAGCCTTTCAAAATATAATCCAGGCAATTATATACTTACAGATGACAAAGCACCTGTAGAACTGCTTGGAATAGAGGTAATTGACGGGCTGATACAGAAGGAAGCTGCATATTATAAAGAAATATATAAAAAAGAAGGAATAAAAGGGCTTATAAACAACCTTCTGGGTTAAAAAGCCATAGAAAGTGGTATTATTATGAATTTATTTAAAATAAAAAAAATCTGTAAAAATACTTTAATAATTTTATTTCTGCTTTTTATACTGGCATACATTAAGGCAGACGCCAGTGCAAAAAATACAGGCAGGAAAACTATACGTATCCCTTGCGGGATAAATAATTTATTATATTATGACAATGAAGGCAATATTACAGGATATTGCAAACCTTACTTAGACGGGCTTGCCAGAATTAATAACTGGCAATATGAATATATTAAAGCAGACTGGGATGCAGCAGTAAAAATGCTTGGTGATGGCAGGATTGATATACTGTTTCCATCCACATTTCTTCCAGAGCGCAATAAGAAAATGGACTTTTCTGCAATGATTGGCGGGTATATGGCACCTGGAATATTTGCATTAAAAGATAGCAAATATAATTATTGTGACTATGAAAGCTTTAATGGTGCAAGGATTGCTGTAACAAAAAGTTCTTCAAATTCTGGAATACTTAAAAAATTTGCTAAAGAACATAATTTTACTTATACACCAGTTTATATCAATTCTATGGAAGATAAAATCCAGGCTTTAAAGACTGGAAAAGCAGATATGGCTATATTTAATGCAACCAACAATGTAGATAATGGCAAAATTGTTTCAGTCCTTGATACATACCCGTTTTATTATACTGTAAAAAAAGGTAATAAAACCCTTTTGGAAGAACTTAATACTGGAATGGAAAAAATGCTGGTTAATGAACCAGACCTTGTAGGTGATGTATTTAAAAACTGCCTTATGGGCACAAACAGGTGTAATGCTGCTTTTACAGCAGATGAACGCCAGTTTATTACAGACAGGGAAGAGATTATTGTAGGCTTTTATGAAAATACAGAACCTCTTGCATATATTGCAGATAATGGCAGTTATGGCGGTATTTATATTGAGTTAATGGAAAAAATCAAAAAAGAAACTGGACTGGATATAACCCTGCGTCCTATAAACCGCGACAATTACTGGCAAGACCTCTTAAAAGACAGGACAATTGATTTTTATATAGGTTCTTTTGGGAATATTACTTCCAAAGATGGCCATTTCCTTACAACAAGCCCTTTTATGGAATATGAAACAGTCCTTATTACTAAGAACGACTTTAAATTGTCTGATACTGCCAAATACAGTATCGCACTTACAAAAGCACGTGCATACTGGACAAATAACCTTCCAGATGATTTTAAAAACCCAGATATTAAATTTTATAAGACAGCAAGGGAGTGTCTGGTTGCAGTAAATAAAGGCGAGGCAGATGCAACTCTTTTAAATACTATTGAATACAGCTACCAATGTAAAAATGTCAGGTTTGCAGAACTTGTACAATGGGAAAATTACAGGTTCAGTTCTGGTATTTCAATGGTTGCCCTTAAAGATATTAATAAAACTATGTACTCCGTTATGGAGAAAGCTTTAGGCATATTAACTGAAACTGATATTAGTGATGCCACAAAAAATAATCTCAATATCACATATGAACCTGTTGATTTTGTAGATTATATATACCCTTCCAGGTATATACTGCTGATTATTATTATAATCCTGTTCCTTGCTTCTGCTGCTGGCATTATAATTTACAAAATACGCCAGAAACAAATGCATGTCCTTAAAGAAGCCCAGAAGTCTGAACAGCAGCAGTTACGTATTATGGCAGCATTAAGCCTTGACTACGAATCTGTTTATTATATAAACCTTGATACAGACTCTTTCACTGTTATAAAAGCTATTGAAAATCCTGGCAAAATTTCAGATATTAGAAAAAAGGAAGAATTTACATACTCACATATTATTGGACGTTATATAAACAATTCTGTACTGCCTGAATATAGGGATAATATGACAAGCCTTTCTGAAAAAAATGCGCTTATAGAGCATTTCAAAGAAGAAAGGGACTTTACAATAAGGTTCCAGGCAAAACCAGATTCCAGAAGCCGGGAATATTTTGAAATGCACTTTGTATCTATAAGTTCTGGCATTGATGAAAATATTATGGTTCTTGGTTTCCGCTGTGTAGATAAAATTACCAGGGAAGAAATCAAGCAGCATAAAGCACTTAAAGAAGCATTTGACGCTGCAAACAGGGCAAACAATGCAAAGTCAGATTTCCTTTCCAGGATGTCACATGACATACGTACACCTATGAATGCCATTATTGGAATGACTGCTATTGCAACAGCCCATATTGATGATAAAGAGCGTGTACAGGATTCGCTTGGCAAAATTGATGCTTCAAGCCGCCACCTGCTAGGCCTTATTAATGAAGTGCTTGATATGAGCCGGATTGAATCAGGTAAAATAAGCCTTAATGAAAACTGTTTCAACCTTCCAGAGCTTATAAACAACCTGCTGGTAATGGTACAGCCACAAATTAAAAAACATAAGCATAATTTACAGGTACATATTTTTGATATAGAACATGAAAATTTAACTGGTGACAGCCTCCGCTTACAGCAGGCACTTGTAAATATAATGGGCAACGCTGTTAAATACACTCCTGATAACGGCAATATAAGCCTTACTGTAAAGGAGTCACCAAGCCATAATAGTTCCAAAGGATACTATGAATTTATATTTGAAGATAATGGAATTGGTATGCCAGCAGAATATATAGAACGTATTTTTGAACCATTTTCCAGAGTTGAAGATGTAAGAACCAGCAAGATACAGGGAACAGGGCTTGGCATGGCAATAACACAGAATATAATCCATATGATGGGCGGTGAAATAACTGTTGAAAGCGAAGAAGGCAAAGGTTCAAAGTTTACAATAACCCTTTTATTAAAGCTACAGGATAAACATGAAGAATTTACAGACAGTCTTCCAGGGCTTCCTGTCCTTGTAGCTGACAAAGACCATCTTTCATGCCAGTCAATCTGCAAAATGCTTAATGAAATGGGTATGCATAGTGAATACAGCCTGTCTGGCACAGAAACCCTGGAACTTGTAAAGAAAAGGCATGAAGAAAATAATGATTTCTATGCAGTAATAATGGACTGGGAAATTCCAGGAACAACAGGCCTTGAAACTGCCAGAAGCATTAACAGCATAACTGGTGGCAAAACCCTGGTTATTATCTTATCTTCATATGGATGGACAGATATTGAAACTGAAGCAAAAGACTTAGGAATTAACCTGTTTTTACATAAACCTGTATTCAAATCAGGGCTTGCAAATATCTTTAACAGCCTTAAAAGTAACATATCTGGCAATGGCTTAACGGAGAAATTAGACAATGTTAAAGAAAATAATTATTCAGATAAAAGACTGCTTCTTGTTGAAGATAATGAAATAAACCGCGAAATTGCAGTAGAAATCCTTGGAATGACAGGCATACAGATAGAAGAAGCCCATAATGGAGAAGAAGCTGTTAATAAATTTTCTGCTTCAGAACCTGGATATTATGATGTAATCCTTATGGATGTACAAATGCCAGTAATGAACGGCTATGAAGCAACCACAACAATACGTTCACTTGACAGGCAGGATGCCAGGACAATACCAGTTATAGCCATGACAGCAAATGCCTTTGCGGAAGATATAGCAGACTCAAAAAATGCTGGAATGGACGAACATCTCGCCAAGCCAATGGATGTAGCAAAACTTAATGAAATACTTAAAAAATACCTGGGATAATATACACACAAATATATATTTAACAAACCCTGGCAGAAATGTAAAAAATTCTGCCAGGGTTTGTTTATGTATTTACATTATAATGTCATAAATGCTAAATTTTTATAAAATTTATTGTTGACATTTTTTAGAAAAATGATATAATAATCAAAAGGTTTTTTAATTTTAAAATCCTTTTAGTTGTTAATGCCGGTTTTAATACAAAATTGATGTTTAGAAAGGAAATTTACACAATAATTTAGTTAGCCGTACTAGGAAGGGAGATTTAATACAATGATAAGAAAAAAATTCTTGGCAGTTATGCTCACTGCATCTATGGTAATTGGTACTGTTGCTGTTAATAATTCAAATACAAATGCAGCAGAAGCCACAACTCATGAAAAAAACCAGCTACAGGAAACAATATCTAATTTAACAAAAGGATATTCCGAATATTATAATATTTCAAATGTTAATACAACACTGTGTTCAAGCGGTAAAGCAGATGGCAATATTGAAAATACTTACCTTCTGGAGATGGAAGCCGTTTTAAAAGCTGATAGTGTTGAAGATATGGACTATTATAAAGGAATTTCAGATTACTATAGCGCTGCAAAAACTGGTCTCAGCAAAATTAATTCCCAAAATAACAAATTAAGGATGAGTGTTCTTTCTTCCGAACAATCTGATATTTATGAAGAATTAGAAGAATATATCGGAAAAGAACAGAACCTGGTATTTTATTTAAAAGAAACATATCCTGAGAATAATGAAACAGACAAAGAAATTTTATTTGAAAACGGCGTGGATTATGTTTCATGGGAAGTAATGCTTCCATCAAGCCATGATGAATTAAGAATAAATGGCTACGAAAGAATGGCAGATATGGATTATGAATATGCTTCTGTTTCAGAAAAAGCAAATATACAAAATGCTAAAGCTGCTTATTCAATTACTAAAGCTGTTAATTATATGACTAAATATACATCAAATCCAACATCATGCAATGTATGTGGAAAAGGATGCAGCAGCAAGGTTGATACTACAAAGTATAATCCTAATTACAAACACTATGTTTCCAATGGAAGCCATGTAGATTGTGCTAACTATGTATCACAGGCATTACATGCTGGAGGGATTTCTACAGATAATACTTGGAAAGCTGCTAGTACTGCATGGGTCAATGTTAGCAAATTAACAAGCTATATGACTTCTAACGGACATTGGAAAAAAATAAATTATAAAAATGTCAAAAATGGTGATATTGTAAGTTTTACAAGCTATTCACATGTTGTTATGATTACATCATATGATGGTACTACTTATAAATTTTCAGGGCATACAAATGATAGAAAAAATGCTACAATTTCTATTAATAGTTCAACCGCATCTTCCTATAACTTTTACAGAGTAAGTTAAAAGATACCAGGAAGATATAAATTTTAAATTTTACACTAACTAAACATCATTCTAAACATCTGTTCTATTTAAACCAGCAAAAAACTGTTAAAGGATAAACTGGATTAATTCCATTACATTCTAGCCTCCTTTAACAGTTTTTATCCATGTTTAATAAAAAATATTATATATACAGGAGGCAAATCCATGAAAAAAATTACAAAACTCTTAATTATTCCTTTTGTATTATTCATCATAACAATATGTGGTTATGACAAGTGTAAAGCAGCACCAAAATACATAAGCCTTGATAATGGTGCTGAAAATAGCCAATATGATATAACAGGAAATGGTAAAAAGGACATTATTAAAAACGGGGATGGAAATAACTGTGCTTTATATATTAATGGTAAACAAGCATTTAAACCAAATAATAAAGCAGACTATCTGTCAGTTAAATTATATCCTTTAAAAAAGAATATTTATTTTATAATATCTGAAAATTATATGGAAACTGATGAAATTTGCGGGTACTCCATGTACCAGTATAAATCTGGAAAATTTGAGAAGCTATGTGATTTTTATAATACAGTAATTAAAAATATTAACAATATCCATTTTGGCATAAATATAGAACAAATTTCAGATAATAAAGTCACTGTATTGTGCCATAACCAGTTTGGAGGAACAGGCATACTTTACTGGAATATGCTTTACCAGTACCAAGATGGCAAATGGCGTCTTAAAGGTAATTCGTATAAAATAACAGAGGCCGCCACAAAAAATAAAAAATTAACATCGAAAACCAAAATAAAAATATATGAAAAACCTGGTAGTAACAAAATTTTATATACAATAAAGCCTGGTGATATTATTACAACCAGCAGACTATATATTAAAAATAAAAATGTTTATATAAAAGTAGTTAACAGCAAAGGAGAAACCGGGTGGTTTAAATCTCCCAATAAAACAGCAGAATATTTTGAAGAAGCAGTTTTTCCAGGATAATTTAATAAATAGCAGCTTTATATAATACGTTTTTTATATTTAATAAAATGACACCCCTGCTGCTTATGGCATAATACCATAAATAGCAGGGTATTTTTTAAATTTTGCCTTTATTTTGTACAGGTGCTGTTTTTTGTATTTGTGCTGTTTTTTTACTTGATAAATTAAACCCAAGATATAACGCATTCTTTGGACATTCATGTACACATTCACCACATCTTATACACTCTGCTGAATTTGGTTTATCTACAGGATTTACTTCCATTTTACATATATTCTGGCATTTCCCGCAATCCACACATTTATCCTTATCTATTTCAAGATGGTATATACTAACCTTGTTCATTATGCCATAAATTGCACCAAGCGGGCATAATGCTTTACAGAAAAAGCGGTATATAAAAATACAGCAGGCAATTGTTACAATTAATATAAACATCTTTAATGAAAAAAGACTTCCTATTGTCTGGCGGAGTTCCGGATGGGTGCTTAAAAGCGGTATCCCGCCCTCCAGTGTCCCCGCAGGGCATATAAACTGGCAGAATGCTGGTTTACCCATGCCCATAAAGTTTGTAACAGCTATTGGCAGTATAAATACAAAAACTACAAGTATTATGTATTTTAAATATAAAAAACCTTTCCAAAGCTTAAATTTGGGAACAGGGATTTTATGTAAAAGCTCCTGGAACAATCCAAAAGGACAGAACCATCCACATATGCCCCTGCCAAAAATAACGCCAAACGCAAGCAGAAGCCCTGTTACATAAAAGCTGAAATTAAATTCCATTGAACCATTTACAGCCTGTAATGCCCCTATAGGGCATGAAAAACTTGCAGCAGGACATGAATAACAGTTTAATCCAGGGCTACAGAAATCTTTCCATTTGCCCTTGTAAATCCTGCCTCCCTTAAAATTCATTAAATGCGCATTAGAAAATCCAAATGCAGCAATCTGGAATATCTTTCTTTTTATACTTTGCTTTATCTTTCCCATAACTTACCCCAGTCCTATACATTCCAGGCAGATATTTACTGCTTTGCTAAAAACTACAGCCACCTCACCTCTTGTTATACCATATAGCGCAAATGCCCCAGCCACTACAAACACAGCCACCCTTGCTATATTTTTCATCTTATTTTCCACTAATATAGTCCTCCACAAATTTCTTATATGCAGCAACATTAGCGCCAACAACTGGTTTACCTGTAATATTGCCTTCTTTATCCACAAAAATTGTTGTAGGAACTCCTGTAACCCCTCCAAGCAGCCCGGCAAATTCACTTCCTGGAATTATATTAGTAAAGTCTGCTCCCGCTTTCTCCATAATTTCTGCTGCCTTATCTTTATGCTCCTGGTCATTTTCCCCTTCAATATCACAGACCAGGCCTATTAGCTGCACATTAGACGGCATGGATTTTGACCATTCTGCAAGTTCTGGCATCTCTCCAATACAAGGGCCGCAGAAAGTCCCCCATATATTTACCACTGTTAAATCTTTTTCTTTAAAAATACTGTCAGTTACTGTATTGCCTTCTAAATCTTTTGCCGTAAATGAAGGCATTTTATCTCCAGACTCCTTTTTTCCTTCAATTTCAGTAAACTCTATAGATTCTTTTATTGTATCAATATAATCCAGGCACTCTTTATACTGTGCCTCTTCTTTTTCATCCATACCTTCTGTATTATTCTCCTGCATAATGGCAAGATACATATACCCGTTGTGTACACCAAGTTCTTCTGCTTCATCCCATCCAGCTATAACATCCATCTGGTCTGTTACTTCTTTTGTTTCTTTATATTTCTGCTCCTCTACAAGAACAATATCAAGAATATACTTTGAATGTATTTTCATCTTATTCAAATAATCCTGCTGCATCTCTTCTGTAAAATCTTCATCTGATACCTTTTCAATTTCAGCAAACAATTTATCAGTAACAGGTTTATAATACCATGCTACTCCTACAAGCATATTGCCATCCCCGTCATTACTTGTTTCTGTTACTGCCAGGCCCTTTTCCTGGTATTCCTCTGGAATATTTATAACCAGTCCCGCCTCTGGGATTTTAATATTCCCGCTGCTTTCACTGCCTGGTGTTTCTGTTACCTGTTCTTCATTATTCTTATCTCCTGCCGTATTACTGCATCCTGCCAGGACTGTGGCAGCTATAAATATTCCTAATGTTTTTATAAATTTTGTCTTTAACATCATAATTTACTGTTCCCCTGTTCTTTTTCTATATTAATTATAAACCTGATTTTTTCATTTTCACTTTCACATGTTACTGTCCAGTTATGCAGGCTTGTTATCTCTTTTACAATTGCAAGCCCCAGCCCTGCACCCCCCCGTTTCTGTTGAACGTGAGCTGTCTATCCTGAAAAACCTGTCAAATATATATGCTATCTTTTCTTCAGGTATTGTTTTGCCACAGTTTTCTACAATAAACATGGCACCATCTTTGCCACTATTTTTTAAAGAAATTTTTATCACAGTATTTTCGTAACTGTAATTAACAACATTACGGAAAAGGTTATCAAATACACGCTCTATCTTCTCAATATCACACATAACCATAATATCTGGTTCAATATCTGCATTATAAGACAGGCCTTTTTTATCAAATACAGGTTTAAACTCATACAAAAGCTGCTCCACCATTACTGTAAGGTTTACTGTTGAGTATTCTAATACCATCTGTGTAAAATTATATCTTGCAACCTCAAAGAATTCATTAATTAAGTCCTCAAGACGTTCTGCCTTCTTCATAGCTACACCTAAATATTTTTTACGTATGTCTGATGGAAGCCTGTCCTCATCTTTTACAAGTGTTATATAACCTATTACTGATGTCAGTGGCGTTTTTAAATCATGCGCCATATATACAATCATGTCATTTTTGCGCTGTATTGCCTCATCAGCTTCCTGCCTGCTTTTACGTACATTTGACATAATAAAATTTAACTGGTTTTCCATTTCATTTAACTGTGGAGGCAGTTTAGCAGTTTCTGTAGCCCCTGAATAAAGACGTCCTGTTTCCTGTGTAACCCTGCCAAGCATTGAAGCAATCCAGAAGAAATGCAGGCAGGCAATAATTACAGCCCCTGAGCATATTACAAATAAAAAAACAGAAATAAAGTTTTCATGGATAAAATGTATCAGCTTATAGAACGGCTCATTGCCATACCAAATTCTCGAATTACAATAGAACCAGCTTGTTTCAGCCATTACCAGAACGAATAGTATATAAAGAACCATATGGAATAAAAAACGCTTTAAAAGCGCCCTTGACACTTCATACTGTACTCTCTTATCCATTTTATTCCTCCATGCGGTATCCCACTCCCCATACAGTTTTGATAAACTTAGGTTTTCTTGCATTTTCATGCATCTTTTCCCTAAGTTTTGCAATATGCGCAAACACTGTATTATTATTGCCTAAATACTTCTCTCCCCACACATTCTCGAATAATTCTTCTGATGTAACAGCCTGGTTCAAATGCTGGCAAAGATAAAGCAGAATAGAAAATTCCATAGGGGTAAGTTCAATATTTTCTCCATACAGCACTACTCTATGCCTGTCTGGAAATATTTCAAGCCCCCTTATATTATAATACTCCTCTTCCTTAGAAAGTGACGTATTATAAGCACCTGCACGCCTTAACTGTGCTTTAATCCTTGCAACTACTTCAAGCGGATGGAATGGCTTTGTAATATAATCATCCGCACCTAAAGTAATACCATGTATTTTATCAGACTCTTCTATTTTAGCTGTAAGCATTATTACAGGGAAAAACCACTTTTCCCTAATCTCCCTTAAAATAGTAAATCCGTCCGTCCCTGGAAGCATTACATCCAGCACAGCCAGGCTGACTGCATTATTATTTATATACTCTAAAACCCCTTCAGATGATGTAAAAGAAACTACTTCAAAACCTTCATTGCCAAGATAAAGGGTTAATAAATCAAGTATTTCCTTCTCATCCTCCACAATTAATATTTTTTTATCTAATATAACCTGCTGTTTCATATTATATCCCCTTATTATATGTTTATAAAAGATTATAACAGCATGTCTATATTAAATCCATAGAAATTTTTCTTAAGATAATTTTTTATTAAATTATTATAAACTTTATTAACTAATAATAAATCCAGTTAAACCATATCAATACCATGATACAAAATTTCCATAGAAATACATAAAAAATATTTATTTAATAAAATTCTTTAATTTCAGCGCCTGTTCAATACTTCCCTCTACTTTTAAGCGTCCAAGTGTAAATGCCAGTACAGGGTCTGTCTTGCCCGAAATAATATTAAATAATGTATCTGCCTTACAGATAAAAATGGCATCCCTGTCATAATATTCATAAGGCTCAATACTTAACTTGCCGTCTTTTACCTCAACATAAAAACTGCCTGCACCCTCACCAGTAATATTAAACTGGTATGCAAGATGTTCTGTTACATTGCTGGCATCAGTATCCTTAAACATATCCTTTACTTTTTTAAAAATCTCATCAAATGTCATAAAACTGCCTCCATTCTTATTTTACTCTGTGTTAAAAAACTTAATCACGTTAAATTTATTATAATTTATTATTATAACAAAGGCAATGGATTTTTTATATTTAGAGTAATTTTCAATTGGTCCGGTTTTTTGAGAAGATTATCCAGGCAAACTGGAATTCTATGGCAGGCAGTACGTCCGTTTCATAAATTCTTATACAAGAAAAGATATAAGATAATTTCCAGTTATCTTTTGTTGGTGGACGGACGCAGGGTTTCTGGTGTTCCACTAAATTATTCCATGACAGGGCACGCTTCCGCTACGTCAGCCCACGCAGCAGTGCATAGTATCCCTATAAAAAAGGAAACTGCCGTTCCTTTTTTTATTTAAAACGGGATACAAACACTGGCGGTGCTGAAGTGCCCTGTCATGGAATAATATTAGATGGAACACTGGAAACCTGCTGTACACCAGCAAGCACAAAAAATATAACATACATACAAAATAAATACTATAACTGGAAATTATGTTGTGTGGAGAGTGGTTTAGACGGGCGGAAGTTTAATGATATCATTTTTGTATTAATGTTTGTACAACAATAACTACTACACTGTATAATAAGTGGCTGGCAGAATAATCCCGCTACCAAATTTACAGTTATCTTGTTATTTTGTTTTTTATTGTAAATTCCTGGTAACAGGTTTTGCGTGCCAGATGTTAGCAATTATTCTGTTAAAGGGGTACTCCAGGCCCGCCGGCATTTAAATCCATGTGCCGCTGCGTGGCTCATCGTAGCGGAAGTGTACCTCTGTACGGAATATTCTGGCTCTGGCACTGTAAATCGTCCGTTTTTAAACCAACAAAAGATAACTGGAAATTATCCTGCATACAGTTTATTGTAATGGAATTTATGAAACGGACGTGGTTACAGGCAGAAATAGTATTCCTATATCTGTATATTTATGTTATAATTGCATGAAAAGGGGATGCCTGTATGGAAAGTAACAGAAAAGATATCGGGAAACTGCTTTCAGAGGGGAATATATTAAGAATAAAACCTGAGGGTTACAGTATGTACCCTATGTTTGTGCCTGGACGTGATGAAGCTGTAATACGTGGGAAGGGGCAAGCCAGTGCCAGGCGTGGGGATGTTGTTTTATACCGCAGGGAGAATGGCATGCTTGTACTACACCGCCTGCACCACAGGGGAAAAGAAGGCCTTTATATGGTTGGGGATAACCAGGTAAGGACAGAAGGCCCGCTTAGTGAAGAACAGGTTATAGGTATCCTGGATGGATTTATAAGGAATGGGAAATATATAAGCACAGGTAATATTCTGTACAGGATGTTGTCAGGCATATGGCTTTTTATGCGGCCGTTCCGCAGGCCGTTCCAGCTTGCGGCAGCATGGATAAAAAGAAGAACATTTAAAGGCAGAAATGGAGGAATATATGAACCAGAAGCAGATAAAAAATGAATTTAAAGAGCTGGTAAAGGATGAGGAAAGATTTATAACCAGAAATATAGCAGTAAAGGAAAATAAGTGGCAGGAAAAAATCAGTAAATATGTTCCAGAAACCCTTGATAAAACCCTTAATACAGCATTTTGCAAGGCATTTGGGCTTGTTTTTGAAAAGGGTACAGGTTTTATTGAGAAAACATATAATAAAGAAAAACGGGAACAGGATTTTAAAGTAAATGAATATTCGGCTGATTTAAGGAATAATAAAAGCAGCATTAAAAAATTTGGAAGGCTGGCTTTTGGCAGCAAAGTCCTTAATATGGCTATTTCTACAGCAGAGGGTGTAGGGATGGGCATATTTGGCATGGGCATCCCTGATATCCCTGTATTTCTTTCAGTGATTTTAAAAAGCATATACGAAACAGCACTTCATTTTGGGTTTGGATATGAAACAGAAGAAGAGCAGATGTTTATATTGAAAATAATTGAAACTGCCCTGTGCCATGAAGATGAACTGGTAAATGGTGATATGGAAATTAATGACTGGATAAAATCAGAAGGGAAAGCACAATTTTTAACAGATAAAAAAACACAAATAGAAAAGACGTCAGACCTGCTTTCACAAGAGCTGCTTTATCTTAAATTTATACAGGGAATACCCATTGCAGGGGTTGTTGGCGGCATTTCAGATGTTATTTACCAGAAGAAAATTACAGATTATGCAGTATTGAAATATAAGAGAAGGTTTCTGGAAAAGCATATGGAAGAGGATGTGGTTATATAGTATAGTTTTATGCTGTATGTGAAATGCCTTAGAACTTTTCCTTTGTGTAAGCTTGTTATGGCTGATTAAAAACAGGATATAAAAGGAGGATTTTTATGGATAAGGAAACAAGTGTATATAAAGAAAAGTTAAAACGGTATTACAATAGTGATGGGAAACTGGTACAATATCCATCCAAGAAGCCTATGAGGCTTATTGCACTTATGGAGATTGCAGGTAAAATGGATTTTTCAAAAAAATATACAGAAAAAGAAGTAAATGAAATTATCAAATCATCTATTGCATTTAGTGATATAGAGCTGGTCAGAAGAGAAATGTACCAGTATAAATTTATAGGAAGGCTAAAAGATGGTTCTGAATACTGGGCAGAGGAAAGCTGGATGGAAATGTACAAACAATATGCAGTTTAGAAAATGCCAGATATTTATTGTAATGTATATACAAAGCCACACACTTTTAAGGTGTGTGGTTTTTTGTTGTGGCCTGCCCTTCAAAGGGTTTATGTATAACTGTTTATAATTTTTTTGAAAGAATTATTAAAAAAGGTTAATAAATTTAATATCCTAAAATATTATTTATGGATTTTTGGGGCGTTATATCCTGAAACCTGTTTTATCTATACATAGGTTTATGGAAAGGTGTGGTAATTTAATTTTTAGTAAATTCTGGCCTGTAAATTTATTACATTTTCTTATATTTATGCTAAATAATACTTTTATTTTTGTTAAGAATACATAAAAATGTAAATAAAGTGAATAAAAGTTTAAAAAGTCCATATAATTTGTAATAGTTTTGTAACAATAATTAATGATATTTAATATTTAAACATTACTATTTTTTAAGCCGCCTGTAAAGCGGCATGGAGGATTATTATGAGAAAGGCAGCAAAAGGAGCATTGGCGGTAGTAGCAGCTTTAAGTGCAACGCTTGTACCGGCAGCTAGTAACGCATCAGTGGCAATGGCACCTGCACCGGTAAAAGATGCTTCTTCACAAAAAGTTATTATATTACAATCTGAGAACCATGTTGTAGAAAATGTTAATAATTATAACAGAATAAAAAGATTGAGCGACAACCATGAGAAAAGGGCACAGATACAAGAGGCAGCACGTATTAAAAGATGCTGTGGCGTATCTGTATCAGCTTCTGACAGGATTATACTTGAAAGAATTGTTGAAGCAGAAGCAGGTGGGGAAGACCATAAAGGAAAAGTGCTTGTAGCCAATGTTGTATTAAACAGGGTTAAAAGCAAGTCATTTCCTTCTACAATAAGGGAGGTAGTCTTTGCACACAGGGGTTCTACGTATCAATTTTCACCTATATATGATGGAAGATATTATACAGTAAATGTTTCAGATGATACCAAGAAGGCAGTAAGTGATGCATTAAATGGTGTTGACCCTTCACAGGGGGCTCTTTACTTTATGGAAAGGGCATATGCAGACTCAGATAATGCTGCATGGTTTGACAGATGTCTTACAAGGCTGTTTGGTTATCATTGCCATGAATTTTATAAATAGAGAAAAACTGGTTTATAATATTTAATTATTATATGTAATATCAAATTTCTAAATTATAAAATCTAAACAGTGCCATATAGTGGCATAATAACTCTATACAGGCATACCCTTTTAATTTATCAAATAAAAGGAGGGTATGCCTTTCTTAATGCATATAATATATTGCCAGATGGAAATTATTTTCCGTGGTACTATATGGAAAAAAGTAAATATTTATGGAACAGGCAAGAACTTTTTACTATGGGTTCTTGAAATTAGCAGCATGTTATTGTATAATATACGCTGAATTTATGTTTACATATTTGCTATATTATGGAGATACAGGTTTCTGCCAGTTTTAAAGCAGGAATGGTATAAATGCCCTTTAATAATAATATGGCTGGTTCTTGGAATATATGTATACAGTCTGGTAAAACAAATTTTAAATTATTAGGTATTTTAATTATTCTATAGCTGCATTTTGCAGCAGAATGGAGGAAATAATGGAACTTTTGTATCAAAGTACACGTAGCCAGGGAGAGAAGGTAACTGCATCACAGGCAATTTTAAAAGGCCTTGCTGGTGATGGTGGTCTTTTCGTGCCTGAAAGAATTCCAGTGCCAGGTATTCCGCTGGAAAATTTTTCCAAAATGTCATATAAGGAAACTGCTTATGAAGTAATGAAACTGTTTTTTACTGATTTTACAGAGGAAGAATTAAAGTCATGTATAGACAAGGCATATGATGATAAATTTGATACTTGTGAAATTGCTCCATTAACAGAGAAAGCAGGGGTTTATTACCTTGAGCTGTTCCACGGCGCTACAATAGCATTTAAGGATATGGCTCTTTCCATACTGCCACATCTTCTCACAGTTTCAGCAAAAAAGAATAATGTAAATGGTGAAATTGTAATTCTTACTGCTACATCAGGCGATACTGGCAAAGCAGCACTTGCAGGATTTGCAGATGTGCCAGGGACAAGGATTATTGTATTTTACCCTAAAAATGGTGTCAGCAGGATACAGGAAAGGCAGATGGTTACACAGAAGGGTGCAAATACTTCTGTTATAGGCATAACAGGCAATTTTGATGATGCGCAGAGCGGTGTTAAGGCTATGTTTAATAATAAAGAGCTGGCAAAGACTATGAAAGAACATAATTACCAGTTTTCTTCTGCTAACTCAATCAATATAGGACGTCTTGTGCCACAGGTTGTATATTATGTTTATTCATATGCAAAACTGCTTTCAAATGGGGCAGTAAAGGCTGGTGAACTGGTTAATTTTGTAGTTCCTACAGGTAATTTTGGCAATATCCTTGCTGCTTATTATGCTAAAAACATGGGTGTGCCTGTTGGAAAGCTTATTTGCGCATCTAATGAAAATAAAGTATTATTTGATTTCTTTGAAACAGGAATTTATGATAAAAACCGTGAATTTGTGCTTACATCATCACCATCTATGGATATACTTGTTTCAAGCAACCTTGAACGCCTGGTATACAGGATTGCGGGGGATAATCCAGAAGCAACTGCTGGCATGATGTCTGCCCTTGCAAGTGAAGGCAGATATGAAGTTACTGGGGAAATGAAGGCCAGGCTGGAGGACTTTGCCAGCGGATGGGCTAGTGAAGAACAGACAGCATCTGAAATTAAAAGAGTATATGAAGAAACAGGATATGTAATGGATACACATACTGCTGTTGCATCTGCGGTATACCATGATTATAAGGAGAAAACCAAAGACAGTACAGTTACTGTAATTGCATCAACAGCAAGCCCGTATAAGTTTGGTACTAGTGTAATGGGGGCTGTTAATAGTAAATATAAGGGTATGGATGATTTTGAACTTATTGATGAGTTAAGCAGGATATCAGGGACAGCTATTCCAAAAGCAGTAGAAGAAATACGTTCCGCACCTGTACTTCACAATACAGTCTGTGAAACAGAAGATATGCAGAAGGAAGTGGAGAAAATCCTTGGCATATAGAATGATAGAATAACTATAAATAAAAGTTATTCATAAAAATAAAGGGGGCATCATATATATATTATTGTTTTGTAAATATATATGGTGCTTGTTTTGTATAGCAGGCAGTACATTGCACCCTTTTTAAAAATTTGGAGGAAGTATATGGAAAAATCCAGCAAAAGGTTAATTTGTTTTTTGGTTGTGTTTTCATTGTTACTGGCAATGGTGGATACATCATTTGTAGCAGCCAGGACAAGTGTATATGCGGAAATACAAAGAAAAACCACTGCCATGCCAGACGTGGCTAATGTAACAGATAAGGAAACACCACCAGCGGGACAGACAGTGATGCCAGTAGTAACACCATCTGCATTGCCAACTGGCCCGGCTGTAACAGTGACGCCATCTGCTATTCCTACAGAAGAACCAGCAGTAACACCTGTGCCAACACCAGGGATAACAGAAGAACCAGCAGTAACACCAGAACCAACAGCTACAGCAAGACCAAAACCAACAGCTACACCAGGTCCTGTAAAGGATAAAACGCCATTTAAAATTTCTGCCAGAAAAGCGGGCAAGGATAAACTTGTTATATCCTGGGCAAAGAGGAAATCTGCCAGTAAATATAAAGTATGGCAGAAAAAACAGGGTGCTAAGAAATGGAAAGTTATAAAAACTACAAAATTATTAAAACACACTGTTAAAATTAAAACAGGAAAATATTATAAATTCAGGATTACAGCTATATTTGGAAAGAAAAAAGTAATGGGAAAGACAGCAAATATAACAGCGTGTATTCCTGGAAATATTTCAAAACTTTTATATAAAAGGGTTGCAACCCGGAAGGTGGACCTTTCGTGGAAAAGGGGAAATTGTACTAAAAGTTTTATTGTATACAGAAAACTGAAGAAGGGCAGTTTTAAAAAAGTTGCTACAGTAAAGAAGGCTAAATATAAGGATGAGTCTGTTAAAATAGGCAAAAAATATGTCTATAAAATTGTTCCTGTATACAATAATGAGAAAGTGAAAATATTAGGAGGAAATACATATATAGGGGTTCTTATTAAGGATGAAATTAATACAGCCATACAGAATTATAGTTATAAAGAACTTTGTAGTGATATAGAGGCTCTTGAAAAACTTTATGGGAACCGTTTTAAATATAATATTATTGGACAGTCACATGATGGAAGAAATATTTATGACATTGTGATTGGCAACCAGTATGCAGACCAGTCAATCCTTGTTGTAGCTGAACTCCATGCAAGGGAATATATGACTTCACAGCTTTGCATGAAACAGATAGAATATTACTTACAGAATTATAGAGAAGAGCTTGACGGGGTAAAAGTATCTGATGTATTAAGCAAAGTAGCTATACATTATGTGCCTATGGCAAATCCTGACGGGGCAGCAATATCACAGTATGGTTTTAGTGCTATAAGAAATAAATCACTCCGCAAAAAGCTTTTAAAAATGCCAGGGGCAGACAACCCATCTTTATGGAAAGCTAACGCCAGGGGTGTAGACCTTAATAAGAACTATCCATATGAATATACACCAAGGCAGGGAAAGCGCGGAAGCCAGGGCTATACAGGGACTAAAAAATGCAGTGAGCCTGAAACGAAGGCAATAGTAGATTTGATTAACAAGCTTAAAGGCAGTACAACAGTAGTGGGACAGATTAATTACCATGCGACAGGTTCGATAGTTTTTGGGGATTATGAAGGACCGCTTAAAGAAACCATTACAGAAATGTACAGCCTTGCATGTGATATAACAGGGTATACAAGTGCTGCCAGTTATAAAGGTGATGGCAAATCAGTTGGAAACCTCCGTGAATTTGTTATGTATAAGAAAAACCTGCCAAGTATAACACTTGAAATAGGAAAGTCACCATGCCCGCTGCCTAACAGTGAGTTTAAAGATGTCTGGAAGAGAAATAAAAACCTTATATTAAAAGAGACAGAAATGCTTATTAATAAGGATGAGGAGTAAAAGATACTTATTTATCTTAGGGCTGTTATATAGTATTTTAAAATACAGGCTGTAAAAGGCCTGTATTTTTATATATAAAATGAAAAATTTGCAGGTATAATAAATACATAACTTATTCTGGCATTTAAGCTGTCCAATTATTTTGGCTTGTCTGCCAAGGAAATATTTATCTAGCAGAAAAATATACCAGGTTATTAAGGGGCATATTATGCTGCCAGGCTGCCCCTTTTATTTAGATTTATATTTTAAAGAGCCTTAAGATAAACTGGCCAGTAAACCAGTTATACAAGTTATATAACCTAATATATTGTAAATATGTCACATTTATTGTGGACAGGGCATGTTGTATTAGATGTAGTCTGGATATTTTCCAGCATATAACCTAAAACAAGCAAGTCAGCTTTCAGTTTTTCCAGTTCTTCATTACCCATACATTCTGAAAGCTGGCAGGCAATAGTTGATAAAAAGTATAAATTTGTGCAATTAGACATTGTGGAACTCCATGCATATTTTTTTACATTATATTCAGAAGGCTTCTGTTTATTCTTTATATTCATAAAACATTATATCTTATTAAATTTCTAAGAATTATAATATTTATATGTTATAGGATAACCTGCCAGCAGAATAAAATAGAAGGGAATATATTTATTATTGGGCAGTTACCAGGGATTGCCAGGATTAGCCAGGAGGAAATATAAATGGAGGATGGTAACCAGAAACTGGATTTTGCATTTAGTTATGCAATGGACACGCAGGAAGGCGGGGATTTTGCTGGCAGTAATATAGCAGGAGGTTCAAGGGCAGGATATAATGAAGAAGAAGACAGGTGGCGCGTAATTGTAAAATACTATGGGGATTTAGATGTTATATTAAGTAGCATAAGGGGTGTGTCATATACAGGGCTTTTTAATAATTATGCAGTTGTAAGCGTACCTGCCAGTGAACTGGATGCCCTTGCAGATGCGCAGGGAATAGTGTATGTTGAAAAGCCAAGAGAGGTCTATTATAACGTAAATAATGGCAGGGCAGCATCATGTATTAATTCTGTCCAGGAAAATCCTGGTACAACAGGTGGCATAACGGGACTTAAAGGCAATGGTGTACTTGTAGCAATAATTGATTCAGGAATAGATTATATGCATCCAGGTTTCAGGAACAGTGATGGTACTACAAGGATTTTATATTTATGGGACCAGAGTGCAAAAACAGAAGATACATATGGCAGAATACCTGCTGGTTATACACAAGGGGCAGAATACAACAGGGAAGATATAGATGAAGCACTTGCACAGCCTGACATGGCTTCAAGCCTTAAAATAGTGCCAGTTTCTGACAGGGGAAGCGGGCATGGCACGGCTGTTGCAGGTGTTGCAGCAGGTAATGGAGCATCTTCCCCAGGAAACAGGTACAGGGGAGTTGCCCCAGAAAGCAGCCTTATAATAGTAAAACTTGGCAAACAGGGAAGTTCATTTGCACTTACAACAGAGATTATAGAAGCTATTGATTATGTAGTAAGAAAATCAATTATACTAAATATGCCAGTAGCAATAAACTTAAGTTTTGGCAATAATGATGGCCCTCATGATGGTAATTCACTTTTTGAAAATTATATAGCAGATATCAAAGGAATATGGAAAAATGTGGTAGTTGTTGCATCAGGAAATGAAGGGGATGCAAGGCACCATGCTTCTGTAAAACTTGAAAACGGCCGTAGCCAGATGGTATCATTTGCTATTGCTGAAAATGAACTTAATATACAGCTCCAGATTTGGAAGCATTACCAGGATGAATTCAGGATTAATATAAATGCACCAGATGGAAGCCAGTTAAGTTTGAATTACCAGGCTGGAAAAGCAGACACATATATAACAGGAAACAGCAGGATAGTGGTATTTTATGGCGAGCCTTCCCCTTACACAATATCACAGGGAATATTTATGCAGTGGATGCCCGCAAGAGACGGACAGTATATAATGCCAGGAGTATGGAATATTATCTTAGAGCCTGTAGATATCCGTTGTGGGATTGTAAACATGTGGCTGCCAACAATAGAAGTAATTGGGCTTTCAACAGGTTTTCTTTCACCATCACCTGACACTACCCTTACAATACCAGCAGCAGCAAGAAATGTAATAACAGTTGGTGCTTATAATGCTGCAACTAGCAGCATGGCTTCATTTTCGGGAAGAGGGAATACAACAGATGGAAGGTATATGCCAACATTAGTTGCACCTGGAGTGGACATTATAAGTGCAGCACCAGGAGGCAGGTATTCTTCAAATACAGGCACATCAATAGCAGCACCATTCGTAACAGGAAGTGCAGCATTATTAATGGAGTGGGGGATAGTAAGAGGAAATGACCCATATCTGTATGGTGATAAGCTGAAAGCTTATTTGATAAAAGGTGCAAAGTGGCTTCCTGGACAGACGGGGGTGGATACACAGGCAGGCTGGGGAGCATTATGCTTAAGGGACAGCCTGCCTGGTTAAAAACACAGCAAATTACAGAATAGTACAGTAAGCCATTTCTTATTAAAAGACCATTTCCACATATTTGTACAGATGGGAATAATGCAGATGGATTTATAATATGGTATGTATCAATAAATATAACTAAAAGACAAGGAATAAATTTAACTTCCCTGTCTTTTAGAATACCATTTATTATAAGCAGATAGATATTATTGTCTGGGAACAAGCAGGATAACCGAATAAAAAGTTATTACCAATAAAAAGGTTTTATAACCTGTTTTTTTAGTTTGATGCTTTATATAATGCTGACTTTATAGCATCTGCTGATAATGCTGACAATATATTTTCCAGTTCTTTTTCACAGTCCCTTGCTATTGTTTTCCTTATCCTTTTCAGGCTCTGGCTGTACAATGTCTGCACAATGCGCAGTATTGCCAGTGCTATCTTCTTTAACATCTGCATGTTTTTAGCACATGTTTTTTCTGCTGTTGTATTGTAATCATCCTTAAATGTAAAATCCAGATGCCAGTGGAGCTTGTTCTCCACTCCCCAGTGTCCCCTTGCTGCTTTTGAAAACAGTTCCACATCCACTGGCAGGCTGCTTATATAATATCTTCTTTCTTCTATTGTTCTGCCATCTGGCTTTTCCAGTTTCTTTTTCACCATTCCAAATGTTGCAAGGCCTTTCCATTTCTTTTTGTCTTCATACCATCCGGTTTCATCTGTCTGGTAATATTCCCTTGTTGCTATCCCGCCATGTTCTTTTTCTGTTGTTTTTTTATAATGTCCTGGTATTTTTTCCATCCCATCCAGTGTTTCTTCTGAAAAATATTCCACCAGTTCTTTATAAAACAAGGAATGGTTTCCTTTTAATGCTGCCACATAGTCCCCTTTCCCACGTATAACTGCTTCTACTGTTTCTTTCTGGGTATTAAGGGCATCCCATGTTACAACCTTTCCTTTTAAATCCATTTTTCCCAGCAGCACTGGCCCTGCTGGGATTTCATTTGTTTTTTCCTTTATAAATTCCTGTCCTATGCAAAAACCACAGCCTGATGAATACAAATTTAATGTATGCAGAGGCTTTATATTACCATTATTACTGTCTGTTCTTTTTGACCCCCTGCTTTCCTTGCCATCCATTGAAAGGATTTCCACTCCATTGTCCTGTCCTCTGGCAGCAGCCTGTACATCATTTACCAAAGCTTCCATGGACTGTATTACAGCCTGGTAAAAATATGCAGCATCAATATTCCCTGCCACTATCCTTATAGTATCAGAAGATGGTACACCATTAGGAAGTTCCAGGTATTTTTTAAGCCACTTTTCTTTCTGGCGTGCAAAATCTGCTATTTCTTCCCATTCGTTACAGTCTGCAAGAAATCCAAGGATACATATAGAAAGTATATCCTGCAGCTTGTGTTTTACATAAGACGGATGCCTGTAATCTGGTACTTTTGCTGCTTCTTTTGAAAGGCTGTGTATAAAAACATCATTGTTTCCAATATCTTTTATACCAATGCTGTAAGCTTTTAATATTTCCTGTATATCATCAATTTTTCCTGATTTCCGTGCCATAATTTCCCTCCTGGTATAATCTTTATTAAAGATTATACCAGGAATATACAGTTCTGGAAAATGAAAAATTTTTTATATATTATTTGGTTTTATAAAATATTTATTTTATGCGGTTATCCTGCCACAAGTGACGTTGATACTACCCTGCAAGTTTCTCCTTGTATTAATTTCCCGCGTATAATATCTAAAGTTTTTTTCCTGTCAAATGGTGCCATATATGTAGATAAATGAAAGCGCCCTTCTTCCTCCAGCATATCATATAGGTTATGTGCTTCTGCTTTTGTATTAACAATTATTAAAACCTGGTTTTGCACATTAACTTTACGTAATAACTCCTGTTCTGTTATCTCTCCTAATTCCCTGACACTTGCCCGCTTAAGTTTCCTGAATATTTCTATATGGTTATTGCAGATTTCTTTTACAAAATAAGGTTTTAACCATTTTTCTATAGCAGGCTGGGTTGCTGTACATAAAACCACACTTACCTAGTAAGATTTTAACAGCATCTCTACAGCCTTCACACATGGCAGCATTACATGCAATGGTATCATCTGCACCTCATCAAAAATAATAACACTGTTTGCAATATTATGCAGTTTACGGCATTTTGAAACCTTATTGGAATATAATGATTCAAAAAACTGTACATTAGTTGTAACAATAACTGGTGCATCCCAATTTTCAATTGACAATTTATACTTTTCATATATTCCATTATCCTGTTTTTCAGATTCCAGAAGTGCTGTACAATAATGTGCTAAAACATTTTCTTTACCCAGTATATTCTGAAAAACTTGTACATTTTGTTCAATAATACTTGTATATGGAATTACATAAATAATCCTTTTCATATTATTTTGGACAGCATGTTGTAAAGCGAATGCTAAAGAAGATATAGTTTTTCCTCCTCCTGTTGGTACTGTCAGACTGTAACATCCCCTTTTTCCTTTTCCTTCTAAAATACATTGTTCCAAAATTTCTGTACGGATTTTATTAAGTTCTGTTACTTGTCCAGTAATTGTACACCATGGCTTTATATACTCTAAAATCTTTTGGTAAAGAATTTTAACTGGTTCATAGTTTCCTCTGTCTGCGCTATTCTGCATCATAAAGGCTTCTGTATCCAAAAAGTCCCCATCAACTAATGAAGAAAAAAGCATCCTTGTAAAAAAACCTTCTTCAAAAGGCTTTAATGCAGGTTCAGAAACTTTTTTAATTTTTATCTCACTTTTATAACCAGAGTATTGTTCTATTTCACGGTTCTTAATTCTTTGTATAAGATTAGAATTTGTACAATCCCATCCATTTGGCAAGCCTCCATGATGCCCGGCAACCGCAAACGCACCTGCTGGCATCCTTAATTTTGTCATCTCCTTTGCACCTGCTGTGGAATGGTCAGTCATAATTTCATGGTTTCCCCTGATTTTCTTCTGGAATACATCTGAATATTTTCCAATATCATGCGCCAGCCCTGTCTGGTAAGCGTAATCCTGCACATCTAAATTTTCAATTCTATAATCCACACAAAAATCTGCTGCCCTCTCTGCCACGTTTTCAAGATGTTCTTTTATTGTTTGTTCTTTTTGCATATTTATATGTGCTATTTTTTCGTCCCGCATAAACTATCCTTCCAATTATATAGCATTATTTTTATAACAATATTTAGTTTATTAATATAATTTACATTGTTTTTAACATTTTATTATAATTTTGACTTTTAATATATTATAACAA
>CAJTRU010000017.1:7563-13832 GCA_910579085.1 uncultured Lachnospiraceae bacterium | reverse complement strand
AATTTCTACAAAAAACAACTTTTCTCCTATAATTATTACAAAATTTTCTAAATAAATAAAATATATTAACAACTTAAAAAACACCAGCCTTAAACTAGTGTTTTTATTATAAGCTTTCCAATTAAATACTTTCCCATATTATTTTCTCATGCTTTTTTATAAATTCATATACCCTGTAAGCATCTTCTGCACAAGATACATCATTTATGCTTTCAAAATATGCAACAAAAAGCAATTCTATACACTCCATTACATAAGGCACTGCTTTCTTTTCTCCGCTGGATAATTCTGTTATACTAACATATCCTTTAAAAACATTTTCCACAAACCCAAACCATTGCTCCTCTGTTATTTTTATTTGTTCCTCTTCTGATAACAATCCAGTTAAAAAGTAGCAGATATCAAATATACGTATATTTCTCTGGCTTAAATCAAAATCTATATAACCAGAAAATTCCCCGCCATCAAATAAAAAATTACCAAAATGAACGTCTCTATGTATTAACTGCACAGGTAAATTATCATATAAACCAGCTAATTCTGATACAGTCTGTCCATACTCTTCATTAGTTATATATTTCCAGCCACTAACTTCAAAATTCTTTTTTACCCATCCATTCATTTCATCTAGTAAGCTATTATTCCAGAATGTTCTATTCTCTTCACATTTCTTAAAAGCCAGATGAAGCCTTGCAATAACAATACCCATTTTAAAAGCAGTATCATGTATGTTTTCTATTTCTGTCAAATGGCATCCTGGAAGTTTTTGTGACAGAAAATAAAAATTCCCATCATATTCTATATATTGGATATTTTTATTTCCTAATACAGGAGATACAATTTTTCCAACAGGAATATCTATTTTATCCAGAATATTTATTATTTCCAGGTTTCTTTTTAACATTTCCAAATCCTGGTACTCTTTTAATATATAATTATTCCCTGCCTGCCAGGCTGTTTCATATACCTGCTTTATATTGTTATCCTGCAACCCCCAGTTTATAAGTATCTCCATAATCCTGTTATCCATATGGAACCCCTCCATTTTATTAAAACTATTATACAAATTCCACTATTTATATAATGGCTGCATTATTTATTTTATAATAATGATAGTGCATGTTTCCACTCATTATAAAATTCACCAAACGTTTTATAGCGTTCATTTCTGCTGGCACTAACAGCCTTTACAGCAGCATTATAACTCTCCCTGTTTAACTGCCAGTCCTTGTATTCACATGGAACAAACCTGTTTTGCACATAACGTTTTTCTATTTCAGAATCAGAAAAGCTGCCAAAAAACTCAAAAACCAAAGCACCAAATGTAAAAATATTAGTCTGTGTATCAATAACACTGCCTTTTATATATTCCTCTGGAGCTTTTAAACGCTTTGTCCCATACCAGTCATCCATATCATTTATAACTGGGGCTTTCCTGTAAAGGTCAATATCACAAATTTTCATATGGCCTGTTTTAAAATCATATATAATGCTTCCATCATAAAAATCAACTGCAACATATCCTCTTTTACTTACATTATCAAGAAATGAAAACAATACATCTGTCACAATTATCTTTTTGCTGGCAGGTAATTCCTTAAATCTTTCCTTTGGACTTTTAATAGTATTATCCCTTCTATACTTTTCAAAGTTCCAATGGTCAAATAAACATTCACCATCTGCCCATTCAAAAACGGCAATGTAAAACTGTTTATACTCATAAGCTTCCACAATCTTAACTAAACCAGGGTGTTCCAAATCATAATACATTGGAACAGCATCTTTTAATATTTTAACAGACTCTTCTGGTGTAACATCTGCTTCTATAGTATTAACTCCTGCAATCTTCAAGAAATATCTTTTACCTGCATTTTCCATTCCAATACAAATACAGCCTGACCCCGTTTCATCAACACACCAGAAAGCCTTGCCATATTTTTCCAGCCAGCTAAAGTCCTGCTGTTCTTTTAGCCTGAATGTAATATTATCAAGTTTAATTATTACCATCTTTTATCCTTTCATTTGTTACTTGTAAAATATGCTATACACCCTGTTTCTATTTTTTCTTTAAATCTTTATTATGCCAGATATAAACAGGATATGTATTATTACCAAAGCAGCTATATTACAGCCACCAGTCTGTACACTTTTTTTATATTAACATACTAATAGTTATAAATTACCTATAACTAACAAGTTATCTTTCCCCATGCCACACACATAAGGATTAGAGTCATAAATATGACAAAAATCCAAAAAAGCTGCACGTTGTTTTGAATCTTTCATTATCTTTACAAGTATTTCATTTGGAAGAGTCCTGGCATATGCGCCAGGGCCTGCCAGCCTGATATCTTTCACACCATTCTGTCCAAGCAGGCCTGCCAGTTCATCTGGCATAAAAGTATATGTAATACACCACGGACTGCCACCATTTTCGTACTCAGCTATTTCATCACTGCCACCCATAAGGCCATTTGTCCACAATTCCATAACACTATTCTTGCTAAAGCAGAAAGATTTAATTGCATTTTCTTTATTTTCAATACACCATCTGATAAACCCGTCATTACAATTTTCATCTAATATAAACTGGTTTTTCTGTATAGGATTTGATAAATACGGAAGACATCCCAGACGGCTTGACACACTTACCATAATGCGTTTACGGCATATGTGCACTAGTTCACCTATAACATGTTCCTGGTTTGGATAAGTATATGAAACAGGGGCATCAAAAGAAATAGCCATATCAAAAGATTTATCCTTAAAGTCTTTTAAATCCTCTAATGCACCTTTCACAAATGTAATTTTACCAAGGACTCCTTCCCCCTCTGCCAATTCCCTTGCCTTATCTATCATAGGTTGTGAAATATCAAAGTGTGTAACTTCACACCCCTGTTTTGCAAGAAGAATTGAAAACCTGCCACACCCTGCACCACCATCAAATACAGTCTTTATTCCATCCAGGTTTGCAAGAAGTTCTTTTTCAATATGGCTTTTTTGTATAATATCATCTATAAATGTTTCTTCGCGGCGGCTTTCAAGCTCACCTTTATCTGGCATATTCCACAAACGTTCAGATATTTTTCTGCTATAATCCATAAACTGCATTCCCTTTCTAGCTGTAATAATAGTTGCACCATCCAGTTCATCCAGCACTTTTTCAATTTCAAATCCTGCATTTTGTAACAATTCTTTTTCATGCTCTAACACCAGTGGAATATCAAAATGCACAAAACAATTGTCTGGTATTTCAAATTTTTTCCGCTTTTCAAAATATACTCTACGTAAAAGTTCTTCTTCCTCAGGACAACAGGCAATATAATCTCCCAAAATAAAAATACCACCATTTTCCAGACCATTATATATCTTCTGGTATAATTCTTGTTTAAGTTCTGGTAAAAAATGATGCAGGCTTTCAAAAGAAATAACTGTGTCCCATTTACCATACCCAAAATCATATTGGAAATAGTTCTGGCATACCAAATCCAGACACTTATCTGGATGCTTTTACAGCAGCTTATCCAGCATACCCTGGCATAAATCTACACCTGTCACCACTATATCTGGATTATTTTGCCAAATCACATCCAGTTCCAGCCCAGTACCACACCCTAAATCTAAAATTTTCTTACATTCTGGTGGCAGTAATCCCGCAAATACTTTATATGATTTTTCCCAGACTGACATATGTTCTTCATAACCACCCAGCCTTTTTTCAAAAAATCCAGCCATCTCCTCTAATGGCTCATCCGATGTACTGCTAATCCACTGCTTTAAATCCTGCATATACTTTTCAATTTGTTTCATACTGGTTTTCTCCTTATATTATTTCCATATAGAAACCGCTCCTCTGTTTATAATGCAGATATTTATAAATAATAATATTTATAAAATATGATATCATATTTTATAACCGTATTCCACCTTGCACATTTTTATAAAAAAATATGGGCCAGTATTAAATACCAGCCCATATTCCCTGCTTATTAAAAGTAATAATAAAATTTTTCTAATATATGCATAAATAACTATAATTAAAAGGCAAAATCCTGTTACTTGTACTAAATTAGCTATTTTTTTGTGCTGGATTGTCATAATTATGACAATCCAGCACAATATAGCTTCCTTTACCTGCTTGTAAAATATAATTAATTACTATGATGGTCATGCCTTTTTATAAAATTCTATTCCATCACAATTAGAAATAAACAATAATATTGGCACATCAGGTACACCTGCTACACTCCTAGCCAAAGATAGCTGGCCGTCTGTTAAGATAACCGCTATCCAAAAGTAAACAATATTTACTTTTCATATTATTTTTCTGTCTTGATTTTACCTGGCAAACTGGAACTAATACATTTCATCTATATTACTTATTACTTTAGATAAGATTTCCTCTGCATCACTTCCTTCAATATCCAAATATTCAGCATAAATTAATTCTGTTTCTTTAATGCCAAACATATTCTTCACTAAATAGTCTATATAGTCAAAACTAAATCTTTGATTATATCTTCCATCGGCTGTCGTAACATAATATAGTTTCTTTGCTTTACATAACCCTTGTGGACGCCCGTTTTCATTATATTTAGTAACAATGCCTATAGAATAAATATTCTCAATATATGTTTTCAAAATAGCAGGAAACTGCCCATCCCAATAAGGAGCTGATACTACTATTAAACTGGCTTCTGCAAACTGTTTTGATAGTTTAAAAATACTATCATTATAATTCTGCTTTTTAATTTGGGCAGCACGATAGTCCAATCTTTCTTCATTAAGTGGTTTAAGCTCCATACTGGTTAATTTAACTTCTTCAAAAACTCCAAATTTATCCAATAAGGCTCTTGCTAATCTATCTGTCCTTGATTCTGTTCTTACACAGGCATTAATATATAAAACCATTCTTTACCTCCACAAATTCATTAAATAGAAATATAACAACACAAAAGTTCCTATTTGTTAAATTTTCCAACAATGTTATTTTACCACAACTACACGCTATTCCATTAAATTTTTCTCAATCCCACCTTATCTTACTCTTTGAAATAACCATCTATCTTGCACGTTCTTTCTTCTTTGCGCTGGCTGTCCCTATGCACTGCCATAACCAATCCCGCACTTTTCTATAAATATTTTAAATTCCTTATAAAATAAAAGGAAAAATCCTATAAAACAGCAAAAAACCACTTTATAAAGTTATGTTGCAGAACTTTTTAAATACCAAATATAAAAGTTTTTTTATATTCCTCAATCTTTAACTTCTCATAACGTTTGTCCTCCTTTATTTGCTCATTTAATTCTTTAAAATTTTCATGGATTTTATCCATCATAGCAAAAAGTCCTTCTTGTTTCTGTTTTTCATATTCTTCCAAAATCTTCTTAGCAATATTGCCAGCATACAATTCAGACAAGCTATTTTCATGTTCAAAATATAAATCAAATAAACGGAATGGCTTTTTATATTCCATAGTATTGTAACCAATTGTACCATCTGCTTCCAAAAACACATCTATATGCATATATTTCATTCCATCACTTAAACAGCCTTCTTTTAAATAAGCCCATTGATTATTTAAATTCTCTATAAGCCTTGTCAAATGCTCCATAAATCCAGGGTCATTTGCCGCTTTTTCAAAAATTCTTTTATCAAATACAATACTAACCGTTCCTAAATTACTAAAATTTTGTAATTTAGAATTACCTAAAAATCTCTCTGGCAGCCACTCCCGGTCTGTACATTCAAGAGAAATATCCTTCACAGCAAATGACGCATTAGGAAATTTTTCACATAATTCCTGGAAACAATCCACATCACTTATGCCATTCCCGTCTGAAATTGCTTCATTCCCTGTTTCTATCTGATTTTTTACAGAAACAGGGTAAGCATCAAAACCAATATTTTCATATCCAAAAGAATTAGAACTAATTATGTCCATATTCTTACCTCCAGCTTAATTCACTTTGTGTTAACCAAAATATTTCCAAGTAAATTCCCTTGGGGCAAGTTCTCAATTATCATACAGAATTTGCTTCCCGCATTACAATACAATAATATTTGCTCCAATAAATATAGAAGATATCCTAACAAAATTTCTTAATTTGTCCTGAAAGACTACAATAATCACTACTGCATCTACCACACATAAATAAAAATCTGTTTCATTTTCCAAGCCACAAACAGAACATAGATACCAAAATAAATAAAAATATAGAAAATCCTATAAAACTTTCTATATGTACTTGAATAGAATATTTATAAT
>CAJTRU010000017.1:0-7553 GCA_910579085.1 uncultured Lachnospiraceae bacterium | reverse complement strand
CTTAAACATCTCTCTTCATTAAATTCTATATCAATATTTTTTCCTGTTATATTTCTGTCAAATTCTATATCAATTTTTACCCCTGATATTCCTAAATCTAAAATAATTTAATTCTTACATTATTTTTATCGGCAAACAAATTATAATTATTACATCTTTCACAAGCTTCCAAGGCATTATCTAAAATATTAGATAAAATAATCACAACATATTCATCCGCTATTGGCCAATTTGATAAGCCATTTACCTTTAATGCCAAAACAACATCTTTTTGTTTTACCTCCTGGTATTTTGTGTCTAATATTCCATCCACAATCCAACCTTGTTCCTTCATCATCAATGGAAAAAATTTTTCATTATTTAAGCCTTTGGATGGTTTTTACCGGAAAACTCTGCTTTTGCATAACCAGCTACACAATCCTTCAGGCTCGTTATTTAGTAAAATTTTTATATTAAAAATAAGCCATACTATTTTATTCAGAACCCTGCTGATAAACCCATATTTTTGTAATACTATAACTTTTTACTTAAAGCTTAAACTTTTCCCGCCTCCTGCAATAGCGGATACTTTTTGTTTTCTGTTCTCATTTCTCTGTTGGGAAACCCGCTTGAAAAACAGGGCATATACCCTGATAAAAGAAAAGCACTTAAGATTTCTCCTAAATGCTTAATATTATACCAGGCAAAAAGAAAGCTGGCCATATATCTTTTTACAGCTTTTTAACTGGTCTGATAAACTTCCAAAACCGTTCAGGGTCATGATAAAAATAGAATACCCTGCCTTGTGTTGTGTCAAGGCAATAGCCAGATGCGTTGTAGTCAAAATTCTTCATTGCTTCTTCGATTTTTTGCTCAACATTGCAATTTTGCGTTTGATAGCTGAATGGCCCATGTTCAAATACGATATACTCCCCCTCAGGAACATCTATTATTTGCATCTGCTTTGGAATTTCACCACAATAATCCACAGGAAGACGTACACCATAGCTTTCTGCCAATGGAATACCCCAGCTGCAAATCCTGCCTGTTGGTTCGTTGATATAAGCCATGATTTGACCGCTTCCGCTATTGGCTTCAGTGCCGCCCATATCATCCAGTTTTCCTTGTATACTGTCAAGCAGTCCGCAAATGGTATTGCAGTCCTGCCCGGAAACCTGGCTTTGCCTTTGCCAGAAATCCCAATAACCAATGCTCTCATAATTTCTGATGTGCAGATATTTGTGCGCCGATATTGTCACAAAATATATCTTTACATCGTTTATAGTGTTTTCCATATTTGTTCCTCCAGTACTTATTAAATAGCAGTCAAACGGTTTAATCATAGTTTGCAGGACAACGGGAACAGGATAACTCTTGTACTTTCCTGGTGTATGCCACAGGCTTTCTTAAAAGAACAGGGAAATGCCTCATTACTGGAAAAGCAATAATCTAATGCAGTTTCCATCAATCCTTTTGAAGTATCACAGACTTCCTTTAACGCAAAAGCACCTGTTATATTGCCAGCTCTGCACCCATATAGCTGCCTCTTTAATTACAATTTCTTTAAACTTTATTATGCTGGTTAAAGTTTCTTTCTTGCATTTAGGACAGAATAAAGAAAAGTTAATTAATTCTTTATCTGTCTAAAATTTTATATTTATTTTATTTACATAAAAAAGATATATAAACCATTCTATTTTATAAAATATATCCCATTCTTATAAGTTTAATAAATATACATATGCTTCTTCATTTTCAAAAATAAAACTTCTGCTGAACTTACCGCCATTTTTTTCAATAGTTTTTATTGAAGCAATATTATCTTTTTCAACTGATAATTGCAACTGTTTCAAACCATGTTCCTTTGCAATAATACATATTTGCCTTAATATTTCAGTAGCATACCCCTTTTTTCTTTCTGATGGTCTTACACTATAGCCACAATTGCCAAAATCTTTTAAAAAATCATTTAATTGGTATCTTAAATCAGCTATACCAACTATTTTACCATCAGACACCCTTGCTGCAAAAAAAGTATCTGTCAAAACCCAGTCTGCATCAACTGTTTCTATACTTGCATTGGCAACAACTTTCTCAAGCCATTCGCCATAAGAAGCAATTTTATCAAATAATTCACTTCCATTAATTACTTGTTCCCCAAAATCAAAATGTTCCTGGCGGTATTCAAGTGCCTCTTTTTCCAATTTTAATGTTGGTTTTATAAGCCTTATTTCTTCATGTGCCATAATTTATTCCTCCGTTTTCATAAATGTTTATGTCATAAATGTTTATATTTTATTTAACAAAAGCAACTTTATTTATATAATAATTCTTTTTGGAATTTCTTTAGGAACAGGCATAAACTTACTATACATCCTTTACTTTGGTAAGCTGGTAAAATTATACCAAAAACACTATTTATACAATTCTGTACATATTTTATATGCCATTCTGGATTATGTATGTATAATATTATAAAAGACTGTACAACCCATCAACAACAGGACAGCAAATATCTTCTGATGTGCTCCCAGCAAATGGATTAAATAGATTATCAGTTCCTAATAATTCCAGATATGGTTTACTTCCTCCTTCACTACACAGTCTCATATAATCTTGCCATGCCTGCCCATATTTGTTTTTCATCTTAAGATAAAACTCATAAGTGCTGATTTGCGCAATATTGTATTGTATATAATAAAACGGGCTTTCAACTATATGCGTCTGGCGTGGCCAGCATTTTCCCTGGTGTATATCTTCCAAAGATATTTTATTCCAAGGCATATATCTGCTTGAAATATCCGCCCACAATTCACAAAGCTGTACTATTGGCATGTTTCTGTCATACATCAGGTGTTCAAATTCATCTATAGCACACCAGTATGCCAGATTTTCAAGCTGCTGCATTAAATGATTTTGTATATATTCCTTTTGATGTTCTCCTGCAAACATACTTAAATAGGGGAACATAAAATGTTCCATTGTTTTGGAATGTATTTCATTTAAAGCAGGGGAGGAACGGTGTAATTCATATAAAGGTTGTTTTCCTGCCGCAGTATAGAACGCAAACCCATGACCAAATTCATAGACAATATATCCTGTTTCCATCCCATTGCCTGTAAAATTTCCTATTATAAGATGGCGTATATAAATAATTTCTTCTTGAAATTCCATATACTCTGTTTCTTTTTTAATATCCAGCCAGGTATCACGGAACATATGGAATGAAGCAGCATTTTGCATAATATTTTTATATGCTGCAACTTTTTTCTTTACTTACAAATAACCAGGCCTTATATAGTACTATTTTGAAAATTTCATATTAATCCTCTTGCTGCCTCCTGGCGGCACAAATAGTAATCAAATACCCGTTTCTGTAAAACCTGGTACAAAGACTAAAACTATTTTAAATACATAATATTTCCTGGCGCAGTTTATTATACAACCATGTATATAATACATAAAAATGCATATTACAAGTCCTGTAATTATAAAATTAAAAAGCATAGACATATGTAACCAGATAGAAAATTCAACATAACCATTAATTAATCCTGCTGCAATTTTAATTATTTTTCAATAATTTGGTTTACTCATTTCAAAGCACAGCTTATTTTTTAATTATACTATTTCTATTCTCTATTTGCTACTGTAAAAAATAATTATAGCAACTGCTATAATACATACCTTTTATAGTTTGTACAATTTCCCAGTACCACTATTTCTATAACCAGGCCAACATTATATGTAGATATGCCAAAGATTTTTCTCTAATACATTATAGTTTTACTATTCTTCCTTCTTATTAGCTTAATATTTGCTACAGTTTAAATATATTACGGCTTAAGCTTATTGAAGACATTCTTCACATGACAATTTGTATATAAAACTATTCGGTTGCATTTTTGTAAATAATATAAGATTTACATTTCATCTGCTTTCTGCTTTTCTTTTCCTAAAATTATAATATAAGTTTATTATGGCTGTTATAATTTGGATTTGTATAACAATTTGAGTTTGCCTTGCGCCTGGCAAGGGAATTAGAAATTGATATAAATACTATATATTCCTCCTGCCTGTTCTAAATTATAGTTACACAAGTATTCAAAATAAGACCCTGGTTTATGGTTTTTTCCAATAAGTCCATTTTACTGCTGGTTTATAACCAATTGCTTTATAAAATTCATTAAATCCTCCTGTCATATGCGTTGCTCCTAATGCCTTTGTTCTCCGGTACAATTCGGACAGAGCAGCAGAAGCAAGTCCCTTATGGCGGTATTCTGGAATTGTACAAAGTGGTTCCATATAAGCCAATTTATTTCCAGGAGTCCACCACATTCCTGCATAACATGCATATTCTTCCTTTTCATCGGCAATGATAACTGATAAATCTGCTGTTGCATGTGGTGCTACTTCTAATAAATAATTACTCTGCTCATATTGTTTATTCCATAAACCCTCATTTTGTTCATGTTCAAAGCCTTTCCAACAACATTTACCAATCTTATCCATATCATACACGCCAGGACTTACAAAATGGAAACCATCTGGCAAAGGATAATCCAATACATTATCAAAATCAAATTGCATATCCCAGCCTTCTGATTTTTGATTATATCCTGCCTGTTTTGCAGCGTTCATCAATGCGTCCTGTCCTCCAAAAAGAACCAGTTGTATTTTTTCGTCTTTTACTGGCATATTGGCATCAGCATATGCAACCATCTCTGCTGCTAACTCCTCATATCCAGGTTTCAAACTGAAATAAATATCCGTCATAGGTGACTCATAAAAACAAAATGCAACAATCTTACCATTATCTTCCCAAATGCGGTTTTTATAAGAATAAGTAATATCCATCCAATACGCAAAAGATGAAAAAGCATATTCAAAAAATGGGGCAGCTACACCATTTCTCCAGTCACGCTCATAAATATCAAGCATAAACTGGTAGATATTCCCGCAGTCTGCCAGTACGCTAAATTGTCTTGTTGTTATATATTTCATTTCTGTCTCCTTCCACATAAACTTTAGTATTTAAGATTATTATAAAAGGGACAGCACTGTCATGCAAGTAGCAAGAACAGTTATAATTAACATTGAACCCAAAAGACGCCTGCCATTTATGCAAGCGTCTTAAAGTTATCTATATATTATTTTTTAATTGTACTATATGCCAGCCCATATTGCCCAGTTAATACATATATAGAATAACCTTATTTAAAAAATTTATATACTTCACATCTGCCAGTCCTTACTTACCTGCCCATAAATAAAGTACCAGAACAACGGAACATATAATGAAAAAAACTATTTTTACATTAACATCACATTAAGCAGTAAAGTATTAACATGATAAGTCTATTTTAACACCATTGCAAACTTTTTGGCTATTTCTAAATTCCAAAAAGAACTCTCCTGTTTTCTGAAAAGCCCCATAAAACCCATTTTTTACTGATTACCCAATAATTGCAGCCGCCTTACCTGGATTTAGGATTTACTGTTCTTCTAACTTCATGGGCTTTATTAAATGAATTCTTCCATATCACTAAGTAATAATTAAAAACTCTCTTTCCGTACGGACAGGATTTTTATAGTCCATTAATATAAAGATATATAACCAGTTACTCTTAGTTATATTCTTAATAATGCACTATGGCACCAATCAAACAATACTGAAAAAACTCTGTCAAAATCAAAGTTTGTATTATTTTGTAATGATATACTCAATTCCAAAACAGTTCTATCCACGCCTTGTACATATCTAAGCAATTCCTGTTTTGTTGAAATAAATTTACCACTGCTTAAATAATATAAGTGCTGCATAATAAAAAATACTGATTTACAGGTTATTGGCAAATTTGAAATATTGTATTCCCTGTCAGCATGTATATAACGGTGGCAAATTTCGTGATAAAGATTATTTAAACTGAATTTCACATAATTTTTTTCATCTTCAATTGTATATACAGGAACAAGACTTTTTAATTCTCCATAATAATCCTTAGTTGTATTCAATAAATGGCATATTTCCAAGGGATTCCAATGTTCCAAATCAGTTTTGCCACAAATAAATCCACAGGACTTATCAAAATTTCCTACTGAAACAAGTGCTTTTCGATAGGTTTTCAAATCTTCAACTGAAAGATTGTCAATCACAGCCATAATATCAATATCACTGTTTTCAGTTTCTTCATTACGAAGATAACTGCCTTGCAATCCTATATACAACAGTCTTTCACCAAATACACCGTTTAATACTTCTATTAATTTATTAATATATTCATCTATTCTAAACATTCTGTATCACCTATTTCCTCATTTCCAAGATATTTTGTGTACTCTTTTCCCTCATAAAAATTCATTATTGGACGGCGGAGTTTTGACGGAAATAATGGTAATCTATTCAATACAGACAAATCAAGCCACTCAAAGCCAATCTGATTAGTATCATTATGAATTGCTGCATTTTTTGCTTCTCTTAAATAATCACATAAAAACACTAAATCAATTCTATGAAAACTCTCACCGTGAACTCCTTCTATAACAAAAAGCAATTCTTTACATTTAATCTCTATTCCTGTTTCTTCCCTAACTTCACGTTCAACCGTCTGAGGAAGCATTTCCTCAACATCCTGGCCGCCTCCTGGTAAAATATACCATTCCTCCTTTCCATCATTCAACTTTATTGCAAGCAATTTACCATTCCGGATTATAACTGCTTTTGCAGAAGTCCGTATTTGCCTTGACATATTTATACTCCTTTAAGATTTTCTATTGAATAAGTTTCATATATGTATTTCTTCAAACCACAATTGGGAGTTTGATTATAACACTTTTATTTTTCATTGTCCAGAAAAATACAGGGCATAGCAGGCCTCACTCATATTTCTTATTGTTCCAATAACTACACCCCGGCCTGTCAGATTTTTGTAATGGTATATTAATCTTATACCACTTAGTCTGGATGTTATATAATAAAACGGACAAGAAGATTATCATTATGACAAAAAACATGATGCAGGATTTAAGAAATAATTAGCCCATGCTTATATAACAGGGACAGGCTGCCTAAAGCAGAAAAACCGGTTTTAACCATAAAACTTTGTTTTTCAAAATGCCTTTGGAATTTTTCTGCCAGCAACAAGACGGCCTTTGGAAACTTCCAATGTTCCCGCTGCTTTTTCAGCAGCCAATAAATAATTTTGCCTGTTCATGCAATTGTTACTTATAATTTATATTAATAACTTTTATCCTTATTTCCTGTATTTATTATTACTGGCAATATTTATTGAAAGTGCTGTACTATCGAAATCAAAAAAGAAAAGAAATAATAGTATGGATAGCTTTTAGAGCAGATGAAACGAGGCAAGGCACGGGGCAGTTAAAGGCCAGAAACACCTTAGAATGGGTGCAAAGAATAAATAAAATATAAGCGTGTGCTATGGCGGACATAAATAATGAGGTAATCTACGCATAACTATTTTGGAAGCATGGTTTTACTTTCTGCCTCTTTTATTATTTTGAGTTTCCCCATTTTTAAATTACAAATGTAATTTAAAAATGGATATAAGCAG
>CAJTRU010000016.1 GCA_910579085.1 uncultured Lachnospiraceae bacterium | reverse complement strand
CTCTGCCCTGTCTAATTTCTACCCCCTCCGTGTCCAATTTTAGTTTACCACTTCACAGCGGAGCTTTTGAAAAGAGGTATCCTTTCTGACGATTTCAGGGAGATCCAGCCGGGAAACTATAACCTTGTCTATGCAGGGGAGCTTTCGGATATACATGGACAGTCGCAAAGGGAGAAGCTGAATGCGATTTATGAGAAATTCAACATAGACCACCCGGCAGATTACAGAGGGCATTCCCTTTCTGTCAGTGACATTGTGGTGCTGCATGAGGACGGGGAGAACAGCGCACACTTTGTAGATTCTTATGGATTTACAAAACTTCCTGAGTTTATGAGGGCTTTGGAGGGTGCAAAAGAGCAGGATACCCAAAAGGCGGAGCCGGAAGAAAAAAAGGAAACTTCTGGACATGATGTCCAGAAGCCGGAAGCGGAACAAATAGAACAGAAAACTTGTCCGGATTTCTATGGGCATACTTTAGGTTATGCAGCGGAGCATGGGGAAGTGGACAAATATATGGAATCCCATAAATTTGACCGGGAATGTAAGGAAGCGATTGAGGGAACAATCCGGCAGAATTTTGACGGTATGTACTTAAAGCATGATATTGTGGAGCCTCTGGCGGAAAAATACGGTGCGGAGCGCATGGCGTTTATCCTTGCCAACACGCTTCAGCAGGAATCGTGGGATGGACGTTTTTCAAGGGATAACAAAGTGTGGGCATCCGGGTTTTCCATTCCCGAAAATCTCGTGCATGGAATAGATATGAACCGTGAACTGATCGTGAGCAGCCACCCGGCAGTCTTGGACGGTTTTATCGGTATGTTCCGTGAGGAAGTCCTGGAACAGGAAAAAGAATTGTCTGTCGGACAGGAAAAAGTGACTTCTGGACATGATGTCCAAAAGCCGGAAGCCGAACAGACAGTTATGGAACAATCGGAGCCGGAGCAGGCAGGGCAGACAGAAGGGGAGAAATCAGAACCGCAGACAGAGCAGGACGGGCAGGAGAAGTCTGTCGAGATACCAGAACTGGAAGATTTGGACGAGGGTGACGAGATCATTGACCTTGGAGATGAAAAGGATAAAGTTCTTGCGGAAATGAAGAGGTCTTTAGAGGGAGGACAGGAAACTTCTGGACATAATGTCCAGAAGCCGGAACAGGCAGAAACAGAGGAAACGGCAGAAACAGAGCTTGCCTTTCAGATCGCAGACCGTTACATCAGCGTACAGAAAACAGAGGACGGCTATGGTTATTCTGTTATGGACTTGGATTATAAGGAGTTATATGAGGACATATATCACAATCCCGATATCAGCATCCAGAAAGCGTTTGATGAAATCATGGAAGATTTGAGGATCATTCCTTTTGACAATGGCGCAAGGGGAAATATCCGTGATGGTGACGAGCGGATACCGATTGATTATGATGGATTGATGGAGAAGGTGGAAGCGGCAAAAGCGATTGCGCCGCAGAGCAGTGTGGTGGCAGATTTCAAGGCAAAGACAAATGAGCTGTTCCATGAGATCAGCGAAATGAACTCGGCAGAGATAGAGGAAACTGTAAAATGCCATGTGCGGGCGCAGTTAGAGGAATCCGGCATGGATGCTGTGATTGTGGATGTGGCAGTCGTCGGGAGCCGCTGCCGGGGGCTGGAACAGGAAGGCTCTGGTCTTGATGTGGTAGTGGAGCTTTCTACGAATGAGCGGGAAGATATGCTTTTTGATATGCTCAATGAAAACGGGCTTTCTATCGGCGGCATAAAAGTGAATATTGGCCCAATCACAGCACAGGAGACGGGAAGCCTTGAAACATATCTTCCGTTGGCGGAGGACTATCTGGAGGGAATGCGTGAAGCGAGGGAGAGAGATCTGGCCGCCAGCATTTCCAGAGAAGAAAAACAAAAAGAAACGAAAGAAATCCTGTTTCCGGAGCAGGCGGAACCAGAAGCAGAGCAGACAGAACCGGAAGTGACGCTGACGGTTGCGGAGTGCGGCGAGTTCCACAATTTGGGTGAGTTTTATGAGAATATCCCTACAGTGGAGGAAGCAGTCGCAATCTGGAAACAGATACCGCCGGAGCGCATGAACGGTATCCCCGCAATCGGCGTCAGTATCCATACACCGGGAACGGAAGCGTTTGAGGATGTGGGGATTGACATTTTAACCGGAAACCGGATTGACCTGGATATTTTGGAGTATATCCCTGATATTAAGGGCAATCCACAGGCAATGGAAGTGATTGCGGAGCTTGTGGCAAAGCTGCCGGAAATGGAAATAGACGGACGTATGAGCGAGGAATTTGAAGCGAAGGTATGGGAGAAGCGTATGCCTGATCTGACACCTGCAGAACAGCTTGCGGTAGAGATTGACCGTTTTGTATATGATTATGATACCGCCCTTTACCGTGACAATTCCCAGAGCATGACAGTGAATGTGTCAGAGATTGCAGAAGCCCTAAACCAGAGGGATACTCATGACATTGTGCTGTGGCTTGTTGATGTGTTTTCAGAGGGAACAGAACCTGAAAAAGAGAAGGCTATGGAGATTCTCAAAAAGCTGACAGCATATAAGCCCCTTGCCAAAGTTGAGGAAATGGAAGAACAGAATTATAATATGGTCGATGATGTGCTGAATAACGGCGCAGGGGAAAAGGCGCAAAAGGAAGAAAACAAAAGGGAGCAGGAGCGTCCTGCGGCAAGGACTTCCTTAAAAGCTCGCCTTGCGGAGAAAAAAGCGCTTGTTTCCGGCCAGGGGAAAGACCATGACGCACAGGAAAATGCAAAAAATAATCAGAGGGAGATGTAAGGATATGAAATATAATTTTACCGTGGAAGAAGTAAATTTCATCTGCATATTTGCAGGAGAGAATCGAAGCAAGGCCATAGAAGATATGGAGAGAGCCTTGCCGCACCTTGATGATCCGGATATGGTGGAGCTGTCCAACAGGGTAATCGGAAAGCTGCGGAGTATGACAGATGAAGAATTTGAGGAGCTTGAATTGATTGAAGCAGATTAAAATGTAACGGAAACAGGCTACCTTCCCATTTGGCGTGTGGGAAGGAAAGCCTGTTTTTGTTTGAGTGAAAAAATTTTCTCACGAGTATGTAATAAAAATCTGATTTATTGCCTTACGGAGTTGTACCAATCCACTAGAAAGCGGATATAGTCCTCGCCGGGTTCTTTGACAACCTGGTCAAACTTTACATTGCGGATATTTGTAAGGTTTGGGGTTTTTCCGAAAATCTGGTTAATTTCGTTCTGGCGGAATAGCAGGAGCAGGCTTGCAGCGGAACCTTTTTCTGTATAGGTTGCGACTTCCACAGCATCATTGCATCCTGTCTCCCGCCGCTCCCTGCCAAGCTCTGACGCAAAATGCTTCTGTGCCTGGAGATATAAATTCCTTGCGGATGTCTCTGCTACCTTGTTTTCGATAAAGGAGTTTCTCCCATAAAGAAGATTATTCAAATGCATGGAAGTAAAATCTTCCGGAGCAGATCTGAAATAGAATAGGAGCATCAGGGCTGTGTGATATTCGTCATCGGTAAGGGTGTAATCGGAGAGACTTTTCACACGCCCAAGGAATGTTTTCTTAGTTGATTCCTTTGTGTCAGCTTGCCTGCTCTGCTCTATTTCTGTTTCGGTGGAAGGGCGGACAGCGGGAATTTTGAATTTTTTGCTGGTATTGTTCTGTGCAATGATTGAGGATGCGCTACAGGACGGGCAGGAAGAAGGCATATCATCGGACTTGAATATGTAATGGCATACGTCACAGGTAAAATAGTTCATGGCATAATCTCCTTCTATCATCTGGACAGATAAATCTGCGCTGCCAGACGTTTTTTATCATTGACAGTCATATATGTACTTTCCTTCGCTGTTCATTGTAATGGTGGAGTGGTGCAGTGTCAATGAATATGGGAAAGAAATTCAGAGAAATTTCGTTTACAAAGTAACGCAAGCCGGAAACGGAAGGGGAACGCCTGTTTTTGTGCTGTTTCCAGCTCTGCTAATTTAGCGTATCTGTGTTTTGCCTGTTTATGTTATAATGGGATACATTGATAAATAGCAAAAAGGATGGAATTTTAATGGGAAGGAATTATCTGTTATGAAAAAGGGAAAAGGTAAAGCGGCTAAAAAAGCCATGAAATTTGCAGAACGCAAAGCAAAAGCAGAAAAGTGGGTGTCAGAATATGACGGTACACCTTATGGCGGGGATATCATAAAGGCGTATAGGAAAAAATTTGCTGTAGACCGCATGAAAGCTGTTGTGGAGTTACAGATGTTAGGCGTATCTTTAACAAAAGAGCAGATTGATAGAGAAAAGGCGGCAGTAAAAGCCTATCAGGATATACAGAGAGATAAAAAAGCAAAAAGGAAAAGGCTCCGTGAGCAGAAAAGAATGCGGAAGGATATTCCGGTATTTCATGAGGATCAGGATGAGACTTTTTATTATATAGCAGGATATACTTCTGGTGGAGCGCCTTATGGAATTACATGGGAAGAAATGGGGATGTCGCCTTATACGGAGGAGGATGATTGGTAAATGGGGAGAGTATTTCGGGGAAAGGTGTCTGAAAACAAAATATACTTCTGCCTGTATAGACGGCAATATTTACGCTGTTGTGGTAATGACGGCGAATTTGGAAGAAAGAAAATAAGGGTGACAGAGAGGTGATAAACAGAAATGGAAAGATTATTTGATAATTTAGATGGTTCTTATTTGCCAGCCTTTTTATATATTCAGCTCAATGAAAGTATTGATTTTCAGAATTTCGAGAGCCATGCTGATGAAGTGAAAGGAACATTTATACATGAATACTGCCATTTTTTACAAGATGTATCTACTACATATGGCTATACAAATTTTTTGTGTTATATGCAAGAATTTTTATATAAAATAAGAAAAGAAAAAGATGCTGAGGATAAGGAAATTCTGCAACATAATAAGGATTTTTTTAATTTATATGAAGGAGATAGGGATATATCAAATGATGTGTTTTTGATAAGTAAGATTGAAATCATAGAAGAAGAAATATGCAAAGAGCTATATCCTGAAAGTGATGTAAGACTGATTAGGGTAAAATATAATCTGAATAAAGAATTTCAATTCGGAAATATTTGCATTGCTGAAAGTATGGCATATTTATTGGAAAAGAGATTATACAATATTCGAAAAAGAGAAAACGAATTTCCGTATAATGTTTGTGAAGAAATTTGTAAACGTGAATATACAGCATTTGCAGAAAATGAAGTGTGGATAATGGCACTTTGTGAACTGTCTTTATTGGAACTTAATGGGGGAGTCTTTTTTATAAGTGTATTGCGAATGATGAAAGAAAAAAGGTTTATTCCGACAACTATACGGGATATAGAGTCATTTGTAGATCAATATTTTGAAATAGGCTTTCGTGGAGATAAAAATGTTGTAGAATCTCTATTATCTGAGGTATATTTGAAGTGTAATGTAGACTTTTCTCAAATAAAAAAATGGATTATAACAAGATTTGAGTTAGGATGTGAATGTCGTGAAATAAGTAAATGCTTTATCACTATGGCATTATGTAATAATGATATCCATGTTCGATATAGCTTATGGAATATTTTAATGAGAGAATTTGGTTGTCCTATTTTAATAGATATTGATGGTAATCGTATAGATGGAGCATATTTAGATGAAACAGAGGTTGATATAGGATTTATGTTGGCTCCAATGGCAATCAATGAATTATTGGATCATGATGGGACATTTATTCAAAAGCCTTGCCCACTGAATATAGTATGTCGTAATGCAAATGATCCAACATATTCAGAAGAATGCATGGAAGATCTAAGGAAGGCTAAAAATTTAGATGGGTTATGTCCGATGAGAGGTTTTTGGAGGATGTATCGTTTGGAATAAATGATTTTAGAAGATTTTATAATGGATCAGTAGTTTACAATTTTTTGATTTTTGCCTAAAATATCTCTCTTAAGACATTTTATAATGAATAAATATACAATTTTAATATTGGAATCAATAAAAATGAGAATATTTATGCAATATATCATTGCCGAATTATAGTCTTTTTAAAAAGTTGTAAACTGCTGTAATGGATGAAAACTAAATATAATTGGGAGAATTTAAAATGAATAGCGAAGATTTGCTTACTGAACTGTTTCCATTTAAAAAGCCGCTGACGTCTCGTTATAGAAAAAAATATGTGGAGTTCCTTGCGTTAGGTATCTTACAATATTGCTATGGCGATACATATGTGGGATTTGATGTACATGATGCACCAGATATTAGTGACGAGAATAGATTGGTAGGAATAGAGGTTACAGAAGCGGTTACAAAGGAAGAAGCGCAGATAGACGGCGAATTTGTAAAATATTGTTTGGAAAGTAGTTTAGAAGAGAAAGAGCGTAGAAAACAAATTATTGAAAATAATGGTGCAAAAGTTAGTGAACTGAGTTTAACGTATCCAGTGAAAGACGGTGACAGTGAAAAATTGATTTTTCAGGATGCCGTAAGAAAAAAAATGAAAAAATTAGCATCCTATAGGCAGCAAGGTTTTGAGAAAGTAGGATTATTTGTTTTTTATGACGAGCCACCAATACCTATACATCTTGAAGAATTAAAAAACTGCTTTGATGAGGTTTTAAACGAATATAAAGATAAGTATGATGCTATTTATTTTGGATATTCCTGTGGTTTAATAGAGTATAACGTTTTGTTAAAAAGTATTCAGGCGCAACCTATTAGGAGAAATGTTTATAACAGGCTGCAATATGAGGCAAGGTTAAAAGTAGAAGAATGATTAGGAAAAGTAACGGAATGCTCCGATATTAACGTAACTGTTAAAATTATGGATGATACAGATAAAAATATACAGTGTGGATCGTATTTTTGCTTGAAAATGAAAGATGAAGAAACAGGAGAGTGGAGAAAACTGGATGAAGTAATTGACAATACCGCTTTTACTTTAGAGACATATATGATTCAAAAAGATTCTCACTATGAAAAAGTAATTAACTTTGAGTGGCTTTATGGAAAGCTGGAACCAGGCATATACTACATTGTAAAAACCGTTACAGATTTCAGAGGAATCGGGGACTATACAGATTATACATATACAGCGGAAATTTGTATTTAAGGAGAATGTGCAGTACGCACTTTGAAGGGGCTACTGATAAAAACAGAATTTATTGAGATTTGGTTGTGGCATAAAGAATTTGAACAGTTTGAAGTTGTAGATTAAAATGTAACAGAAACAGGCTTCCTTCCCACTTTTGATGTGGGAATAGAAAAGCCTGTTTTTTTATAGTAGTAGAGAATATGATAGATATCCTAAAATATCAAAATACACCATTTTCAAGCGAAAATTAGGCACGTTCTATACGGTTAAGATGCATTTTAATAATAGAACTTATCAAATGATAAAATCTTCTCGCCGGATGAGCATCTGATTATCTTCTATGATTTGCCGAATGCTTTTTAAGCCTGTTTCCAGTTCTCCCATTGTCCACGGAGAACAGGTGGCTATGCGAATTGCAGAAAATTTGGAAGAGTCCCCTATTGCAAAGCGGTCTGAACACAATACCTTTACTCCAAGTTTTCCGGCCTGTACTTCAAAATGATATCCGTCAGTGCCACTTGGTAAAGGAAGCCATTGAAAAAAACCATAAGGATTTTCAGAGATATATTCCGGGAAATATTTTGCATATAACCGATTACGTTCCTCTGAAAGCATACATTTCTTTTTTATGATTTCTTTAGCAACTCCACTTGCAATCAGTTCGCTTGCGATTTCAGCATTCAGCAGGGGGATTTTCAGTGTAATATTGTTGGCTGTGGTATAAAACAGCTTTTGGTACTTGTCAGGAACCACCACATAGGCAATCCTTAGTCCTGCAGAAAGAGATTTGGACAGACCATGTACATAGATTGTATTTTCAGGAATCAAGGTTGCGAGTGGGGGCAATTTATCTTTTGTCATAAACCCGTAGGTGTCATCTTCTATCAGCGTTATGTCCTGTTCTTTTATAATACGGCTTATTTCCTGTCTACGCTGGGATGACATGGTAATACTTGTAGGATTATGGTAGGACGGCATTAGATAGATTCCTTTTATATCCATTAGTTTACATTGCTTTTCCAGATTCTCCGGCAGCATCCCTTCATGGTCTGCGGCAGCAGAAATAAGCTGGATGCCTAACTGATTTGCCAGACTGATAAAATTTGAATAAGTGTAGACATCAGTGATGATCTTATCACCTGCTTTGAACAAAGATAACAGTGCAATAGCAAGAGCGTTCTGTGTACCAGAAGCCAAAATGATATGGTCGGCAGAAGTAGTGATCTGAAATTCTGACAGCCATGTTGCAGCGATCTTTCGATGGCGGTCATTTCCGGAAGTAAGTTCAAATTCAAACAGTTTATCGGAATATGTACCCTGTAAAATCCTGCGGGCGGCATCTGCAACATCAGTATTAAACTGGTAATAGGGTCTGATGGGGCCGAGTTCAATATATGGATGCTTTTCCGGGATATTCAGAACAGGCAGGGCAGCGTTTGGGGAAACGTAAGTTCCTTTTCCAATTACGGCATAAATCAGACCTTTTGTTTCACACCGTTTGAAAGCACGGGTAATGGTACTTAGATTTACGTCTAAAAAATCAGCCAGTTCCCGTTGAGGGGGAAGCTGCGTGTTAGCCAGGAGTCTGCCACTCATAATATCCTGTTCTAAAAGCTCAGCCAAAGAAATATAGACAGGAAATTTTAGCAATTGTTTATCAGGTTTCCAGTTCATTGGATAGTTTTCAAATGAATTAACTGGCATACGGGTTCACCTCACAATATTGTCTTGCATACAATTTTAAGGTTGAAAACATACAAAGTCAATAGTAATGTTTAGATTGGTTATATTGTATGTTTTTGGAGGAGAAAAGTATGGAAAATGGTTTATCAGAACAGATTTTAAAGGTGCTTGAAAATAACAGCAGGCTTACCGATCAGGAGATTGCAATCATGTTGGGTGTGTCAGAAGAAAAAGTTCATATGGAAATTGCAGACTTGGAGAGTACACACATCATTTGTGGCTACCATACCTTGATTGATTGGGATAAGGTAGGTTATGAAGATGTCACGGCATTTGTGGAACTGAGAGTAACACCCCAGGGAGGAGATGGCTATCAAAAGCTGGCAGAAAAGATTAAAGAGTTTTCACAGGTAGTTACGCTTTACCTGATGTCAGGAGCCTATGATTTCCTTGTAATGGTAAGGGGAAAGAACTTAAAAGAGATTTCTCTTTTTGTGTCTGGCAAATTGGCGTCCATTGAGGAAGTACAAAGCACAACAACTCACTTTACCTTAACAAAATATAAAGAGCTAGGTGTAGATTTTGACATGGGAAGGCCGGATGAAAGAATGGTGGTGACACCATGAAGGAATTGTTATCTCAAAAGGTATTACAACTGAAACCGTCAGGAATCCGGAAATTCTTTGATGTTGCCAATGAAATTCCAGGTGTTATATCTCTTGGAGTAGGAGAACCGGATTTTGCAACACCATATCATATCCGTGAGGCAGGAATCCGTGCCATGCAGTCAGGCAAAACTTTTTATACTGCAAACAGTGGTTTATGCAATCTTCGGGAGGAAATATGCAATTATACAGAAAGACGGATTGGATTGACATACAATCCAAATAATGAAATTCTGGTTACAGTCGGCGGCAGTGAGGCGATTGACATAGCACTGCGGACGATGATCAATCCGGGTGATGAGATACTGTATATTGAACCCAGCTTTGTTTCATATTTGCCGTGTATTGTGATGGCGGATGGAATTCCAGTACCGATTGAATTAAAGGCGGAGAATCAATTCCGTTTAACCGGAAAACAGCTTGAAGATGTAATTACTCAGCACAGTAAAGTTCTAATTCTGTCATATCCCAACAATCCGACTGGGGCAATCATGGAAAAGAGTGATCTGATGGAATTGGCAGAAGTAATTAAAAAGCATAATTTGCTGGTAATTTCTGATGAAATATACAGCGAACTTACCTATGGGAGAGAACATGTAAGTATTGCCAGCCTTCCGGGAATGAAAGACAGGACAATCCTGATAAATGGTTTTTCAAAAAATTTTGCAATGACAGGATGGCGTTTGGGATATGTGTTTGCGCATAAAGAAATTATGGAGCAGATGACAAAGGTACACCAATATGTAATCATGTGTGCGCCGACAGTAAGTCAATATGCAGCAATTGAAGCAATGAAAAATGGCGAACAGGATGCGGCATATATGAGAGAATCTTATAATCAGCGCCGACGCTATCTGTATCACGAGTTGAATCGTTTAGGGCTTCCATGTTTTGAACCAGAAGGCGCTTTCTATATGTTCCCTGATATTCGTGAGTTTGGAATGTCCAGCGAAGAGTTTGCTATGGATTTATTGGATCAGGAAAAGGTAGCTGTTGTTCCAGGAAATGCCTTTGGTGAATCGGGTGAAGGGTTTATCCGAATTTCCTATGCGTATTCCATTGATGAATTAAAGGAGGCATTTATGAGGATAGAACGTTATCTTCGGAAAAAACGAGAGGCGGGGAATGATATTAAGAGAAATAGATTGCTTGCTTATACGACTAAAACGAATATTACAAAAATATGACAATTTATAATAAAACAATAATGGAGGATGCTAATGAAAGATTTAACACAAGGTAGCGAGTTGAAAACAATTTTATATTTTTCTCTGCCTATATTAGTAGGGAACTTATTTCAACAACTTTATAACGTAGCCGACAGCGTAATTGTCGGAAATTTTTTAGGAAAAGAGAGCCTTGCAGCAGTGGGATTCAGCTATCAGATTAATTTTTTGCTAATTGCACTCTCAAGTGGTATATCTTTGGGGGCAAGTGTTCTGATTTCCCGTTATTTTGGAGCCAAAAACATGCAGCAGATAAAGAAAGTAATTGATACAGGTTTCCTGTTTTCAATAGTGCTTTCTATTTTGATAGCGGTTGCCGGAGTATGCTGGTCTTATCAGATATTGGTAATGTTTCGGGTTCCTGAGAATCTGCTGACAATCGCCAATAGTTACTTGAAAATTGTATTCATTGGTGTGATTCCTACATTTGCATATAATTCTTTGACAAATATTTTAAGAGGAGTGGGAGATTCTAAGACACCGACTTACATTTTGATTGTAGCAACACTGATCAATATCGTATTGGATATTTTCTTTATCACTACATTAAAATGGGGAGTTGCTGGAGCAGCAATTGCAACAGTAATAGCACAGACTTTTTCATTTTTAACTTGTATGTTTTATATGCAATGGCGTTACCCGGAATTATTCATTCGCTTCTGGAATTTGCAGCTTGATTGCCATGAATTGAAAAAAAGTTTAGTAATTGGGACACCTGCCATGTTACAACAGGTATTTGTGAGCGTTGGGTTTATGTCCATACAGTTTTTAATTAACGGTTTTGGGACTGATTGTATGGCGGCGTATACTGCGGCTTCTAAGGTAGATTCTTTTGCAGAAATGCCAGCCTTGAATTTGGGACACGCCATGACAAACTTTACAGCTCAAAATTATGGAGCAAAGAAATTTGACAGGGTAATAAAAGGCGGAAAATCAGCTTTGGTTATGGGAGTGGGTATTTCCGTTCTTATTTCTATTGTGATATGTCTGTTTCCTTCTGTCTTTATATCCCTGTTTAATCGTGATCCAAATGTTGTACAGATTGGGAATGGCTACCTGCGGACGGTATCTGTGTTTTACTTGGTTTTTGCAGCGATGCAGATATTGAATGGTTTGTTGTTGGGATATGGAAAATCATTTGTTCCAATGATTGCTTCAGTTGGTTCTCTGTGTCTTTTGCAGGTTCCCACAGCTATCATATTATCTGGTACGGAATTAGCTTATCGTGGCATTTGGATTGCTGCTCCTGTGGGTTGGTTAGGCGGATTGCTAATTCGATTTCTGTATTTTAAGCATATTGCAAGAAAACAGGAAGAAATATTAACAGAGAAAGTATGAAATAACTAAATAAAACATGGTTTATCAGTGAAAAGAGAGGCATCTATTGGAAGATACCAATAGATGTCTTTACGTTTTTAAGACGATACAGAAATAATTATTTGGGGATAGGGATGAAATGACAGAGTGGTGTTTTACTTCCGCAACAGATCAAGAAGATAGCGAACCATAGGTATTAAGTTGGCAGCTTCCTGCTCTGTACAGTCTTTTTGCAGGGCAATGAGCTTCTGAAGATTTGGTGTTTCGTCTTTATAATCTGGATCGAAGATTTTACTTGCTGGTATTTTCAGATATGTAATTATAGGGTACAGCTTTTCAAACTTAGGGTTGCCACGTCCTGCTTCAATGTTAAGTATGGTACGTGAGTCGATATTCAGGATTTCAGCCAGCTTTTCCTGTGAAAGTCCAAGCTCTGTACGGGCTTCACGCACTGCAGAAGCTAGATTTTGTTTAGCGTTATTCATTGTGATTCACCTCGATAGTAGTTTACAGTACACATCGTCAAACGTGAATTGCATCAAAATACAGTTTGAAAGTGAAATAGAGTACATGAAAGAACGATATAGGAAAAGACATAACATAAAAAATAAAACTGAACAGAATATGGGATTTGCCACACATATAAGGGTGTATCGCAATGAAGGAAAAAACCTCGTTGCGATACACCCTTTTTAAATGTCGAATTTAGAGAGATTGTGTGCTTTTATCAATTTTTTTGTCAACAACCTGCTGTCCTGGAGTGCGGGCAAGATATTGGTTGAGGTTATCCAGTTTCCGGTTAAGGTCAGCAGTTTCTTTCTCAGCAGATTTATAGGTTTTCTGTAAAGCCTGCTTTTTGGAATAGAGTGCATTGTAATCGCTGCGGAGTTTTTCAACATCAATATTCTTCGGATTGATGCCAAAACGCTTCAGCATATTTTCAGCACCGTCATGAAGGATAAGCTCTGTTTCATGGCGGCGCAGGTAAGCGTCTTTGTCCTTGGACTTCTGGTAGCGCACATGATAGATATGGTTGGTTTTGTACTGCTCTGCATACTTCAAAACCTGCCCGAAATCCTTTAGCTGGCGCTCGGTTTCCACAAGGCTCTCACGGGCTGTTTTTGCCAGTGTGGACTTGGCGGCGATCTGCTTTTCAAGCTCTGCTATGGAGCCTGCCTGACTGTAGCTTGCGGCGGCAATTTTAAGATTTTGGATGTCTGCCCAATGTTTCAAACCGGGGCTTTGTGTGAATTTTTCCTCGGTGGTGTCAATGAGATTTTTCTTTGAATAATCTTTGACAATGGGCTTTTTTCTGGTAGGGAACGGAACACGCTTTTTATCCTTTACAAGTGCCTTTTCTGTGATGCGCTCCTTGATCCGTTCTTTGGTGTACTCCGCACCTAAAGACTTTGCATTGCCACGGATAAAACGCTCCCTGTCCAGAGGACGGAATGAGATAAATTTATGCGCCTTTTCTCCGAAGTCCTCGCCTTTGATTTCGTAGCCTTTTGCCCGGATCAGCTCAATGCAGTCCTCGTAAGTTTCAGCATTTTTTATTGCTTCGTCAATGTCGGCTTTTAACTGTTCTTTCCATGCGGAACCATTTTTGCCAGCCTGCCATTCCTTGTAAGTTTTGCCACGCTTTTCTCCAGGAGTGATAACGGATAATTCATGCTCCCTGCAGAGGGTGTCACTCAGATTGCGGATGTTGTAATAGGTCTTTTTACAGTCGTGGTATTTCTCATGGTTTATGTTATCAGCGGCGCAGAAAATGATGTGGTTATGGACGTGTCCTTTGTCAATATGCGTAGTGACAACATAGGAATATTTGCCCTCTAAAAGTTTGTCGGCAAGCTCCACGCCTATCTGGTGGGCTTCCTTATAAGAAACTTCACCAGGGAGAAAAGACTGTATCAGATGATAGGCTTTGTTTGGACTGGACTGGCTGGTTTTTGACAGCGCAAATTTGAAATCATAGGCGGCGGTTTCAGGGCTGCAACCATAAGAAGAAATCAGTATGCCCTCATCAGTTTTGGCGGGGTTGCAGATGTAGTCTACTGCTTTATTGACGGTTGCCGTGATAGCATGGATTTTTGTGTATGCCATACCTTTTGCATCAGCTCCTTTACTTCTTTTACATCGGCTTTGTATACGTTACCTGTGGCATTCATGCGCTTTGCAATCTGGTTTAAGTTGTTCCCGATTTTAGCAAGCGCAGCATTGTATTCCCGAAGCTCTGAATAGTCAATGTCATAGACATAACCGTATATGATCAGGTGCCGTAGGAAAGAAGATTTGTCTTTCATATTGGAGGTTTTGAATTTCTGCTCCAGTATGTAAAGTTCATCATCGCTCAGGCGTAAGGTCAAGCGGTTTTGGCGCACTCTGTTCTCCATTGTTTGGGAAGCTCCTTTCATTAAAAATGATCTGTTTTTTGCAATATGCCGTATCCGGCAGGGAGGTTTTTCAAGCGTAAAAATTCACAAATTCCGTAGAGGTAATTTCCGGATTTTGGAGCGCAAAGGGGGTCAGGGGGATGTGCCCTCTGCAAGCCGATTTTCTCAAGTTTCCACTTGGAGAAACTTGGGCAAATCGAAGCCTATGGACGTCCATAGGCAGTGCTTGCTATTCTTCTGCAAACTGCCCGTAGGGAGTTTGCGTGTTGTACGAGCTTAGGCGAGTGTCTTACAACACATAAGGGCGTTACCGCCCGGTCTTTTGTAAAGCCTTTCGGTATTTGGGCTGTAAGAGGATTACTTTGGCAAATAAAAAACTGCCACAACCAGAACAGGGCAAAATTACCCTGCTTTGGTTCATAGCAGTTTGAGTGTACTTTTAAGAATTTATGATTTTATCCACTAAAGATTTTAACAAGCGGCAGGAGGAAAGTCAACAAAAGATAGAAGGATAAATTGAATACGAAACAGAATAAAAAAACGCTCAAAAATATTTGGGTAATTGGTACAGAAAAATCATACCGATTACCAATAGAATGAGTTTAAAAACCCGCAGGAAGGAGGTAGAGCATGAATGCAGCGGAGCGCAGGAATGAGATAATCAGTATTCTGATTGTCCAGCATCACGCAACGACAAAAGAGCTGGCAAGTGAATTTGATGTAACTGTTGGCACGATAAAAAGCGACATTCAGGCTCTATCTTTTGCGTATCCGATTTACACAAAGCCGGGTGTTGCGGGCGGGGTTTTTATGGGAGGGCATTATAATCCGCATATCAATTCTTTAACACAAAGGGAGCTTGAAACTTTAAAGGAAATATACGAAGAAGCAGAGGACAGGCATAAGGAAGTCCTTGCACAGATTATACATAAATACGGACCCGATAAGCTGGAATTATAAAACTTGTCATTCCGCTAAAGCACATAATCTTTACAGAACCGTTCATAGCAGACGGAGAGTGCTTATGTGCTTTTTGGGCTGACAAGTCCAGAAATGATTTTATCCAAAACGGACAGAAAATTTTGTCCATGTGTACCTTGAAAATTGAATATGCAAATACATACGGGACGTGTGGGATATGCGGAGCCGCTATGCGGACACGCCAAGAGCTGCCTGCTTTCATTTTTATGTGAAAGTGTATGCGAGGGAATATTGAAATCTGGTATTGAAGCTAAGGCAGTGAGCGATGAATGTCTGGCAAAAAGTGTAGCAGTTACATGAGGCAATGAGGCATATCTTTGATAATGATACTTCCGATTTTCCGGTCAATTTAGAATGACGGTGCGATACCGATGTGGGCAGTGTAATGAGCTGTCACCTGTATGTGTTTTTTTAATATCTTCCAATAAAAGCATATCCTAATTATTGGCTGTGTTTTTATTGGCAGATATGCCAAAACCATAGCAAGAGAAAAGGAACAATCTTTAGGAAAGAGGTGGAGAATGGAGGCTAAAATAAAGAAGAAAGAGTTTATAAGATATGACGAGGGGGCGGAACGGTATTCGATGAGTAAGCACAGTTTTATGAAACTTGCGCAGGAAGCTCGTGCCGTGTATAAAATCAACAGAATTACCCTTGTAAGCGTTCCAATCTTTGAGGAGTATTTGGAATCTTTTCGGGTGTAGACAAGTAAGCAGGATGAAGTCAATTTTTTTTGTGCGCCAAAAAGTATTGACTTTATGGCGCACAAGTAGTATTGTAATGATAGGATTGTGAAGGGAGGCTGACAGCGGATGGCAAAAATGGGCAGACCAAGATTGGAAAATCCGAGAAGTGAGCGTATTTTTATCCGCCTCACGAAAGATGAGCATACAGATGTAAGAGAGTATGCTGCCAACCATAATCTTACCATAACACAGATATTCGTTCAGGGCTTCAAAAAGCTGCGTGAGCAGGAGAATGAGGAACAGAACGGGTAAATGGCATTGTGGCTTCTTCCTGCGGTAAAGGAAGGTGGTGCATTATGTCAAAATCACGAAAAGATTCAAAAGGCAGAATACTTAGGAAAGGGGAGGGACAGAGAAAAGACAAACGTTATATCTATCAGTACACAGACCCGAATGGGAAAAGGCACGTTTTATATGCAAACGATCTGCCCGAACTGAGGGCGAAGGAAGATGAGCTGGAGCGTGAACGGCTGGAGGGAATAAAGGGATATGCCAGAGGAAAAATGACACTCAATCAGCTTGTGGAAAAATATTTAGCAACGAAATATGACTTGAAAATAAGCACCAGATTGAGATACGAGCGTACATATGAGGCATACGCAATGGATAATATCGGGAAAAGACTGATTAACGATATTAAATATTCCGATATACGGTTCTTTTATTATACGCTACTGCGTGAGAGAAATATCAAGATAGGAACTGTTGATTCTATTCATTCCGTTCTGCACCCTGCATTTCAAATGGCGGTCAGGGATGATTTGATACGCAATAACCCGACAGACGGGGTAATGGCAGAGGTTAGGAAAAAACATGGAAATGATGCCGTAGTAAGACACCCATTGACTATTGAACAGCAGCGGGCATTCCTAAGTTTTACAGAAAAGAGTTATACATGGAAAAGATGGATGCCCTTATTTACGTTCCTTTTTGGAACCGGATGCCGGATCGGAGAAGCACTCGGACTGCGTTGGGAGGATTTGGACTTTGAGAATAAGACCATTACTATAATCCATTCACTGGGGTATGTACAGCATAATGGAAGCCGTGAAGTGTTCCTTTCCTCGCCCAAAACGGAGGCTGGCAAGCGTACCATACCAATGGTAGATGCTGTGGAAAAAATGCTTAAGAACGAGCGCCTGAAGCAGCAGAATAATAATATTACTTCATGCACGATTGACGGTTTTAGTGGGTTCGTCTTTGTTGATAAAAATGGAAAGATTTCCTGTTATCAGGATATTAACAAAGCAATCAAGAGAATTTCAAAGGCTTATAATGCCTATGAAACTGTCCGTGCAGAACAGGAGGAAAGGGCTGCTGTGTTACTTCCGTATTTTACCTGTCATTATATCAGGCACACGTTCTGTACAAGGCTCTGTGAGCATGAAACGAATCTGAAAGTAATTCAAAGTATCATGGGGCATACCAGCATTAAGACAACGATGGATATTTACGCAGAAACGACGGAAAAAAAGAAACAGGAAACATTTGAAACTTTACAAAACAATAACGTGTTTTTTTAGGAAAAAGTCCGTGAGTGGATTCGTTCCTGACACATACCTTGAGTACATCAAATTTACATCAAACTAATGCTGCTTGGTGGACTAATGTGGACTGAGCAGCGATTGAAAAAGTATCGAGAAAAGGCGGAAATAAGCCGATTTAAGCCATTTTGACATGAAATTAGATGGCGTGGCTACAAAATGGCAACAGAAAGTTAGCAGGCCACAATAAATGATGTAATTGATGTAAAAATAGGCTTGTATTTGTATAAAACTTAAACAAAAATATTTAAGAACAACAAAGAACATGTCGGAATTATGTCTTGAATAGTGCAAGGAAATGGGTAATAGAAGGAGAATGGGAAACAGAAAACATCAACAATGAAATAAATGATTTTTTTAAAAAGAAAAAAGCAACAGAAGCAAAAGAAATTGTTAAGAATCATGATTTGTTTACTATTAGTCATGAGGTTATGAAACAGGGATTTCCAGAGGTAGTTCATTTAGCATATGAAGGCAAGTTATCTTTGGACGATTATATATTGTTTTTAGAGAATATTTCATATGCTCTATATGTTACTTATGATTTACCAATAGCTGTTGATATGGATTAATTACGAATTGGGATTAAAGCAGCATTTGAGAATTTAACCAATAGTGCAGTGTTGGATACAAATGATTGAAGGATAATTTGTTCTGATAATATGGAATTATTATCAGAAGATGAAAAGAGTATTTACTTTATGGTATGTAATTATAAAGAAAATCATGTACAAATGTTTTCTTATAATAAGAGCAAATATATAGCTGAATTGCAAAGTGCAGATTTGATTTTATTGTATAAATGTAAGAATAAACGTTTTAATATCTTTGGCGAAGAACTTGCCAAAGAAGTTGTTAATTGTTTTAGTTAGCTTGAAAATCCGAGGAAAAGATTATTTGTAGGAATATTTGATAAAACTTGGAAATGTCATACAGATTCCAATGAATTTATTGTAAAGGATTCTAAAATAGGTTTTTTAAAACTAAGAGAATTGCTTCAGAATAAAGAAAAAATAGAAAAACAGGAACAGCATGGAATTTTTGCTGCTATATATAGTATGTTTATAAAGAGTGCAGAAATAGTTATAAACTTATTGTTGGTGGAAAAATAGCTTAAAATAAATACAGAAATTGCGTCAATCCTATAGAAAAGTAAATTTTTACTTCGTAGCAAAGTAATAGTATAATTATATCAGAAAATTGATATAAAAGATAATTGCCAAAAATGAAGGGAGAGAGGACTATGCCCATAAAGGCATCAGCGGCACTGGGAAATGGTTATGCAGCGGTATCTGCATTAGCTAAAGAAACGAAATAGCCTATCTATATTACTAAAAATGGAGAAGGGGGCTTAGTATTGATGACTTTGAGAAGCGGGAGCAGATGCTGGAGTTAAGGGCAAAGGTATTATAGGCAGAGCAGGAGCGAATGGACGGAGAATCGGTAATCAGCGTGTCAGAGGTGGGAAAGCGGTTAAGGGAGAGAGCCAGTGAAGTATAAAGTGGAAATTCTTCTCTCCGCATGGGAGGATTTGAATTCAATCAAATATTATTACCTCCTACAGTTTGATGTGCAGATAACATTGAAAGCCAGTGACCAACTCTAAACCCACCTGGCCAACTTTCCATTTTGACCAATTTTGGTAAAGAAATAACAGACGGAAAACAGGCAAAAGAAGTTAACCAATCAAAAAGCTGGCCAACCGTAAATTTTACCAAGCAAAAACAACAAGAAAATGCCGGTTTTTCAAGAAAGTTACTATATCAGTTATAAAAGTTTGCAAAGCAGATGAATAGACGTGTTAGCCACGAGCCATGCACGAGTGAAAAAAGGAACCAGTGGGAGCTTGCTTTCAGATGGTTTCTTTTTTGAACGAGTATGTGGCAGCATCTGTGACTCAGCAAGAATTGATTTTTATGATTTATGCCACGTCATCTTCTAAATTGCTTACAACATTAAAAAGCCATCATATGTGAAAGTACAGACGTAATCTGTAAATTTGAGATTGTGCTTTTGATAGAATTATGACACAATAAAGCCGGGCAGAATACATTGATTTAGGAGCAGAGTTTGGCAGATGTATCATCTATGTTCAAAACTCACGAAAAATAGTAATTATTCAGTTGTGTATACTCAGGCAGTCCTTTTGACAGTTTTTAGTTTATGGTAAGACTGGCTGCCTGGTGACAATATCACGGCATAGTGATAACAGCAACGGTTACTGCTAAAAGGCTGATATGGGCAAGTGTATTCAGATTGGCAACAGACGGTTTGTTCTTTACTCACATTCGTTCCTGTCCTGTGTTTTTGAAACGGGAATTGTAATGTTTACATTCTGTGCGTAGGGAATAACTGCTTTTGGAATATCTGCTGTTCCTGTCAATGGAAAGCCGCAGGTTACCTGTAAGTATGCTATATTTAGTATATACACGGTGTTTTCTGCCATTATAAAAGCAGGAACATCTTCATCTATAAAGCTCTTTGACCTGGTTGTAAATGTTTTTTCACATCATAGCCCTTATCCGCAAGGAGGATACATTCCGTTATGGGGAGGAAGATATGGGTATCAGAGAGGATATTTAGGGCAACAGAGAAGCCAGTTGTTCTGGAAGTGGTTTTTAGTTCGGAAAATTGGCAGAAATAGGAGTGGAATCAAGTCCGGTAAATGATGTGTCAATGATGCCTTTTTCAGCAAGGGAAATAATCTAGGACTTCATAAGGCCAGAGAGCATGGCGTGAGATTGATAACAAAAATAAAGCCAAAGGGTAAAACCGCATAAATACTTGCTTTATTGAGTTTTCCCATGGCTATTATAATACAATGTAAAGGAGGGAAGTATAGTACAATGTAAAGGCAATTTGATTAAAAATTCAAATTGTGAAAGTCTTAAAAATTGAAAAAAGGAGTGAAGATAATGAATTTGTTTTCAAGAAGATTTGTAAAATCTACAATCGCTGCGGTTACAGCAGTGACAACAATTGTATGTAGTTCATTGGATGTTATGCCAGGAAATATGCCGGTTAAGGTTTCCGCTGCTTCCACTTGCGTAATTGATACATCAAAATCGTATCAGAGTATTGTGGGCTTTGGTGGAATGAACCACCCAGAATGGACAGGTAAGGACTTGACCGACGCACAGAGAAAGACAGCCTTTGGAAACGGTGACGATGAAATGGGCTTGTCGGTTCTTCGTGTTTTCGTAAACCCAGACAGTAACCAGTGGAATATTGCCGTTCCTACTGCAAAATATGCTTCTGATAGTGGTGCAACGGTTTTTGCAACACCTTGGGAACCCCCTGCACATCTTGCAGAATCTGGTGGAAGTAATGGCAAACTTCATCTGCCTAAATCAAATTATGGTGCATATGCAGAACATCTGAATAATTTTGGTACTTACATGAAGAATAATGGCGTTAACCTTTATTCAATATCTGTTCAGAATGAGCCTGATTTTGCCGAGGAATGGACATACTGGTCTACAGATGAAACCACAGATTTCCTTGCGAATTACGGTGACAGAATCACAAGTACAAAGCTTATGTCCCCTGAATCTTTCCAGTACGCTCCTGAAAATGCTTCATGGGTTAGCGATGGTGGTAAGAAGTTTTATTCAAAGATTCTGAACAACGCAAAGGCTATGGCAAACTGCGATGTTTTTGGTACTCATATGTATGGTACCCCAAGAGACTGGATGGATTTCCCTGCACTTGAAAACAGCGGAAAGCAAATCTGGATGACTGAGGTTTATGTTCCTAACAGTGATACAAATTCTGCAAACCGTTGGCCTGAAGCCATACAGGTTGCAGAAAATATTCATAATGCTCTTGTTGTAGGTAACATGAGTGCATACACATGGTGGTATATCCGTAGAAGTTATGGACTTATGACAGAGGACGGCCGTATTTCAAAGCGTGGCTACTGTATGTCACAGTATTCCAAATTTGTCCGTCCTGGAGCTGTAAGAATTGCTGCTACAGAGCAGCCTGCAGACAATGTTTATGTTTCCGCATATAAAAAAGATAATAAGGTGACTATCGTTGCGGTAAACAAGGGCGATACAGGTTATGCCCAGGACTTTACGGTAAATGGTACAATTTCAAAAATTGACCGTTACAGAACTTCTGAAACTGAGAATATTGCAAAGACAGCAAATCTTGATTTTACAGGTAATAGCTTCTTTGCCCAGCTTCCTGCACAGAGCGTTTCAACATTTGTTGTTGACCTTTCTGGAACAGGTGGTTCATCATCTTCTGGAACTACTATAATTCACAACACATTTGAAAACGACACTGATGGCTGGAAAGGCCGCGGCAGTGCAACTGTATCCCTGAGCGGAAGAATTCCTTATCAGGGAACAAACGCTCTTCTTGTTCAGGGCAGGGCAGATTCATGGAATGGTACAGAGTATACACTGGATGCTGGAACATTTGTACCAGGTAAATCATACAACTTTGAAACATATGTAACATATGTTGACGGTGATGCTACCCAGCAGTACAACATGACGCTCCAGTACAAAGACGCAAGCGGCAATACAAGATATTCCCTGATTGCATCAACAAATGTGACAAAGGAAAGCTACTCTAAACTTTCCAATGCAAATTATACCATTCCAAGTGGTGCTTCAGAACTTGTGCTGTGTATCGAAACTTCAAGTGGTACAAATAATTTCTACATGGACGAGTTGAAAATCAGTACAGCAGGCTCTTCTTCTGACACTTCAAATTACAGCATTCCAGATGGCTGGTACTGTATAAAGAATGTAAACAGCCAGAAGTATCTTGACGTAAGTGGAAAAGAAGATTTCGATGGTGCAAATGTTATTCAGTATCAGGGCAACGGCAGTATAAATCAGAAGTGGTATGTCAAGAATCTTGGCAATAATGTTATCACAATTCAGAGTGGTTTAAGCGGCGGAAGAATGCTTGACGTCCAGTCTGGCGAAAACAAGGATGGTGCAAATATCCAGCTCTGGCAATACAATGGTTGTGAGGCACAGCAGTTCAAGGTTGTAGAAGAAGCAAACGGTGCATTTGCGCTTCTTACAAAGAACAGCGGCGAAACAAAGGCTGTTGATATTTATGAAAAGTCCAAGGATAATGGTGCAAACGTAAATCAGTGGACATACAACGGTGGTGCATGGCAGTTGTTTAATTTTGAGGCAACTTCAAAGTAAGTTTTAGACATTAAACAAATGTAAGAAAAAGGAGCAGTGTATTAATCACTGGTATAAACTGCTCCCCACCAAGCAGACAATTGAAAAAATATAAATTTTTCCTGCCAGTAGATTATCTGCTGGCAGTTTTTATGCAGCCCGCAGGTAAATTTTATGTTTTTCCATAGACGTTAAAATCCCAAGACCTTTTTACAAACGTTTATTGTTGTAGTAACCTGTATAATACCTGGTTATTTTTACTAGTGTTTCTTTATCTGTAAATAGTTTCCTATAGTAATGTTCCTGCTTTATAATTCCCCAAAATCCTTTCATCGGACCATTGCCGATGCATTTGGCGGCTATTGACATACTTTGTGTAATTCCAGTAGTTGCAAGTTTACTGTAAAATGCTCTGTTCGTATATTGGAATCCCCAGTCACTATGAAACAGCGGGTAGGATTGTGGGTTTAACCATACTGCTTCATCAACCACATAAAATACCAGTGCATTATTATTATGATTATGAATAACATATGAGACAATTCGTCTGTCATATAAATCCAGAACTGCACTTAAATAGACGTGCCGTTTTTCATTTGGTGCAGCAGCAGTAAACTCACGATTAAGTATATTTTCTGCTATATATTGAGGATTTGCAGCCTGTCTTGTACTGCTGTGTTATCATTAATGATAATGCCATGATAACGTTCCAGCTCATCTCTGCTCCTCTGGTATCCTTTATCTGGCAATTCTGTATGAATCTTTTCTATTCCATCAGCAATTCTCCTGTTTTTGTGTTCATTTTCAGGGATTTTTCTATGTAGCCATTTATAGTAAACAGTTCTGTACACTCCACTGGATTTGCAAAGAACAGTAATGGGATAGTCATGTTCTCATTGTTCTTCTTTGATTGTCTGATAGATATTGTTGATAAGATACCTGATATTGTTCTATTGTTTTGGTATAATTGCGGCCGCCTCGTTAATTATGAAAATGGGGTTTGCGCCATTAGCGGTTACGGAACGGCTGGGGCATGAGAAAATTCAAATAACATTAAATACTTATTCACATTTATATCCTGGTAAACAGGGGGAACTTGCAGATAAATTGGAGATTGAGAACAGCATGGAGGAAGAAGCCGTTAGAGCGGTAAGAATTGTGTGGCGTGGTGCTTGCTATGCCATATATTTTTGTGGTAAATGGGGGATAGAAGTAGTATAATTATACAAACAATTAGATTTGAGAGGATTCCGTAAAAAATAAAATGTTATAAATCAAAATCAGTTTATGAGATAATTTGCATGAAAAACTGTGTTATAGAGAATAATTGGTTACATTTATAAAAAATAATAGCGTATTTCCGGAATTATATTGGGCTTCTTTGGCTAAATTAAAAAATAAGATACCTGTTATTACATATGATGTTGATGCAATATAAGTGAAGATGTATATACGTTTCCATGATGTGTAGAAATTTTTTATTTTTATTATACTGAAAAATGGATGATATATGTTTTGATTGAAGGAACGGTTTCTTTTACTGGCAGTAAGATATTGGAAATTGATGGTGAAGTATTTTTTAGGAGGATTATGAAATTATATAAAAAAAGTGGCATATTTCAATTAGAACACGAAGTGGTAACGCAATGTGGCATATCAAAACAACGCTTTCATAAAGTAAGTGGAAATCAGTGGGGAAATATATATCAGAAGATTGTAGAAAAATATGCGGATAAAACAAAAACATGGAAAAATGGTTTGCATTGGGCTAATACGAATGGATATAGTCCTGAAAGCATGAAAAAACTTCTAGGGTGCTATGTGGCTGGTTATTCAACATGGTTTTATTTTTTGCCTCAAATTATAAAAGAGGAGAATAAAATGGTTTATTTTCTAATTGACAAGGGAAGAGCCTGGTATGAGGGAGAAGAATTTTGGATATTTGAAAGTTATATACCTGAATTAGTAAAAGCTCTCGCTTTGTTAAACCATACTGCTTTTTTAGACAATGGCTGGTTAGATTATTATATTGTTTCAAAAAAATATCAATGGATTATTGGATATAATCACCACAATATAATTTCATGTATTGGAGAGGGATTAAATATTGATTGCTTCAAAAACCATTAATTAAATCTTGTTTTATGGGAAACGGCAGGACGGGATGTTATTATCTGTAGGGAATTTCTATATTAATAATCTACAAAAAGGGACTATTTTAATATTGCTGGAAGCAGATAAAGTGAATAATAATTATATAAATAACTATTGGTTCTTATATAAAGATTATTTATATCTGGCATATGGTTTTACGGATTTTTGTTGTGAATGTCTTGAAGGAAAACATGAATATATTGTCCTGGTAAAAATATCTGGAAAGTTACAAATAAGCGTGATATAAAGGCGGCAGGCAGTATTTAACCCCAGGACTGGCAGCTAACCTGCAAGTCCTGGCGTTTCATCCATTTATTATAATATAATATTATTTTACTTTAACTGTTTTAACTGTGCTATATTTTGTATAGACTTTCTTTCCATTAACTGTTTTATATGCCCTTGCTTTGAAATAATAAGTCTTTCCGCTCTTTAGTTTTTTAATTGTTTTTGGGCTGGAAGTTATATTTGCATTTGCAGAATTTTTGAAATTAGCATTGTCTGCATATTTTATCTGGTATCCTTCTGCTCCAGAAACTTTCTTTAATGATACTGCTGCCTGTTTTTTAGCAGTGCTCTTTAAAGTTGAAATCTTTGCAGATGTTTCTTTAAATGTTAATAATTCTGCATATGGGGAAATAATTCCTGTTTGTGATGTTGTGTCAGAACCTGTTAATGTATCCTGGTATAATAAATAGAATGCAGATGCTGACCAACTGAAATTCTTCGTATGAAGCCCTTCCCCGGTAACTGGATTATAATTTTCGCGTATTGCACCATTTCCTAATAATCCTTCTGTATTGTCAAACAAGGAATAAGCCATTTCCCTTGCTTCTTCTGTATAACCATAATTCTGCAATGCTTCTACGCCGTAGAGAGCCTGGTCTAACCACACTGGGCCTCTCCAGTATGTTGCAGGTGTGAACTTGTCATTATCTTTTGAAGCTGTAGGGAATGGTACTTTCAGGTTAAATTTTTCAATATCAACCATATTGTCTTTAACCTTTGCTGCCTGTTCAAGAGTTGCGAGGTTTGCCCAGAGTGGCAGCCAGCCTTCTGTTCCTTTCCCACGGTTAACAAGAAGCTTTTTCACAGAGCCGTCCTGGCTTGTCTGTAAATCATAGTAAAATCCTGTTGTATCATCAAACATCTTTGTATTGATATATTCTTTTACCTGGACTGCTTCTTTTTCATATTTAACTGCTTCTTCTGGCTTTCCGAGTTCTTCTGCCATAGATTTTAAAAATCCTTTTTCTGCATATAAATATGCATTTAAGTCTACAGATTCCTGGTTAATTGAATATCCAATTACTTTTCCTGAAGCATCTTTATTCTTAAAGACTTTTACACCAATATCGTCTGGGCCATTTCCTTCCACATCAAAACGTGTTGCATTGTCCATGCCGCTTTCCCATGCTGCTGCTTCTATTACAGCATTATCATCAACAAGTGGTTCGCCGTCTGCATCTTTGGCAATGTACCATTCACCAGTTGCTGCGTCTTCTTCCCATACATAATGTGCATCGTCAACCATTGCCCCATATTCAGCAATGCCGTTTTTGTCTGTATCCCTGTTTGTGTACCACCAGTTGTGGTAATCTACAAGTTTTGGATACATTTCTTTTAAGAATTCCACATCATTTGTCTGTTTATATACATTCCATACAGACCATGCTGCCAGAGGTGGTTTTGAATTTCTTTCATTCCAGTTGCCCCCGTCTTCGTTTCTTGCTTCATTCTTATTATAGAAAATACAGTCAATAATTGTACCAGCATCATAAGGGCGCAGTTCATCATTTTCTTTAATCTGGTGGTCAAACAGTGCACGGATATTATCTTGTGCAAGTTCACCATTAAAACGTGCTGTAGCTACAGCCTGTTTCCAGGAATCCCATGCCCACATGCCTATAAACCATTTATAAGACATAGATGGAACAACACCATCATGCTCTAAAGCACCTGCGGCACTGCGCCAGTTTGTTGTCAATGTTTCTATGGACTTTACTGCGGCATCACGGTATGGTTTTCTGGCATTTTCAGTTCCTTTCTGGAATGTTTTATCCAGATATCCCTGCCAGCGTTCTGTGTTGCTGTTAAAGTATTTCTCTGGATTTGCCAGAATTGCGCCGCTGTCTGCAAGTTCTTTGTTTTCTTCTTCTGCTGTAAATGTATAACTCTGTGTCTGGCATGTTGTAAAGGAAGAGTCCTTTGGAATTGACAAGCTGTTGCGCATTTTTGACTGGTATGACATGCCATCTTCTGATATAGTAGTATCTACAGGCTGGTCAAATACAATATTAAAGCGGTTTTCTGCTCTTGTAAGGTAATTCCAGGTGTTGCGGATTTCTTCAAACTGTACTTCTACACCTTTATCTGTAGCAGCAAGGCTTGTGCCCATATCAATTTTTCCTGTTTTCTCAAAAAGCTTTCCTTCCCATTGGATATTTAAGTCCAGGTTACTGTCTGAAGTATTGGTAATTGTTGTACGTATTAATGCTGTACGGTCTGATACATATATCAGTTCCAGCATAAGGTCAATGTTTTTGATACTATAAGTCTGTACTAATTTTCCAGGATAGTATGTCTGTTTTGTTGCAGTAGATGTTAAAGCAGCAGACAGGTCATATACATTTCCTTCTTTATCTGAGATTACAATTTTATTAAAAGCATCAGATAAGTTTGCAGGATATTCTTCTGCAATAATCACTGGTCCAGCAAAACCTCCATAAAGATGCTGTGCTGTTGCTTCGTGCAGGTAATATCCATGCCATGCGCCTAAATCAGAAAAATTATTATATTTATTTGTGCTATAGGCACCATAAATTATTTCCCCTGGGTCGGCTGTTATATCAAGTACATTTGCAAAGTCTTCTATGCGGTTCTGGGCTTCTGCTGCTGTTACAGGCTTTGCTGTAATGCCAGGAAAACTTCCACATATAAGAGATGCTGCACATACACAGCCTAACACACTGGACAATTTTGTCCTTTTCCCTATTTTCATAGTATACACCTCCGTTTTAGATTTTATATCAAGGTTTAGATGATATTGACAGTATAACGGATGTTCAATAGCTAAAACATAGAATTTTTTTCACTTGTCATTGAAAAATTTTAGATTTTTTGTATAAAACTGCTAAAAATATAATGTATTTAACTAAATAAATTAGTATATATAACAAAAAGATAAAATACAATTCTATATGACTGCAACCTGACAGAAGCATATAAAATATAATAAACCAGCACATGCCTCCTATACAAAAAAGAACTTACCAGATTTGATATAATTTTATGGCCTGTATTTTGCAGGCTGCTACTATTTAGTATTTATATAGAAGATTTCCGAAGAATTAAGATAATTGAAATAATTTATATATTAATGTATAATTGGAAAGAGATTACAGGTATATTAATAATTGATAGTAATTAACTGGTACAGTGGCTTGTATGGCTATATGTGTATTATGTATGGCATGACATACTGTTTATTGTATTAGTTATTTTGGGCAGAAGGAGGACGGGATATGGAATATATAACAGCAGTTTCTGGTATGGCAGATGTAATATATAATATTTTACATACAACTATAAAGACAATATATCCAAAATACTACCCTGAAGAAGTAACCCGTTTTTTTTGTAACCACCATAACAAAGAACATATTATGGATGGTATAGCAACTGGAAATATGGGAGTGCTGGCTGATGGGGGTGTTATTGTTGGAACAGGCTGTTTTTTCAATAATCATATTACAGGGGTATATGTGCTGCCACATTACCAGGGACAGGGCTGTGGTTCACAGATTATGGACTGCCTGGAGGCAGAAATCAGTAAAAAATATGATAAAGCTGTACTGGATGCTTCTCTTCCAGGGGTTTATTTATATGAGCACAGAGGTTATAAGACAGTAGGGCATGGATTTTTTGAACTGGAAAATGATGTTAAGCTGGTTTACGAAATTATGGAGAAAACTTTCAAGAATAATTGAACTGGTTTTATTATAGAGAAAGAACTTATAAATATGGAGGGGATATGGAATATATAATACGTGGAATGAGGGAAAGTGAATATCCGTTATTAGCCAGTTTTTTATATGAAGCAGTATTTATTCCAGAAGGAAAGGCAAGGCCGCCAAAATCTATTATTGAAAAGCCAGAGCTGCAATTATATATTTCTGGTTTTGGGAAAGAAGATGACAAATGCCTTGTAGCTGAATCTGGAAATAAAATTGTGGGAGCAGCCTGGACCCGCATTATTAATGATTATGGACATATTGATGACGAAACGCCTTCGTTTGCAATGTCCCTTTATAAAGAGTACAGGAATATGGGAATTGGTACAGAACTTGTGGCAGCAATGCTTAAACTTTTAAAGGACAATTGCTATAAGCAGGTATCACTTTCTGTACAGAAGGCAAATTATGCTGTTAGTATGTATAAAAAAGCAGGTTTTGAGGTTGTATATGAAAATGAAGAGGAATATATAATGGTTTGTAAATTGTAATAAGCCAATACCAGCATTTTGCTATTAATTATGCTGGTATTGGCTTGTTTTTATCTGGGTGGTGTATATCTTTCTAGTATTTCCAGTATATTTGTATTATTAATATTTCCATTTATTGGCCCGGCACTGCCATCTGGCGAAATGCATATTGCATGTATATCTTCTGGATTTTCTTTATAAGGACTGGTATATTCTTTGTCCAGGTCATAGTAACTGCCCAGGTATTTAATGGCATTTCCAGCCGGGATTATTATATTGCCATCTGAAGGTGTAATTCCAATAGACTGGAATTCTTCAAGTATTCCAGTAGTACGCCTGTTATATGGGTTGTCATGTTCTCTGCTGGCAACCCATGCGGGATGTGAATGTATACATATGCCAAGTTTTTTTATTTCTGTTGCAAATTCTTTTACTGGCCCGGCAGGGATTGTTTCCTGGTGGAAAGCATCAACAGAGAGACAGATATCGTTTATTCCACATTGGGCAAGGTTTCTGGCTACAGTTTTTATCTTTTCACTGTCTTTGCTAAAAAATCCATTTGTAATAAGCTGCCTTTTAGGAATACCCATTTCTAATGCTGCTTTATGTATTGCATAAACAGTTTCAGGAAACAGCAGTGGTTCTCCGCCAAAAGACATAACTGAAGTTATAGAATATTTACTAGCAATATCATGTACAATACTGGCGGCCTTTGCAGCATCTATATATTCTTTCTGGTTTTCATGTCCGCCTTGTGAGCAATGTTTACAGCAGCCAGTACACGCAAATGTTACTACAAACTCTATACGGTCAAGGTTTTTAACATATTTATTCACAAAACTCCTCCATTCTGTTTTAAACTGTATTAATATTGGTTTAAAATTTTAATAACTGTCTGTCTATGTTTTTTATCTAAGTAAAACTATTATAAATTAAAGAAGATTTATTTACAAGAATTTAGGTAAATATACTATTGACATTGCGATATACTGTGTGGTACGATATATACTATAAAAATGGTATTAATAATGGCAGCAGGCTTTTGTAATAGTGGAAAGTTTATTATATAAATACCATGTCCATGCTAGATTTGCGGGCTTTGGCAGGAATGGGGGTTAATATGGTTATAGATAGCTGGAAATCCCAGATTAAAAGGGGAACGCTTGAGTTTTGTATTTTACTTATGATTAATAAAAGACCATATTATGGATATGAAATTATGAATAAGCTTGATACATGGCCTGTTTTATCTGCAAAAGAGAGTACAATATATCCTCTTTTAAGACGGCTTTTAAAGGATGGTTTTCTTTCGTCATCCTGGCAGGAAACTACAGAAGGGCTTCCGCCAAGAAAATACTATACAATTACGGATAAGGGCAGGGAATACCTGGAAGCTATGTTACAGGAGTGGGGAAATTTATTAACAGCAGTTAAAGGAATAGAAGGGGAGTGAGATTGATGGAAAAGGTTTTGAAATCTTATCTTGAAAAGGTTTCAAAGTATTTAAAACGTATTCCAGCATCTGAACGGGCAGACATAATAAAGGAAATAGAAAGCGATATGTCTGAATTGCAAAACAGCGGGAAAACTTCTGATGAAATTATTAAGAGGCTTGGGACTCCGCAGAACCTTGCAAAAGCATATCTTGGGGATTTACTAGGAACTGGAACGGGTTTTAACATGAAAAGGTTTCTTACAATATGTGCGTTTTATAGCATTGCTGGTTTTTCTGGAATGATAATTATACCATGTCTGGCAATAATTGCACCTGTATTTATTGTGTTTGGGGCTTTGGCACCTGTACTGGCATTTGTAAAGATGGCTGATAGTATATTAGGACTTGGCATCCCATATATGGAAAATATTAAAATAGTTTTTAATGGCATTGAAGGACTAAGTCCTGTTATGGGATTTGTATTTTCAGTAATTATAGGAGTTTTATTATATATGGCAGGAATGGGTGCATGGAAACTGCTGCTTGCGTATTGCAGAAAAACAAGCAGCATAAAACATAAAATAGTATAATTTCCAGGTATCTTATTATTTTGCGTTATATATTTTTGTTATAAACTTTGTAGTAAAGAGGAGGTAAATATGGATGATATAAATGACCATATGTTTGTCGCTAAAGAAGATGTGGATTGTAATAAATATGCAGGCATAGCATATCTTAGTGAGATGGTATTCCATGACTGCCATATTGAAAATTTAAGTGCACTTGTTAAAATGCCAAACCTTAAGGTTTTAGGCTTTGCCAGGTGTACTTTTGGCAATGAACTTTTGCCTGCACTTGAAGGAGCGCCTGCACTTGCAAGGATAGATATACATAGTATGGGTGCGGCAGGACTGGAAGGATTATGTGGGGTAAAGAATTTAAAAAGGCTTTACTTAAATAATGTAACAGATTTTAAGTTAGAAAATTTAACAGTGTACAAGAATATATTTACACTGGAGATTGATAATTCTGTATGGTACGATAGTGATATTATCAGCAAGTTTGTTAATTTAAAAAAGCTTTATTTATATCATGGTACTATAGATAGCCTGGATTTTCTTAAAAATCTTCCAAAACTTCATAGATTTATGCTTCCAGAACCTGCGGAAAATGAGGATGGGCTTATTGCAATAAAAGATATGGTAAATCTTAAGGAGTTTATTTATCCTGTAAAAGATTTATCAATATATAAAGACTGCCAGAAAATCCAAAAAATAGGAATAGCATCAAGTGGTGTGCATGGGTATGAGGCACTAGAAGGAAGTAATGTGGATGAGTTCGTTATTTGCGGGACTGAAAGAGGCAATAGCAGATATCATAATGAAATAACAGAAAATATAAAAAAGTATATTAAATATCCATATAGCTGCAGCTATAGTTAAAGAGCTTTTTTATAAACTAATAAAAACTGTATTATTATGTTAAATACTGGCGGCGTATAGCCGCCATAAACCTGCCCTGCAATAAGCTGGCAGGGGCTTTGTGTGTAATTGGCTGGTATATTACCAGGTAACATTGCCTCTGAATAATATTTTTTTATTACTTTTTATTATGCTTCCAATTTCATAACAGTCATAAAACTTTTTAATTCTGGATATTACTTTGTCTTTGCAATCTTTTGATACAATAATATTTAACCCTGCACCACAGTTAAATGTTGTAAGCATTTCTTTTGTATCAATATTGCCAGCTTTTTGTATATAACTAAAAACTGGAAGGGGTTTTAAAAGGGATAAGTCTATTTCTGCGCCAAGCCCGTCTGGAATTACCCTGCAAAGGTTGCCTTCTATACCTCCTCCTGTAATATGTGCCATTCCATGTATACCAGGTATGCCAGATATATTTTTTATTGCTTTATAATATGGTGTATGTGGTTTCATTATTTGTTCAATAAATGTTTCACCATTAATTTTATCAAGTTTTATACCAGGCATTTTATCCATAAGAAGGCGGACAAGGGAGTAACCATTGGTATGAAGGCCGTTTGAGGCAACAGCAAGCACAATATCCCCCTCCTTAGTTGAAGAACCGTCGATAATATTTTTCCTGGATACAATTCCTGCAATGCTGGATGTTAAAATATAAACACCGTTTCCAACTACATTTGGCTGTATAGAAGTTTCTCCTCCTGCAAGAACACAGTCATTTTCGGTACAGGCATCAGAGATGCCTTTTATAAATGAATTTATTGTATCTTTTTCTGCACTGCCGCATACTATTGTGTCCAGTATAGCAAGCGGGGCAGCACCCATAACAGCTATATCATTGACAAGATGGTTAACCATATCATGACATATGGACTTGCTGTAACCATACTCAAGGGCAAGTTTCTGTTTTGAACCAGGCTCTTCGGATTTTAATACTAAAACAGGGTCTTGGATTTCTGGAAAAGAAATATCATAAAGTGAAGCAAAAGCTCCTAATCCGTTTAGTACACGTGGATTTTCTGTTTTTAGGAATTTTGCCATATCTTTTTTAATAGCATCTGTATAACATATATCTACACCAGCCTTGCTATATGAAAAGTTCTCATTATTAAATTCCCTTCCTGCCAGTATTTCATCAACCGAAACATTTAATAATGCCGCAAGTTCCACAAGCATTTCAACATTTGGCAGTGTACCATTTTCCCATTTGGAAACTGCCTGGAAGGACACATTTAGTATTTGTGCAGCTTCCGCCTGGGTCATGTCAAGTTCTTTTCTCTTATTAGCTATAAAAGAAGCTATTTTCTGGTTATCTAACATTTTTGTACCATGCCTTTCTCCATTATTATTATAATGATTTTAACAGTATGTTATATTTAAGGACAATAACTATATAATGGAGTTTTGCGTAAAAATTCAACTGGCAGTTGAAAATATGCATGGTTTATTACATTTTAAAGCGGTAGCCTACACCCCAGATTGTTTCAATATATTGTGGCTTAGCAGTTGATTCTTCGATTTTTTCACGTATTTTCTTAATATGTACTGTGACTGTTGCAATATCGCCAACAGACTCAAGTTCCCATATTTCTTTAAATAATTCTTCTTTAGAATATACATGGTTCGGGTTCTGTGCAAGAAATGCAAGCAAATCAAATTCTTTGGTTGTAAAGTTCTTTTCTTCACCGTTTATATATACACGGCGTGCAGTTTTATCAATTTTAAGCCCGCGTATCTCAATAATTTCATTTTCTTTTGTACCAGCAGATGTAAGGCGTTTATAACGTGCAAGATGTGCCTTTACCCTTGCAACAAGTTCACTTGGGCTGAAAGGTTTAGTCATATAATCGTCAGCACCTATGCCAAGCCCCCTTATTTTGTCTATATCATCTTTTTTAGCAGAAACAATAATTATAGGTGTGTTCTTTTTTTCCCTTATAAGGCTGCATATTTCAAAACCATCCATGCCAGGAAGCATAAGGTCAAGTATAATAAGGTCAAAATCCTCATCTATTGCATGTGCAGCACCAGAACTCCCATCAGACTCTATTGTTACTTCAAAATCGCTTAATTCAAGATAATCCTTTTCAAGTTCAGCGATAGAAGACTCATCTTCAATAATAAGTATTTTATTCATAGTGTACCTCCGCTATTAGAAATAATTAGGTGTTTATAAGTTTCTTTTTAAGTGTAAAGTAAACAGAAGTGCCCTTGCCAGGGGTGCTTTCTGCCCATATCCTGCCATTGTGGTCGGATATGATTTTTTGTACAATTGCAAGCCCGAGGCCGCTGCCTCCTTTAGAAGAGTTGCGTGAGGCGTCAGCGCGGTAAAAACGGTCAAATATAAATGGCAGGTCACGCCTGTCAATGCCCGGGCCGTTATCAGATATTTCAACCTGTATAAATTCATCACGGGCTTTTGGTGGTATAACATCTGTGCCATCTTCGTTAATCTGGCGGTATAAAGGCGGTGAAACAGGAGGCGGTATAACATCACTTATTGTTATTCTTATAATGCCTTCTGCTTTATCCATATATTTAACTGAATTGCCAGTTATGTTATTGATAACACGTTTAAGCTGTTCAGGGTCGGCTGTGATTAGGGTATTTTCACTGGTGTTGTTTTCATAATTGGTTTTAATATTATGTGCTTCAAGGTCAAATGCAATTTCGTCAATACAATCCTCAAAATATTCCCCTATATTTAAAACAGTAAAATTATATGGAAGTGCATTTTGTTCTATTTTGGCGAAAAGTGATAGTTCATCTACAAGATATGTCATATCAACAGCTTTTGCTATAATTGTTTTAAGGTATTTTTCCTGTTTTCCAGGAGTTGCGGCTACACCGTCTGCCAGCCCTTCTGCGTAGCCCTTAATTGCTGTAAGTGGTGTTTTTAAATCATGTGATATGCTTCCCATCATATCACGTGTATTCTGTTCATATTGTATTCTTTCTTCAAGTATTGACTTAAGGCGTATGCGCATTTCCTCAAAATCACGGCAAAGTTCGCCAATTTCATCAGAGGAAGTTACACGCACAGGGTTGTCAAGGTTTCCTGCCCCTATCTGCATTGTAGCAATATGGAGTATATCAAGTGGTTTTACAATACTGTGGTAAAGCCATAATATAAGTATTGTGCCTGTTATAACAATAATTGCAAGGAAACATATTAGTATATCACGGAAAGAATTTTTCCAGTATGGCATAAGCTTTGACAAATCAGTTATAAGATAAAACTGGCCTTCCGTATTGTCAGTAAAATAGAAATCTTTGCCACGTATTAACAAGGAATTTTTAGTATCAAGTGATATATAATTATTGTCTTTTCTTGCTTCTGTAAAGTATGGAAGGATATTCATCCTGTTATAGCACTCTTTATTACCAACATAGAATTCCTCATCTTTATATCTTATAACTATAAAAGTGTCCCTGCCTGCAAGGGTACGTGTAATAGTGTTTATTGTAGCAGGGTCAAGAAGTCTGTCAGGGTGCTGGTCTGCAATGTCTGCAATAGTATTAAAATCTTTAGAGGTGATATTATATAATACCTGTACAGGATTTAATATAAACCCATAACCTTCATAGTCAGCAGGGTCAGCGCTGTAATATGCTATAAGCGTATCTGCCTGCATCTGCACTGTTTTGTGGAAACTGGCAGCACCTGCACACAGTGGGAAAACTGTCATAATAAGAAAGGCAACAATAAGCCTGCTGCGTATTTTCAATATAATCCCCTTTCTGGATATTAGTAAGCATTTTTATTTACATTATTGCCAAAAAATGTCAGGAAAAGTATTTTAAAGTCCAAGAACATTGACCAGTTTTCAACATAATATAAATCACATTCAATTCGTTTTGTTATAGAAGTATCACCTCTGTATCCGTTTACCTGCGCCCATCCGGTCATTCCTGGGCGTACCTGGTGTTTAATCATGTACCTTGGTATCTCTTCTTTAAATTTATCAACAAAATACGGGCGCTCAGGCCTTGGGCCTACAAGGCTCATATCCCCTTTTAATACATTAAAAAGCTGTGGCAGTTCATCAATATTGGTCTTGCGCATAAACCTGCCAAATTTAGTAACACGCGGGTCGTTCTCTGTAGTCCATGCTTTTTTCTCTTTGCTTTCTTCCTGTACTTTCATAGAACGGAATTTATATATTGAAAATTCCCTGTTATGGAGCCCTATTCTTTTCTGTTTGAAAATAAGCGGGCCTGGTGAAGTAATCTTAATAACCAGTGCCGTGGCAAGCATTGGGATACAGAAAATAATAATTGCAACAAGTGACCCGAATATATCAACACATCTTTTAAGCACTTTATTAAAAGATGAACTTAAAGGCACGTGCCTTACATGTATAACTGGAATACCATCAAGGTCTTCTGTATAGGGTTTTGTAGGTATAATATTGTTATAATCAGGTATAAACTTAGTGTGTACGCCTGATTTTTCACATATTGCAACAATCTTTTCAAGTTTGCTGTATTCATCAATTCCAAGTGTTATTGCAATCTCGTCATATTCGTTTGAGGCTAAAAGCCCTGGAAGTTTGTTTATTTTGCCGATTATCTGTACGTGTTTGTATGTTTCACCTTCAGGCTGGTTATCATCAAGCATTCCATGAATGGAGTAACCCCAGTCAGGGTGTGACCTTAACCTGTCAATATATCCTTTGGCAGTACGGCTGTAACCTACAATAAGGATGTGCTTAAGGTTTTTGCCAGCCCTTCTCATCTTGCGCAGCATTTTTATAACAAAAAGCCTGAACATATAGTCAATGCTGATATTTAATACAACGAAAATTCCAAGGAAAAGACGGGCATAGTTATTTTCCCTTAAAAGGAAATATAATATTGCAACTGTATAAAGCATACCAAGTATACTTGATTTAATAAGGCTGAACAATTCTGAACGCCTGCCAGAAGTACGTTTTGGGTCATACATTCCACAGATATAGTATATAATAATATAACATGGAATAAGCATTATAAGCATGTTGCGGTATTCTTCAAGTGATTTATAATATCCAAATGGAGGCCGTATAATATTGTATTTGATAAGAGGGCTCCATGTGTCATCAAACCTGAGCTGGTAAGCAAGCAGAAATGAAAAGGCTATAATAATTGCATCTATAATAATATGCATAATATTAAGCAGTTTTTGGTTTTCACGTATCAAATCTTCACCTTCTTTTTAAAAAAGTATTAAGAAAACACTGGTTTTTGTCTAAGTAAACACGGCTTGTCCCTGTGCCGTTTATTTATTATAGCCATAAAACTTCCATTTCGCAATAAATAATGATAAATTAATTTCTTTTTCACAACTTTTACACAAAATGGTGATAGACTTAGTGCAAGAATGAATGGTTTCTGTTTCATAGATTTCCAGTTATTTTTTGCTGGCAGGCGGACGGTTTACAGTGCACAGATGCCAGTAATATTCCATAAAAGGGGTACTTCAGGCCCGCCGGCATTTAAATCTGGTTTTTTCAGATTTTATGTGCGTTGCGTGGCCTGCCGTAGCGGAAGCGTACCCCTTGTATGGAATATTCTGGCTCTGGCACAGAAACCGTCCGCCCACCAGCAAAAAATAACTGGAAATTATCCTGCATACAGTTTATTGTAAAGGAATTTATGAAACAGACGTGGTTTCCGTTTAAATCCATATTGACGCATTGCAAAAAAAGTAGGATAATAGCATATATATGCAGATTGTTAATTATAGAAAGATATGAGGGATAAACTATGGAGGAAAATAATAACAATAACAGTAACTCTTATACAGGTGAATATGGTAATCCTGTTGAGGGCACAAGCCCTCCAGGTTCTTCTACTTACAGCTATTCTTATAAAGAGGGTGATAATAGTGTAACCCATTCAGGTGACTATTATCCAGGAAATGACAGTACACATGGGGACACAACACAGGCATCACAGTATGGGGAACAGGCATCAGGACAGGAGAACCAATATCCACATCAGGACAATAGTACACAGGGACAGGTTTATAACAACAGTTATAGTAATGGGAATTACACAAGCAGTTATAACAACAGCTATAGTGATAATAATACAGAGCAGCAGGGCAGCAGCTATAACAATAATTATAACAGTGGCTATAATGACAGTGGTTACAGTAATTATAACAGCCAGTACAATAATAACAGTAACCAGCAGCAGAATAAAAAGGGCATGGGGACTGGAAAGAAACTGCTTATAACAGCAGCATGTGCAGTTTTGTTTGGTGTTGTTGCAGGTACATGTTTTGAAGCTGTGCGTTACCTGTCAGGCAATGTGCTTGGCATAACCAGTCCAAAGAAGATTGGTACTACAAGCCAGGATGCCAAAGAGCCAGAAAGAACTACTACAAGTAAAGCTGGCAGCGGTACAGTTGTTGGCCCAAAGGGTGCAGTTACAGATGTGTCAGGGATTGTTGAACAGACAATGCCTGCAATGGTTGCTATTACAAGCACATCAGAAGGTACAGACTATTATGACTTGTTTGGAAAGTATTACCAGCAGCGTGACAGAACAAGCTGTGGTTCTGGCTTTATTGTTGGACAGAATGACAAAGAGCTTCTTATAGCAACTAATAACCATGTTATAGATGGTGCAAAGACAATTTCTGTACAGTTTATAGATAACGAAGTTTATGAGGCAACTGTCAAAGGGACTGCTGCAAGCAATGATATTGCAGTTATTGCAGTTAAGGCCAAGTCTGTTAAGGACTCCACAATGGATAAAATAAAGATAGCAGATTTAGGCAATTCTGAAAGCCTGAAGCTTGGTGAGATTGCTATTGCAATAGGAAATTCACTTGGTTACGGGCAGTCTGTAACAGTTGGCTATATAAGCGCAAAGGACAGGGAGATTATAGAAGAGTCTGAGAAAACAGGTGTAACTAATAAGATTAAAGCAATACAGACTGATGCAGCAATTAACCCAGGCAACAGTGGCGGAGCGCTTCTTAACCTCCAGGGACAGGTAATTGGCATTAATTCAGCTAAAATTGCAGACTCATCAGTAGAAGGTGTAGGCTATGCAATACCTATCTCTGTAGCAACCCCTATTATTGATGAACTTATGAATAAAGAAGAGCTGACAGATGATGAAAAAGGCTATATGGGTGTAGTTGTAAGAACGGTTACAGATGAAGCAAGCTATTATAATATTCCAAATGGTGTTTATATTGAAAGAGTTTCAGAAGACGGGGCAGCACAAAAGGCTGGTTTAAAAACTGGTGATATAATCACAAGCATTAATAACATGGAAGTGACAACATCTGAAAGCCTTCAGGAAAAAGTAAACAGTTACCGCAAAGGTACTGAAATTGAGGTTACATTCCAGCGCAGTAATAATGGTTCATATGAGGAGAAAAAAGTAAAAGTCAAGCTCCAGGGAGTAGAAACTGTTGACAATCTTCCAGATAGCGGAGGCACTTATACTAGCAGGCAGGATGAAGATGGACAGGATGATAACCAGAGTGATGATGGTTTTGGTGGTTTCTTTTCAAATCCGTTTTCAAACCCATTTTCAAATTAAATGATATGCCAGACAGAAATATTGTTATTAAGGGCTTTATGAATGTTATAATATTTATAACATTAAGTTTCTGGGAATTTCTGTATTTAGAACTGTTTTTAAACAAGGCAGCCACAGACTTTCCCAGTGATATAATTATTAAAAATGTAGTTCTTATAATGCTTGTAAATCTTATGCTTGCCAGTGTTTTACAAAGCATTAGAGCTGCATTTTTAATTTCATGTTTTTTGGTGCTGCTGGCTGGAATAGCAAATTTTTTTGTAATATCATTCAGGGGTTATGGTATTGTTTATATGGACTTTTATGCTGTTAAGACTGCGGCAACAGTGGCTGGAGGGTATTCTTACAGTGTAACACCACATTTTCTGGCAGGCTGTTTTACAGGGGCAGCAGGTATTTTAATGTGCAGGTATCTGCCACGCAGGCATAAGGGCAGTTACTTTGGCAGGAAGCAATTAACTAAATCACTGGCAGGAATAGCCATATGTCTGGCATTTACTGCATGGATAAACTTTGATGCAGCCTTCTTTAAAGGAGTAAGTTCTATTACATGGGACCACAATATTGGTATAAGTGATTATGGTTATCTGCTTTATTTTACTGCTAATGCAGGAACTGCAAGGGTAGAAGAACCACCAGGATATTCAGTAGAAAAAGCAGATAAAATATTATCAGCTTATGAAACAGATGAAAGTTACAGCGGAAATACTAAAACTGGACAGAAAAATCCTAATATTATAATGATAATGAATGAGTCATTTTCTGATTTGCGTGTGCTTGGTGATTACCAGACTGATATAAATGTAATGCCATTTTATGACAGCCTTAAGGAAAATACTATTAAAGGCTATGTGCAGTCTTCTGTTTATGGAGGCTATACTTCAAACTCAGAGTTTGAATTCCTTACAGGGTGCAGCAAGGTCTTTCTGCCAGGAAACCCTTACCTGCAATATATGGATGGGTATCTTCCTTCTGTTATAAGTAATATAAAATCGCATGAAGGCTATAATGAAGCAGTTGCAATACATCCGTATAATGCCTCTGGATATAACAGGAACAGGGTATACCCGCTGTTATATTTTGACAAATTTTTATCTGCGGATGATTTTGAGAACCCAATGCTTGTAAGGGATTATATTAGTGATTTGTCTAGTTACCAGAAGATAGAGGAATTATATGAGAATAAAAAAGAAGGTTCTTCACTTTGTGTATTTAATGTAACAATGCAGAACCATAATCCATATAATAATACAAGTTATAAGTTTAAAGACAGTGTACATATTACATCATTTTATGCCGGGATGCAGGCAGAACAGTATCTTTCACTTATGAAAATGTCTGATGATGCACTGGAACAGTTAATCACATATTTCCAGGATGTAGATGAACCTGTTATTATACTTTTATTTGGTGACCACCAGCCACATCTTCCAGACTTGTTTTATAAGGATTTAATGGGTAAAATGCCATTACAGTTTACACATGAAGATACGATGTTAAAACATAAAGTGCCATTTCTTATATGGGCAAATTATGATATCCAGGAAATGTTTATAGAGAAAGCATCAATTAATTATCTTTCTTCTATATTCTTAGATGCAGCAGGGTTAAAGTTAAACAATTTTAACCGTTATCTGCTGGATTTATATAAAAAGCTTCCAGCTATAAGTGCGGTGGGGAGTTACGACAGTACAGGCACACTGCATGAAAAAAAAGAGAGAAATAATAAATATGCGCAACTAATGAAAGAGTATGAAATTGTGCAGTATAATTATCTTTTTGATGATAAGAACAGGCTTGACAGGCATTTTAAGGCAAACCCCTGATATACAGGGGGATGCCTTTTATAATGCTGTTTTATGCATGTGTATGCTCATATGCTTCACGTACTGCTTTGGCAAGCTGGTCTGGACATGATGTGCCTTTCATTCCACACATTATGCCTCTTACTTTTTTCTCAATCTGTTCAACTGTAAGCCCGTCAACAAGTGAGCGGACAGCTTGGAGGTTTCCATTACAGCCTCCTGTAAATGTCACATTTGTTATAACATTATCATTAATATCAAATTCAATCTGTGATGAACAAGTTCCTTTTGTTTTATATGTATATCTCATAAAATCCTCCGTTCCTGCATTAACTATAATGCCATTTATGGTATATTCCTGGCAATGGTAATTGTAATGCTATATGTTATATTTGTGAAAATACTTCACCTAGCGGGCATTGTAACAGAAGGTCTGCCTTGCTGTCAAGTGGTGTGGCGGATTTATTAATAAGGACAAGCTTGTTGCCAGAGTAATATTGTAAAAGCCCGGCAGCAGGGTAGACTGCAAGTGAAGTCCCTCCAACTATTAATATATCTGCATCACTTATAGCAGCTACAGAAGAGCTGGTTGTATTATTGTCAAGCCCTTCTTCATATAATACAACGTCAGGCTTTATAATACCTCCACAACTGCAAATGGGTATGTCTGTGGAAGAAGTGATTGCATCTATGTCATAAAATTTATGGCATTTCATACAATAGTTCCTTAAAACTGAACCATGAAGTTCATAGACAGTTTTGCTGCCAGCTTTCTGGTGCAGGCCATCAATATTTTGTGTAATAACAGCTTTAAGTTTACCTTTCTGTTCAAGTTCTGCAAGTTTTAAGTGTGTAATATTAGGTTCTGCATCTGTACAAATCATTTTGTCACGGTAAAATTTATAAAATTCCCCTGGTTTCTGGCGGAAAAAAGAATGGCTTAGTATTGTTTCTGGCGGATAGTCATACGTCTGGCTGTATAAACCATCAGTACTGCGGAAATCGGGTATACCGCTTTCAGTTGAAACACCAGCGCCGCCAAAAAATACAATATTGCTGCTTTCTTCAATCCAGTTTTTTAATGTTTTTAAATTTTCTTCAATACCATACATAAAATCCCTCCTTTACTATTCCAGGATATTTTAATTTACTGGCGTATTTCAAGGCCGGCAAGTCCAGCCATTTCAATAATAGATTTTTTAGAAACTTTTTTGCCATGGTATTCTATTAAATCTTCCCTTTCACCTGTAAAAATATCTACAGGCTCATATTTTTGAAGTATTATTTTGTCATCCTTTGTTGATATTTCAATGGAATCCCTTTCAGCAAGGTGAAGTGTACGGCGCAGCTCTATAGGCAGGGTTATCCTGCCAAGCTCGTCAAGTTTTCTTACTATTCCTGTTTCTTTCATTTTAAGTGGCCTCCTTTTATGCTGAATATAGCACAGATTAAGTGAAATGGCAAATATAATTTGGACTATATGTGCAGTCAGAATATTTTATAGTGCGGCATCTGGCTTCCAATTAAAATATATTCCATGTAATCATGCAGTATAATCATAGGACATGACAATAAAAACCACATATTTGAATACAGAAGGCATATCTGCCCTTTGAAATTATATTGTTCTGCTGAATAATCCCATACATTAAGATGCATATATTTATTAACAACCTCACCAAATAAAAATTCTACTCCTGTAATCATAATACCACATAAGAGCATCTGTCCCACTATAGAAGCTGATTCACCAAGAATATTTTGTATAACCCCGACTAAAATAAAGCACAGCCCCCCTGCAAAAAGCATGGAAATATGTGAGTAACCCCTGTATAATATTTCTATTCCACAATATAAAAAACCACCAGTTAAAAACATTATTAGATATGCCTGTATAGGATTCATCCTGTTAAAATCTCCTTTTTTTATAAATATTTTCTTGCAATTATAATCAATATTATGTGGTCTTTTAATTAAACTTATTCGTGCAGTATATAGTTAAAAAATGGCACAATGCTGTTTCTTATTTCCAATAATTAGTACAGAAATGGTCTATATAAGTGGCTGGGAAATATACCTCTCTTTCATAATTATAATAAAGTTGCTTCTATACCAGCGTTTAATTTATTTATAATATCACTGGCAGTACACAAGTCATTATCATAATAGCAAAATACTGGCTCTGGCAGTTTTTGTTTTATGTCCATTACCATAAAAGAAACATAACGGTATGGTGCAAAATATGGCTGGTTTACAATAAGCTCAGATATATGGGTTTCTGTTTCAAAAAATACATGGAGCATTACATCATTGTTTTGTACAATTTCAATTGTTATCTTAGAGGAATAATTACTTTTTATATTATTAAACCATTCACGTGTGGCATTTAAAATTTCATCAAATTTCATTTCCATATAAGCCCTTTTTTTATACCTTGTTATCAATATTTTTTATTATAGTATAAAACAGGCTATCTGGAAACATGTAAAAATTCCAGTTTCAATACAACTAAAGGTTGACCCTGTTCAAAAAGCCTTCGCTTGTGGGTATTTCTGCTTTACTGTATTATTAATATGTAAATTATGTATGCATACATAAATGGTATATGCAGCAAAAATTTGCTGTAGAAATGGAGGTAAACATGAAAATACAAATTGGGCAAAATATACGTTCCCTGCGCCGTAAACGCCAGGTGAGCCAGGAAGACCTGGCGGAAACAATGGGAGTTACAGTACAGGCAATAAGCAAATGGGAAACAGGAAAAGCAAATCCTGATTTAATGCTGCTGCCAAAGCTGGCAGAATATTTTGGGGTTTCAATTGATAATTTGTTTTATATAAATGGAGAAGAAAATATACTGGAAGAAAGTTCTGAAAATATACTGGAACATAATTCAAGCTGGTGGGCAGGGATTAAAGAATCAGATATGACCACAATAGCGCTGCCAGATTATGGGTTCTATACACCAACAGAGGATACGCTTTGCCTTATGGGCGATGTCAGAGGAAAAAATGTGCTGGAAATTGCATGTGGCAGCGGGGAGTCCCTTGCATGGATGGGCAGAAAAGGGGCAAAAGAATTATGGGGGCTTGATATTTCTTCTGCACAGATTAGGCGGGCTGGTGCATTACTAAAAGAAAATGGCAAAAAAGTAAATTTATTTGTATCACCAATGGAATTAAATCCTGGATTGCCGCACCATCATTTTGATTTAGTATTTTCTATTTATGGGCTTGGATGGTCTATGGACTTGGAGAAAACTATAATCCATATAACAGAATATTTAAAGCCTGGAGGAAGGCTGGTGTTTTCATGGGATAATCCGTTAATGCAGTGTATTATATCTGAAAACGGAAAGTATAGTTTTTCACGTTCTTATGTAGACGAAGAGGAAATCATGATTTCAAACAATGGGGAGGTATTTCACCTGCATAACTGGAAACTTTCCACATATTTAAACTATCTTGCAAAACATGGATTTTATATTGAACATGTAACAGAGGAGTCATCTTATAACAGAAACGAGGCAGATGTTTTCCAGGAAGGAAGGTTTTATTCTGCTGGAAGAGCCAGGTTTTTAAATACAGCAATTATCATAAAAGCGAGAAAAACAGGATAATTTCCAGTTATCTTTTGTTGGTGTTTGTGTATGGCGGACGCAGGGTTTCTGGCGTTCCACTAAATTATTCCATTACAGAAAGCATGTCGCAGACATGGCTTTTGCACGCATTCCGCTACGACAGCACACGCAGCAGTGCATAGTATCCCTGTGCAATGAATGAAACTTAAGTTTCCTCCATTGCACTTAAAACGGGATACAAACACTGGCGGTGCTGAAGTGCCCCTGTCATGGAATAATATTAGATGGAACGCTGGAAACCTGCTGCCTGCATCAAAATTAGAAAAAACGCAACAAAATAATATTATAACTGGAAATTATGTAGGAGAGGGATGTTATTTAGATGGGCGGAAGATGATGTCCTTATGTGCCACCTGGTGGGTTAATGTAATGGAATGTGCATAAAAGCCATGTTTCTGACATGCTAACTGGAAAAATCCTGTTTAATTTTCTATTATAATATGCTAATATACAAGACAAGGGATAAAACAGGTTTATCCACTAATTAGCGATGAAACGGGGTTTACAATGAAGAATACAATTAATAAAACAATACTTTCAAGGCTTGATAATGCAATAATTTCTACATTAGAAGGGCATAGCAAAAGCCCGGACTGCAATATTGGTGCTGCCATATGTGTCCTGCAGCATGGGGAAGAGGTTTACCGGAAGGAATATGGAGAAGCTGACAAGGAACGCCATATTCCTATGGCAAGAAATTCTATATTCCGTTGTTATTCAATGACAAAACCTGTTACAGCAGTTGCAGTAATGATTTTAATGGAAAAGGGGCTTTTGTCTTTGTCTGATGAAGCAGGTATGTATATTCCATCGTTTAAGAACCAAATGGTACTTACAGAAGACGGATGTGTACCAGCTAAAAGAAAAGTTACAATACAAGATTTGCTGAATATGACAGCAGGTGTAAATTATCCTGATGCAAGTTTTCCAGCAGGTAAAGAAATGCAAGATATGATAGATAAATATTATAAAGATGTTGAAGAAGGCCATCCAGTATCTACTTATGAACTTGTTAACCTGATAGGAAGACAGCCTTTAAGGTTCCAGCCTGGTGACAGGTGGAACTATAGTTTCTGCGCTGATGTGCTGGGGGCAATAGTTGAAGTAATAAGCGGAAAACGTTATAGTGATTTTCTAAAGGAAGAAATATTTAACCCGCTTGGTATGGAAGATACAGACTTTTATGTGCCAGAAGAAAAGCAGGAAAGGCTTATGCAGAATTACCAGTATATGCCAGAAACACAGACAATGGAACCTTGTACATGGCAGCACCTTGGGCTTGTATATATGCACAAAAAGCAGCCTGCATTCGAGTCAGGTGGTGCAGGGCTTGTATCAACTATTGATGACTATTCAAAATTTGTGAAAATGCTGCTTGGCAAGGGGACTTATAATGGCGTAAGGATTTTAGGGAGTTCGACAGTAGAATTTATGGTGCAGAATAATCTTAACAAAAACCAGTTAAGAAGTTATGACTGGGAGGCACTTAAAGGATACGGATATGGAAACCTTATGCGTGTAATGACAGATGTTAAAGCATCAGGAGGACTTGGTTCAATTGGTGAATATGGCTGGGATGGCTGGCTTGGATGCTATGTGTCAATAGACCCTGCTAATGATTTATCAATTATATATGTAATACAGAAATGTGGCGGCAATGGTTACAGGGATATACAGGTTATACGTAATATAGTATACTCTGCACTTGAATGTAATATTTAGCAGGAACACTGAAAACCTGATGTGTTCTGTCAAAACTACAGAAAAACACTTTGTATAACAATAACATTTCCACTGCATAATAAGTGACTAGCAGAATAATTTCCACACCCCATTTACAGTTATCTTGTTATTTTGTGTTTTGTTGTAAATTCCTGGTAACAGGTTTTGCGTGCCAGATGCCATCAATTATTCCGTAAAAGGGGCACTTTAACCCCGCCGGCATTTAAGCCCATATGTAACAGAAGAAACGTTAGTTTCTTTTGGGGCATATGGGCTTTATGTGCCGCTGCGTGGGTTACCGTAGCGCAAGCGTGCCCCTGTACGGAATATTGTGGCTCTGGCACTAAAAACCGTCCGCCAGTCTAACACAAACAAAAAATAACTGGAAATTATCCTGCATACAGTTTATTGTAAATGAATTTATGAAACAACCGTCCGCTCTCCAAATACATGCTTGAAACTTGTACTGAAAAGTGATAAAATTATTATATCTGTATGGCAAATTTAAGGGAGGCAGTATTGGTGGACAGGATAAAGGGTGTTAAGAAGGCGTCTGCACTCAAGTGCAAGGATGCTGTTACAAAAGAAGCAGTAGATGCCGTTTTATCTGGAAGCAGTGATGCATCTTACAGGCAGATAAATATCCATAGTGTGAAAGCAGCAGGTATATTAAAACAGCCTGTAAAAAATGGAGGCACAACTTATAATACCATGCTGGCACATAAAGCACCAGTATATTGTGTCCATGCAGATATGCCAGGTTACAGGAATGTTAATAATAACCTGACTATAGAAGAATTATTTAGTGGTACTGGGAGGAATTTCAGATGATAAGTACAGAATCTTATCTAAATGCCATGAACAGCCTTAGGGTTTTAAAACCTATTAAGACTTATCCAGAAAATAGTGGAAGGGAAACTACTATTACGGGGTTTGATGAAATGCTCCAGAAGGTTTCTGGCAAGAAGGATGAAACAGAAAGTAAAAAAGCAGAAAAAGAAGATACAGACAAAACAGATAATACAAAAGAAACAGAGGAAAATACAGGGTATAGAGACCCTGTTACTGGCAAAATGGTCAGATACGTTGATGTAGTAGAGGACAACAGTGGAAGTGATGGCAATAAGAAAGTACAGGAAACTTCTTCAGCAGGGCAGACTGTACTGGCATCTTCAATGAAGAAGACTAAATATGATGCATATTTTAAAGCAGCAGCTAAAAAGTATAATGTATCAGAAAGCCTTCTTAAAGCAATTGCGAAGGCTGAGTCCGACTTTAACCCTGGCTGTGTATCAAGTGCAGGTGCAATGGGTGTAATGCAGCTTATGCCAGAAACAGCAAAGGGGCTTGGGGTTGATGACCCGTTTGACCCAGAGCAGAATATAATGGGCGGGGCAAAATGTATTTCGCTTAAACTAAAGGAATTTAAAGGTGATGTAAGGCTTGCGCTTGCCGCATATAATGCAGGAAGCGGCGCAGTAAGGAGGAATGGAGGTGTTCCTTCATATTGTACTACATATATTAATAAGGTGCTTAGTTATAAAGAAGCATTTGAAACTGCAAATGCAGTAGGATAAAAAGCAGTGTATTGGCATGGAGAGTAATTATGGATACTTTTAAACAGCAAGGCAGTATAAATGACAACGTTGAAAAAAGCATAAGGAAAAAGTTCCATAAGGCACTTTTTAGCAGGTTTGCAAAGGCAATTAATGAGTACAGGCTTCTTGAAGAAGGTGACAAGGTAGCGGTGTGCATATCGGGTGGCAAGGACTCCATGCTTATGGCAAAACTTTTCCAGGAACTTAAAAAACATAATAAGTTTAATTTCGGGCTGGAATTCCTTGTAATGGACCCAGGATATAATAAAGCAAACAGGGAAGCTTTAGAAAACAATGCAAAGCTTTTAAATATACCAGTTACAATTTTTGAAACACAGATATTTAATGCGGTGTATGAAATAGAGAAATCGCCATGTTATTTATGTGCACGCATGAGACGTGGCTATCTTTATAACAATGCAAGGAAGCTTGGCTGTAATAAGATTGCGCTCGGACACCATTATGATGATGTGATTGAAACTATTCTTATGGGTATGCTGTATGGTGCACAAGTACAAACTATGATGCCAAAGCTCCACAGTACAAATTTTGAAGGTATGGAGCTTATAAGGCCAATGTACCTTATAAGGGAAGAAGATATAATACACTGGAAAGAATATAATAATTTAAAATTCTTGCAATGTGCATGCAGGTTTACAGAAAATTGTACATCGTGTGGGGAAGATGGTGCGGCTGAGTCAAAGCGTACCGAGGTAAAGACACTTATACAAAGTCTTAAAAAGATAAACCCGTATATAGAAAGTAATATATTCCGTAGCGTAGAAAATATAAATCTTGATACGGTTATTGCATATAAGGAGAAGGGGGTTAAGCATAGTTTTCTTGATAACTATAATAGGGATTAATTTTATATATGGAAGTAAAAGTATAGATAATTAATATAGAAAGGTATTGGTGGTTATAAATGAAGATACAATCAGTAAATGATGAAGCTTTTAAGGCTTATGGACGTGTTGTTGATGGATATAATTGTAAAGAGATGTTAGAGAAGCTGGAGGCACTTACAGATATGCCAGAAAATTCTGTAATATATGTACCTTCTGTACCAGAGCTTGAAGCAACACCAGCATATGAAGATTTTAGTAATAATTGTTTTGGTGGTATGCCAATAGAAATTGGCTATTGTAATGGTACTAATACAAAACTTAACTGTTTTGAGTACCACCGTGATAATGAAGTAAATGTAGCTGCTAATGATGCAATCCTGCTGGTAGCGCTTAAACAGGATATTATAGATGGAAAGATTGACTCATCTAAGACAGAGGCTTTTCTTTGTCCGAAGGGTACTGCTGTAGAATTATACCCTGCCACCCTGCATTATGCACCATGCAGCGCTAAGAATGGTGAGGGTTTCAGGGTTGCAATAATCCTTCCAAAAGGGACAAATGAAGAAGCTCCAGAGATAACAGTGAAGAACGAAGAGGATAAGTATCTCTGGGCAAGAAATAAATGGCTTATTGCACATGCTGATACAACAGAGGCTTCCCAGGGGGCGCATATTGGTATTACAGGGGAAAATATTGATATTGCAGGTTTAATATAACTTGCAGGTGCAGCAGATTAGAACATATGGCAGGCAGATGCCAGGTGTCTGCTGTATTTGCATATATGCACAGGGATGGCTGTTATCTTACAGGATTAAAAGATAGCAGCAGGCATGTTCTCTGTGCATTTTTTGCTTAATCCGTTTTTATACATTAAAAATATCTGTTTATGTTTTTTATATTTTGAAGAAAGCATACAGAATAAAAAAGGACAGGTATATTTATGGAATTGCCAGAAAGTTTTATGAAAAGAATGAAAAATATTCTTGGTGATGGATATAATAGTTTTATTTCATCATATAATGAAGACAAGCAGCCAGGGCTGCGTATTAATACATTAAAGTTAAATATAAAAGACAAGGATAAGCTTCCTTTTCACCTTGTAAGCGTGCCCTGGGCAGAAGAAGGTTTTTACTATAACCAGGATGAGAGGCCGGGACGCCATCCATTACATGAAGCAGGTGTCTATTATATACAAGAACCAAGTGCTATGTCTGTTGCCAGCCTTCTTGGACCGGAAGAAGGGGATGTTGTATGTGATTTATGTGCAGCGCCAGGAGGAAAAAGTACACATATAGCTGGCAGGCTGTGTGGAAAAGGGCTTCTTGTAGCTAATGAAATATCTCCAGTGCGCGCTAAGGTACTTTCACAGAATATAGAGAGGCTTGGTGTGTACAATGCACTTGTATGTAATGAGCCTCCAGACAGGATGGCAATGCATTTTCCAGGGTTTTTTGATAAAATATTAGTAGACGCGCCATGTTCTGGCGAGGGAATGTTCAGGAAGGATGTTGAAGCAGTAGAAGAATGGAGCATTGAAAATGTAAAGATGTGTGCTGCACGCCAGAAGGAAATATTAAACTGCGCTGCCAGAATGTTAAAGCCAGGTGGTGTACTTGTATATTCTACATGTACATTTGCACCAGATGAAGACGAAGATATGGTTATATGGTTTTTAAGGGAGCATAAAGGTTTTAAAGTACAGGACTGGAAGACTTCAGGAATGGCAGCCAGTATCAGCAGACAGGGAATTAAGGATAACATTCCAGACAGCGGGGAAACAAGGTTTGTAACAGAGGGTACTGGAAAGCTTTCAGGGGAAGAAGAAACAGCAGTAAAAGGGGCTTTAAGGCTGTGGCCGCATAGAATTAAAGGTGAAGGGCATTTTGCTGTTAAGTTTATAAAAGATAGTGGGGAATGTGTGGAGCCTGGTATCTCCAGAATAAATAAAAAGAAGAAAAGTGCAGATAAAAACCAGCCATGTATCAGCAAAAAAGAACTAGAAGAAATACAGAAATGGCTTGGGGAAATATTTGTTAAAACTGGTACAGTACAGTATAATAAAAGGCTCAGGTTTTTTGGAGATATGCTTTATCTTATGCCTGAAGGCATAAACAATATTGATGGTATAAGGGTCTTGAGGCAGGGGCTTCATATTGCAGTACGTAAAAAGAACAGGTATGAGCCGGCCCATGCACTTGCCAAAGCAGCAGTACCAGGGTTTGCCAGACAGTATTATGATTGTAGTGGCAGCCAGGCATTACAGTATCTTCATGGGGAAATAATAAGCTGCCCAGAGGAATTTAAGGGATGGGTATTAATTGGATATAAAGGATTTCCACTAGGATGGGGCAAGGCACAGGGAGGCATTGCCAAAAACCATTATCCTAAAGGTTTAAGAATATGAAACATTGTATTTTATGCTTTTTAAATGTATAATGTGTAAAAACTGTATTATGGGGGTGTCATATGAGGGTTGCACTTGGACAGATAGATATGGTGTGGGAGGATAAAAAAGCTTCATTAGTTAAAGCGGAAAAAATGATAAAAGAAGCAGCAGAAGCAAAAGCAGATATAATTGTATTCCCAGAAATGTCACTAACGGGTTTTTCAATGGCATTAGATAAAATTGGCGAGGATGAAAAATCATCAGAAAGTGTTAATGCAATGAGAGAACTTGCCATACAGAACAATATTGCAACTGGCTTTGGATGGGCTGCCCTGCCAGTCCAGGGAAGTACAAAAGGGACTAACAGGTTTACAATTATAGGAAGAGATGGAAATATTATTACAGAATATAAGAAAATAAATCCATTTACTTTTGGTGGCGAAGGTGAAGTATATGAAAGCGGAAGCAATATTGTGACAGCACAGTTTGCGGGGCATACAATAAGCCTTTTTATATGTTATGATTTGCGTTTTCCTGAATTGTTCCAGATTGCATCAGAAAAAGCTGATGTTATATTTGTAATTGCAGACTGGCCGGCTATAAGAAATACACATTGGACAACGCTTATAAGGGCAAGGGCAATAGAAACGCAGTCATATGTTGTGGGGGTAAATTCTTATGGTGTGCACAATGGTGAAAGCAGTAACGGTGGCAGCCTTGCAGTTGATTCAATAGGAAATATACTTGGACAGATTTCAGGGAAGGAAGGTGTCCTTATATGTGATATTGGCAACAGGGCATGGAGCCTTAGGGATAAATTTAATACACGTAAAGACCGTAAGACAGAGTTTTATATAAAGGAATATATGCGTCTTACTGGCAGGGAGAATATTAATCTATGAGACAATATGAATTTGCTATAAGGATTGCACAAATACACCATCTGGTGGAAGAGCGTAAATATAAAAAAGCACTTGCTGTAATAAGGACGCTTGATATGAGACAGGTTAAAAGTATTAGTGACCTGACTATTATTGCAGATGTTTTTGCCAGAACGGAGCAGTTTGATTCAGCAAAGGAAGCTTATCTTAAAATATACAATAAATCAAAAACCAGACGTGTTGTATACAGGCTTATAAGTATTTCAATACGTACTAAAGAACTTGATGATGCTGAAAGATATTATAATGAGTTTGTGCAGATGGGCCCAAGTACAAGGGATATAATAATATTAAGATACAGGATTGACAAGGCAGCAGGTGTCCATATTGGAAAACTTGTTGAAATCCTAGAAGAATTAAAGGAAGAAGAATATATAGAAGAATGGGCTTATGAGCTTGCGAGGCTGTATTATAAAGCAGGAAGGTTTGAGGAATGCCGAAGGGAATGTGAGGATATACTGCTGTGGTTTGGGCATGGTGAAATAGTTGAGCGTGCAAAAAAGCTTATAGAATATGTAGATGACAGAGAAGCAATGCCATATATTGATGACAGGGATTATACAGTAGAAAGGAATGAGCCAAATCCTGATGATACAGGTTCGCTTCCAGATTTGCATGAATATCTTTCAAATATGCAGCAGGAAGAGGAAAACAGGAAGAAATATTTAAAAGACAGGAAGGCAAGGGAGCAGTCAGAGCGGACAAAGGAAAAGGCAGAAGATAAACAAAAGGAAATAGAAGCTGCTGCTACAAAAGAGCCTGGTAATAAAAATAATAAAAATGAAAAAAATATACAAAGCCAGGATGGATTTATAGATGATTATGAAGAAGATGATTTTGAGATAGATGCTGGTCTTGGAAAGCTTGCACAGAAAATTACAGGTTTTTTGCATTTTGGCAGTAAGAAAGACAAGAAAAATGAAACAGAAGATACAGAACAGGAAGGTTATGGCAAAAATGATTTGTTTACTGAAAACAGCCAGATGCCTGTTAGTGAAGATGGGTATATTATAGAAGACAGCGGCAAGGAAAACCTGGATATAAAAATAAGGATAAACCAGGATTTATATAACAGGACTCTTACAGAAGCCAGAAACCAGGAAAAGAAAGAAGAGGAAAAGCCTGCTGAAGTTGAAAATGAAGAAACTGTTAATGAAACTGAAGCAGATAATGTAACAACAGAAACAGTGGATATGGAAAATCCTGTTCCTGCTGCCAAAGAAGCTGATGCTGGTGTAAAAGAAGTTAATACTGGTGTAAAACAGCCAGAACCTGTATATTTCCAGTCTGGATTAGGTATTACGCAGGACCTTTCCAGGGAGATTTCTGCAATATATGAAGCTGAGCATAAGGAGCAGTTAAAGGAAAAAGAAGTTAAAATTGTAAGCAGCCGCAGACCTTTGAAAAGAGATGCAACCAAAGTGATTGAACGGATGACAAAGGCAGTAAAAAGTGATGAAAATAAAAACCTGCCTTTAGCTGGGCTTGAAGAAACAGAAGATAAGCCACTTGGACCAGAAATAACAGAAGAGAATACACAATTTATGGAAAATATGCCAGAAACAGTGGACGAAGCGGTTAAGCTGGCGGAGGAAGAAACCATGTTGCCAGAGGAGGAGGTTAAAGAGGAGGAGCAGGAAAATACAGAACAGGAAAGCAGCATTTCTGGCAATGGAATTCCAGAAATTGAAGATAGCAGCATACTAGTAAGTAAAGAAGAAATAGAACTGGCAGAAATAGAGGCAAAAAGGGCACATGAAGAGGCTTTACTTAAAGCAGAGGAAGCCAGGGCAATAGTAGAGGAAGCAAGAAAAAAGGCAGAGGAAGCAGAAAGGATGCTGGCAGAAATAGAAAAAAAACATGCTGCCAATATAATGCAGAATAATGAAAATAGCATCCAGGAAGAGAACGGGACAGAAGAGGAAGTACAAGAAGATGCGGCTGAAGAAACCGTCAAAGAAACAGCTAGTGAAACAGCTAATGCTGGAATAATGCCTGTAGAAGATATAGAAGAAATTGCAGAGCCAGACGGAGAAACTGTAATACAGGAAACTATAAATATGGAATATGACGAAGAAACCGGATATCTGCCAGAACCTTTAGAGGAAGAACCAGAAATGCCAGTACAAGAAGAGGACAACAGGGCAGCTGGAGAGGAAAGCCTTTCAGATGATGATTTGCCAACTACCAGGGCATTACATACTTCATTTGGTGACATTCTTACATTAATCGGTGGCGAACCAGACCCGTCACATTTTGTATTTGTAGGAAATACGTTTGATTTAATAACAGGGCTGTCTAAAAGGATTGTAAAGGTAATGAAAGCAACTGGATATATGAGTACAGGGCGCATTGCCAGGATAAGTGCTAAAACCCTTAATAAAATGGATTTAGCAGAATTTAAAAGCCAGCTTAAAGGCAACTGCCTGCTTATTGATGAAGCAGCAGATTTAATGATTCCTACTATTGCAAGCATATTTGAAATAATGGATGAGTACTATGGTGATTTTGTTGTAATACTGGCAGATAATGGAAACACACTTGACCAGTTGTTTAAATTTGCACCTGCACTTGCGAAGCGTTTTAAATATATTATAGATATAAGTGGTTATACGGAAGAAGACTGCTAGTAATGCAGTTATATGCAAAACTTGTATAAACGCTTTGCAAAGGCAGAATAATTAACAGGGAAAGGGGTTGTAGAGTATTGGCATCAGATGGGATAGTAAATGTTATTGGGCATATAAACCCTGATACAGACTCAGTGTGTTCGGCTATTGCTTATGCAAGGCTGAAACGGGAAGTGACAGGCGGGAGGTATATAGCAAAGCGCGCAGGGCAGATTAATTCAGAAACAGACTTTGTGCTTAAGCGTTTCCGTGTGCCGGCTCCCGATTATATGGGTGATGTAAGGACACAGGTAATTGACATTGATGTTGAAAGGGTAAAAGGGGCAAGGGAGAATATTTCCCTTAAAAAAGCATGGGAAATTATGAAAACAGATATGTTGCAGACTCTTCCAATAGTAGACTCCTGTAAAAAACTTATTGGTCTTTTAACAATACAGGATATAGCAAAGTCATATATGGATGTTTATGACAGCAGGATTATAGCTACAGCAAGGACACCATACAGTAATATAATAGAAACACTTGAGGGTGAAATGGTTTATGGCAATCCTGGTGAAAGGATAGAATCAGGAAAATGCCTTATAGCCGCCGCCAACCCTGACCTTATGGAAAGTTATATTGAACAAGGTGATATAGTAATACTAGGTAACAGGTATGAATCCCAGTTATGTGCAATAGAGATGGATGCAAAGTGCATAATAGTCTGTGATGGTTCAATGGTATCATATACTATTACAAAGCTTGCAGAAAACAAGGGCTGTTTTATAATAAAGACACCTTATGATACTTTTACTGCTTCACGTTTAATTAACCAGAGCATACCGATTAAATTTTTTATGAAAAGGGAAAACCTGCTGACATTCGGGTTAGGTGAATATGTTGACGATATACGGGAAGTAATGGCAAAGAAGAGGTACAGGGATTTTCCAATACTTGACTGGAATGGCAATTATTTTGGGATGATATCACGCAGAAGCCTTCTTGGTGCACGTAAAAAGAAAATTATACTTGTAGACCACAATGAACCTTCCCAGGCTGTAGATGGTATTGAGGAAGCAGAACTTCTGGAGGTCATAGACCATCACCGTATTGGTTCAATAGAAACAATGGTGCCTGTATTTTTCAGGAACCAGCCACTTGGATGTACTGCAACAATAATTTACCAGATGTATAATGAAGCAGGTGTTGAAGTGCCAAGGGATATAGCAGGGCTTTTGTGTTCAGCTATATTGTCAGATACACTTATATACCGTTCACCTACATGTACAGAAACTGACAAAAAGGCAGCAGAGGAGCTTGCAGAAATAGCAGGGATAAATGCAGAGGAATATGCTTCAGAGATGTTTGCGGCAGGAAGCAACCTTTCTTCTAAGTCGCCAGAAGAAATATTCTACCAGGACTTTAAGAAGTTTGTTGTAGGTGAAACTACATTTGGGGTAGGGCAGATTACATCAATGACACAGACAGAACTTGACGCTATAAAAGACAAGCTTGTACCATATATGCAGAAGGCATTATCTGACCATGATGTTGGAATGATTTTCTTTATGCTTACCAATATAATGCAGGCAAGCACAGAACTTTTATATGCAGGCAGTGGTTCAAGGGAACTTGCAGAGGCATCATTCCACCATGAAGGGACAGAAGAAAGTATAATACTTAGAAATACTGTATCACGTAAGAAACAGATTATTCCAGCAATGATGATTGAGCTCCAGGAAGAAATATAAATAATGTACATAACCAGGGCTGGTATAAATAATTAAACTGTTCACTGGCCTGTCTGGATAATTGCAGAATATGCCATTTAAAGCAGCATGGAGGTTGATATGTTAAAAAACATTATATTTGATGTAGGGGATGTATTATTAGAGTACAGGTGGCGTGACATGCTTACAGATTATGGCCTGGCATATGATGAAGCGGATAAGGTCGGCCATCTTATGTTTAATGATAACTTATGGCATGAGTTTGATATTGGAAATATGCACAGGGATGAAATTATAAAGCAATATGTAGAAAACTATCCAGAACATGCAGAAACTATGGAATGGTTTATTACACATGGCGAATTTATGCATGTAAAACGTGAAGATGTATGGGAAAAAGTGTATAAATTAAAAGAAAAGGGATATGGTATTTACATACTTTCTAATTATTCAGAAGAACTATTCGGAAAGCATACAGTTGATGCACCATTTATTGAGTGGGCAGATGGAATTGTAGTTTCATACCAGATACATATAACAAAGCCAGATGAAAGAATTTATAAATATTTGCTTGATAAATACAACCTTAAAGCAGAAGAGTGTATTTTCTTTGATGACAGGGAGGAAAATACAGAAGGGGCAAGAAAACTTGGAATAGATGCAATAACAGTTACATCCAGGGAATTTCTTTTAAAAGAGCTGGATAAATTATTATAGCCTGCATATAATACAAAAAAGCAGGTAAAACATAAAATAATATTTAATTAAAGAAAGGCAGGATATAGACATGGAAATTAATTCAGGAAATTTTGAGGAGAAAGTAATTAGAAGTGACAAGCCAATACTTGTTGATTTCTGGGCATCATGGTGTGTGCCATGCCGGATGCAGGGACCTGTAATAGAACAGCTTGACAATGAAGTGTCAGATTTTTATGTGGGCAAAGTAAATGTGGAAGAAGAAACAGGTTTACAAATGAAGTATGGAATTTCATCAATACCAACCCTTCTTATATTTAAAAACGGGGAATGTGTAAAAACCCTTATGGGCTTTCATAAAAAAGAGCAGATTTTGCAGGAAATGGCAGAGTTTATAGACTGAGAAAATACTATATAATTATGCAAATTTATAAAAAGCAGGGAAAATATCCCCTGCTTTTTGTAATATACAAGTATAAAGTTATATCTGTAATATATAAATCCCCAAAATAATAAAAAACTAGGAAAAGCACGGACTTGCATGGTGGTGCATAGAATAAATATAAAAGAATTTGAGGTGTCACTGGTGCAGTCTTTTCCTAAACCTTTGAGTGCAAAAGAAGAAAAGGAGTGCATTGAAAAGTGCAGGTCGGGAGACCGTGGGGCAAGAGACTGTCTAATTGAGAGAAATCTTAGATTGGTAGCGTATATTGCAAAAAAGTACAATATGGGAGATAAAGATATGGATGATTTAATATCCATAGGCACAATAGGATTAATCAAAGGAATAGACAGTTTTGACGAAACAAAAAATATAAGGCTTGCAACATATGCAGCCAGGTGTATAGAAAAACCACTACAACACATTGGCTGCATAATATTTACTGGCTGATTTTATACTCTTTAAGCAGTTTATCCATATAACTGGCATCAGATGCAGCACGTGAAATTTCAGATATCCTGCCGTCCTCAGCTAGTTTTACAGATAATTGTGCCATTAACTGGACACCTTGTTTCATACCTTGTTTCAGTTTTTTATCAGCATATGTTTCTAAGACCTGTCCCCCCATAACTTTATCCACCTCCATGCAGACATTTTTGTTATTGCTAAAAATATAATGTACAAGTTTTTCTGTAAATTCTATAATATTAGTTATATCGTAGCTGTCAAGAGTACCATTACTGTATGCTTTATTTATGCCATTATATAATTCTTCGTATTCTTTTTTAATACATTGCATAATTTCTATATCTGTTTTATTTTCATAGCGCATTATATAATATGGAATAAGAAAAAATAAATTCTTTTGGATTATTTCTTCATAGTTGTAGTTCTGGACTTTAATAACAGGTACACTATAATTTATGCTTTCCCCATTCTGGAAATTAACTTTCATTTCTATTTTATCTGGTGTCTTGCTTGTGTGCCGCAAATATAACACAGATGAATATGGAAAATTAATTTCATAAATACCATCTGTTTTCTTTACATTTTCAAGTGCTATATGAAAGTCGTATTCAACCATTCTTAATATTATTGTCCCATCTGGGTTGCTCTGGCATTCAATATGGTATATTTTACCTGCAAGCTTAATTAAAGAGTCAGTTATAATTTCCCCAATACCATTTTGTTCACCTTTAGACAGTATATGGTGTTCACCAGAGAGCAGTTCCGTTTCCTCTGTAATTTTATAATGTGTAGAAAAAACTTCGTTAATAACTGGTATTAAAAGCCTGGTATTTTTTTCACATAGTGTACGAAAAATATCGTCGTATATTTTACTCATTTTTTCCTCTTATAATATTTTATTGGTTTGATAAATTTATTATAAAAAATCCTTTATAAATATTATATGGTATAAAGAGAGAAATTACAATAATTACATTCCAGTTTGCCACATCCGTTTCATAAATTTTCAGTTATCTTTTGTTAGCGGACGGACGGTTTCCAGTGCCAGAGCCAGAATATTCCATACAGGGGTACGCTTCCGCTACGGTGGCATACGCAGCGGCGCATAAAATCCCAAA
>CAJTRU010000015.1:60380-61264 GCA_910579085.1 uncultured Lachnospiraceae bacterium | reverse complement strand
TGTGCTGTCGTAGCGCAAGCGTGCCCTGTCATGGAATAATTTAGTGGAACACCAGAAACCCTGCGTCCGTTATACACAAACAGCAAAAAATAACTGTAAATTATCCCACACCCAGTTTTTACGAAACGGATGTGGTAAAATTGTATATAATACTTGAAACCTACGCCAAATATATGTATAATATTTATATAACGCTTTATTCCTAAAACTGATGCCCATGCGGCGCATACAAGGTTTGGTAAAATTACATAATATATTTGGAGGTATTGATATGAGCGATATACAAAAGCCAAGTTTTTCCTTACTTAACCAGAAAGAGGTTGATGCTTTAGTTGATTTCCTCAACGACAAAAGAAATTCCATTAACAGCGATGTAATGAACCAGAAGAGCATTGATAAGCTTATAACCCTTATTACAGGCGACAGTGACCACATTATCCTGGACCTTTTTGACCCATTTGCAAGCGTTGACCCAGGTCTTCTGGCAGCCCTTGATTTCCGTATGGATGACAATGATGTATGTGAGCTTACATGTACATCAGATGAAGTTACAGGATTTATTACACTTACAGCTTGTAATATGATTACAGAAAAATCTTTAAAGATTACACCAAAGCTTATTAATGAAAATGATACCGAAGAATGGGGTTACTCCATATCACCTGTATTTTTTAACCGCATCGCAAAAATATTCAACCTGAAATATACAACAGAAACACATGATAAAATTTGTAATATATTCGCTAAACATACATATGGTTCAGAAAGCCATAAGATAGCAGAAATTTATCTTCCAACCAATTCAGCACTGCTTGAATGTATGTTATAATAATATTTACAAATTTATCTATAAAAAGGATTTCCTTTCAAATGTTTTTAAGGAT
>CAJTRU010000015.1:52129-60370 GCA_910579085.1 uncultured Lachnospiraceae bacterium | reverse complement strand
GGATTTCTTCAAATATAAAAGGCAAAACCACAGTTTTGCCTTTTATTATTTGTAATTGGTACTAATATTGATAAAATATACTGCTGGATTAACCTGTATGGTAATTCTTAGTCAAAATCTGTAATACGTTCAAGCATCTTCCTGTAACGCAGGCGTACTATTTCATTTTTAGCAAGCACATCTTCCTCATTGCCTGTATACTGGCAGCGTATGCAGTAATACTCTTTCTTGTCCTTATCATAAAACATATCAATATCCAGGTCACGCATAAAGCAGGACGGACACCTGAAGTTTAATTTGCCTTTTCCAGATTGAGCCATGTAGCAAATACCTCCTTATCACTGATTTTCTTCTGGCAGCCAATTGTAAACATTGGTGAGAAAGCATAGCCTTCCCTTATATATAATTCTGCATCTTTTGCATCTGTACTTAATGATACCTTTGTTTCAATTGCAGGGATTACTGCTGTTGCACTTTCTGCACCTGCCATAAACTCTTCACGGCATTTATACTCATAATCCAGTGACTTTGTTTCACCAGCTTTGCCAAGTGAAAGTTTAATTCCTGTCATATCTTCTGGATATTCAGTTGTACCATAACATGCAACCATATATTCATTAATTGTTACATCTGCATCCGGATTGCTCATTTCAAGGATATTTCTTTCAATCTTAATATTTGAAGCACCCTCTTCAAAGTAAATCTTTGTCTGGATTTTTACTGTTAAATCATAGAATTCTATTTCTACAGGGTCAAGTACAAGTATTCTTGTCTTTCCTTCCTGTACAAAGCTTGCATGTGTACGGCAAAGGCATAAGTCAACCTCTTCACCATTATAACATACCTTTGCGCTGCGTACTGTGCCTTCGCCTGCGTAATGTGTAAAGTAACCAGCACGGTATTTTTCCTGTATAAGGAACGGATATGAGGCATCCTGCACATGCTTTGTTCCAATTCCTGTTTCCCATCTTAATTTTGCAGCATATGGCCTTAAGTCAACAATTGCGCCACCCTGGTCCATATTTACACAAGCCCTCATATAAGGGTCTGCATACCAGAAAAGCTGCTTGTCTGAACCATATAAGATATCCTTCCAGAGAGCACACTCTGGTTCTGTATAGGACTTATTTGCCCTGTAATAATCTGCAAACTCTGCCATTGTCATATCAACAAGTTTGCCTTCTTTCTTTAACTGCCCGTAATAAGCCATTCCATCTTCATAAGACTTTGCAAGAAGCTCATAAGGTGCTTCCCAGCGTCCCATTTTATTTAACCAGCCAGGCCCTACAAACATCATATTGTATGCGTAGCCGTTATTGTATTTCTCAAGATGGCGGTACTGGTCAATAAGGTTATAAAGATAAGGGTACTCCCATGTCTTACTGTCATAAATCATGCCGCGGAGTACATTCTGTGGATGTGTTCCAAAGTTTGAGCCATTGCCATCATAACATGCTATAAGGTCACGTGAAAGGTGTGGTATTGCAACAATACCGCTGTCCTCTTCCTCATTTGCTGCTGGTGCATGTGTATTCTGTTTAGAAGGAATCCAAGGGTTCCAAGGGCCTCCGTCAAAAAGTGTATACCAGGAATTATTACATGTATGGTATGCTTTCGGGCCTTCCTCCCAGCAAGTTGCAACTGCGCATTTTACCATAGGGTATTTTTCTTTAATATAATTAGTAAGGTCTGCATCCATATAATAAGAGCCTGTAGACTCTGGATAAAAGCCGAAACGGTCGTAGAACTTTCCAAATACATCATCTACAATGCTTTTCTTATCTTCCATTGAAAACATCCAGATACAGAAATCCTTTGTTTTATATTTTTCACGGAATTCCTTGCATGGAAGCCCAAGCAGTGAAAGCGCAATCTCATCACCATATTTCTCATGGTGTTCCTTTGCTATTTCTACAGCCTCATCATTAAAAAGGCTTGCATAAGTCATCTGGATTGTTACTTTTAAATTATGCTTATGGGCTGTCTCCTGCTGGAATTTAAATATATCCAGTGACTCTGTAAGCAATGCTTTTCTTCCAATATCCTCTGCCTTGCCCTGCCCTGTAACTTTCTCTGCATACTCTGGAACCATCTCAGGACGGTGGATAATATTAACAACAAATGTATTCTCCATTCTTAATACTCCTTTATTTTATATTTTGTGCAACCGGTTGTTCAACGTTATAAACATAGTATAGTTTACTGTTTCCTTTTTGTCAATGTATGAAAGCATATTTTTTTAAATAATTTTTACATACCATTATGGCGCCTGGAGATAGCAGCTTATTACACCAAGTACCAGAAGATGTGCTGGGTAAAATACATAATACACATACTTTGGCAGCCTGTCCTTGCGCTGTTCATTATAAAACCATATGCCATAGAATGATAACGGCCCTGTCACATATAAAAGGCTTGCTGCCATTCCCAGCACTGTTTTTAATACATTTCTTGAATAGAAAAGATAAAAAACTGCTGTAAGAAGCACCATACAAAGCCCATATGCTGCCATAAGCACTGTTACCCATATTACAGCACACAAGACTATAGTGCCCCTTAACAAAGTTATGGCAATGCCCTTCTTCTCCTTAAACAAATCAAGGAAATATACCATAAGCAGACATATACACATTGTCACAAGTGAATTCTGGCTGCTCCAGTCCACAAGTTTCTGGCTGTTTGCAAGGTCATATGGGATTTCACTTACCAGTGCAAATATAAACATTGACAGCATATATTTGCGGAAATCTGATGTATGCCTGAAGCCCTCCACAAGCAAGTAAGCAAAAATTGGGACAGAAAGCCCTCCTATAAGCTGCATGACAGAGCCTGTACCTGCTGCCACCATGAGACTGCTGTCATCTGCCATAGCCTGTGACAATTCTGCCTGTGTATAATTATCAAGGTTAATTATTCCCTTTTCTATTACCGCAATACCAATAGATTGTATAAACATTGTTATACATGCAAATATTTTTAAGCCATCAGCAGTAATACTAGGCAGCTTCCAGGCAGCACGCCTCCCCATCCTCTGCATCTTAATACCTCCATGCCACTTTTCCAGCGGCGTAAATAGAAATTTCCCTTTGTAACAAAACTAGAAACCCCGCTTTTAACAGCGGGGCATAAAACCAATTATTACTAAATCCTTTATCCTTTTACAGCACCACCAGTAATACCTTCTACATAGAATTTCTGCATAATCATAAACAGTATTGATATAGGTATGGATACTAGCACACCTCCTGCACAGAACTGGGTAAAGTAATTATTGATAAGGCTCTTATCCAGCATCTTGTACAGACCAATAGCAACTGTATATTTAGAAGATACACCTGCATTAAGTATCATCTTGGCAAATACGAAATCCATCCAAGGTGCAAGGAAACTGCTAATAACAGTATATACTACAATAGGACGGCTCATAGGAATAACCATCTGTAAAAATATACGTGCTTCGCTGCACCCGTCTATACGTGCCGCTTCGCAAAGTGCCCTTGGCACTGTATCAAAGAAACCTTTTGCAATAAGGTAGCCAAGGCCTGATGATGCAGAATAAACCATTATAAGTCCTGCATAGCTGTTTGTCAGGCTAAATGTTTTTAATACAAAATAAACTGCAATCATTGACAGCATACCAGGGAACAAGTTAAGTATAACTGCAATGTTCATAAGAGGTTTCCTCATAGGGAAACGCATAATTGATGTTGCATAGGCAACCATCAGTACAAACAGGGTAGAAATAACACAATTGACACATGCAACGATAAATGTGTTCAAAAACCATTGTGGGAACTGCGCCACAGTATCAGGGCTGAACAGCTTAATATAACTTATAATGCTCCATTTCCTCGGAAAGAATGTACTTGTGTTAATACCTGGATTTGCACTAAATGACTGGCACACCAGCCATACAATAGGGATAAGCCAGATAACAGCAAGTATACCGATTAACACATTATGCATTATAATCGTTGATGGGCGCTTATCTTTCATTTTCTTTACTTTCATTATTGATATGTCCCCTCCTTATCTCCGCCAATCATATAGTTAAATGCAACTAAAGTAAACAATGCGCATATGACAAAGACAACAATACCAATTACTGATGCCATCTTATAGTTATAGTAATCCTGTGTAAGACGGAACAGCCATGTTACAAGCAAATCCACCTCCTGCGCCTGCGAATTGGCAAGTGCCTGGTTTGTAGTGGTATATACATCCTGTGTAAGAAGATAGATTACATTGAAGTTATTAATATTCTTTACAAAGTCTGTAACAAGTGCCGGTCCTGTAATAAATAACATATAAGGCATAGTAATCTTTGTAAATATCTGGAATGGCTTTGCACCATCCATTTTAGCACTTTCAAGCTGGTCTTCTGGAATATTCATCAGTACGCCAGTAGCAATTAACATCTGGTAAGGCACACCAACCCATATATTGATTAAAATAATCATTACATGTGCCCAGCCTGGAGCTGACAAGAATGGTATGTGGTCAGTTGAAACAAGTCCTATATCCCGCAAAAAACCTGTAAGATGTATGTTATCGCAAATTGTATTTACAATACCATTATCTGCAAAGAAATTCCTTACAAGCAGCAGGGACACAAACTGTGGTACTGCAATAGTAATTACAAACATCAGGCGCCAGAACTTTGGAAACCTTGTTTTAGCACTGTTTAGAAGAAGTGACAAAAGTATTCCGCCAATATATGTTGTAATTGTTGAAAAGAATGCCCATACCAGCGTCCAGCCAAGTACACGCACAAATGAATAACCAAATGTTGCAGTAAGCCCTCCACCACCAAACAGTGTTATAAAGTTGCTAAAACCTACCCATGTGAAAAGCTCAGATGGCGGCATATGCTGCTGGTCATAGTTTGTAAATGCAACAAATATAAGCAGAAGAATTGGTATAATTGTAAATACAACAACACCAAGTACAGGAAGAGCCAGCAATGTAATATGGAACTTCTCACCAATATACAGCTTTACATCTTCCTTAAATGTATTGATATGTTCCCCGTTTTCCTCCATAAGCTGGAGTTTATATACATTTGCCATATTCCTCATCCAGATTACTATGGCAACAAACCATACAACAAAGCTGAAAAGCGAGAATAACAATATCATAAAAGAATGGTCATAGTCATTAAACTCATTCTTCATTGTGTCAATATTAAAAATCATTTCTGCTTTAACAGTTCCAAGTGTCCCAAACTTTGGTACATACTGTGAAGCAAAGAAAACTGAAAACAGGATTATGCCTGCTTCCAACGCTGTCATAATGATGGCTTTTACATACTGCTTATAGCGTACATAACCCGCTCCCCACCACAACAGTGATAATTTTACAAAAATATCCCCCTTTGCAACTGCTGTCCCAAAACTGGAGAAAAAGCCGCCAACAGCCTTAAAAAAGCCGCTTACCGCCTCTGCAGCAGTGCTCTTTTTTTCATTCGCCATAAATACACCCCGTCTTTCTTCATTCTGGATGCTTTCTTAAAACCATGAAAGCATTATATAGATAGCCGGCAGAATAAAAACCAGCATCTGGCAGTAAAGGCAGGCATACGTGCATACGCTGCCTGCCCGCCAAGCATTAATATTAATTAACCTGGATATTTATTAGCTTAATGGTGCAGTTACGCCTTCTACAAGGTTATCAAGTGCTTTCTGGATTGCTGCATCGTCTTTTGCCTTAATCTTGCCTTTCGCAACCATTTCACCAAATGTCTTTGTTGTATCCCAGTATTTCTGGCCTACTGACTGTATTACACCAAAATCACCCTGTGATACTGCTGCTGCAATAGCCTTGTCAGCCTTAATAGCATCAGATGCAAGTACATTTGAGTTTGTAGGAGGCTGTTTCTTCATATCAAAGTGAAGTTTCTGTGACTCTTCATTAGATATAAACTCTGCAAGAAGTACAGCCCAGCCTGTATTCTTTGAATATGCATTTACAGCTTCAAATTTATAACCATATGCAGGAGCCATCTGTATCTGCTGTCCGCCAAGAGTATATGTTGGAAGCTTTGTTGCAGCATATCCGTCTCCCCATACTTCTTCAGCCTTGCTGCTGTCCCATGCACCAGAAATTACTGCACAGAGGTCACCAGATGCAATTGTATTTGAAATCTGGCCGTCAGCTATAGGCATAAAAGCTGAATTAGAAGTAATATCAAGCATTGACTTAACTACATCAACACCACTTATATTGTCAGCACTTGTTCCATTCCAGTCAATTGTTGTAGTACCATCTGCATTAAGGCCTGTTGTAAAACCTGCCCCATAGAAGAATGATGCATTATACCAGCCTGAATTTAATGTCATTCCGACTTTCTTCTTTGCTTTTGCTGCTGCTGCAAGAAGTGCATCCCATGACTTTGCGTCTTCTTCTGAAATAACAGAAGAATCATAATATAAGAAATATGTGTTAGCACCACCTGTAGGGAAACCATACATCTTGCCATCAAGTGTTGCTGCCTCAATGGAATCAGGAGCGTTAGCACTCTTTACATCATCAAGGGTCTTGTCTGCTTTTGCAAGCACCTCACCAACATCATCAATAGCAGCAAGTGCACCTGCCCTTACAAGGTCTGCAAGCTGGTCACTTGCAAATGAATACACATCAGCAGCAGCTTCAATATCTGTTAATACTGTATCCTTTGCAGTTGACTCCGATTCAACACCAATCTCAATATTAAACTTCTGGTCTGGATAAGCTTTTTCAAAGTTAGAAACAACCTGCTGTAAATAATCCTGGTCTTCCTCAGCTCCCCAGAGCCTTAAATCTACAGTTTCAGAAGAACCGCTGCCACCACCAGCACCAGAATTATCACTTCCCCCGTTTGTTTCACTGTTTGCACCTGATGATGTTTTATCATCATTACCTGATTTGTCCCCGCATCCAGTTGCCATTGTTGCTACCATTGTTGCACAAAGCAACATACTTATGAGTTTTTTTCTCATTACCTCTTCCTCCTTATAATCATTTTATAAACATTGCTGGTTAGTTATTTTGTACAATTCTTAGCGGTATATGCCGCTTTTCATGTGCATATTATACCATTTTACATTTAATTACAGTTTGCATTTTCAACCACATATTTTGCATTTCCGGCTATATAATGTACAAAATACCTATACAGATATTATATAACTGTTACCATCCTTCTTCTGAATGTATCTCAAATTTCATTATCTGTTGTTCAAAATTTGCTGGGTTTTTTCTCCATTCGTATGGTGAACAGCCGGTTACCTGTTTAAAATTACGGTTAAATGTAGAAAGTGTTGAAAAACCACACCTGAAAGCAATATCAGACACTAAAGCATCTGTCTTCCTAAGCATTTCACATGCGTTCTGTATACGTACAAGATTAATATACTCTAAAGGCCCCATATTTATACAAGAAGAAAAGAGCCTGCGGAAATGGGTTTCGCTTATATGGCAGTGTCCTGCAAGGTCTTCAATGCGTATTGTTTCCATATAATGTTCCCCTATGTAAGATAAGGCATCTGAAACCAGGATATTATTCTTGCCATCTTGTACAAACCGGCTGGCATCTGCATAACTGTCCCCGTTATTCTTTCTGGCAACTTCTGCCAGAAATGAAATCAAAACACCTTTTGCCTCTTCTAAATAAAATTCCTTTCTCCCTCTTATAATATCAAGCATATTACGGATTTTACCTGCAAGCACTGGATAATCCCTTGCATCAAGAAAAAGCCCTTTTGAATTAATCTTGCTTATAATACATTTAACTTTTTTGTCATTAATGGCTGGCATATAAAGTTCCTTAAGGATTTCATCCACATCAACAAAAAGATATTCCCACCTGCTGAAAGTACCTGGGTCACTTATAGTTGTATGCGGACAATTTTGTGGTATTATTGAAAACTGGTTTCCTGAAAACTGGTAGTCATCTTCACTAATAGTTAATATGCCACTGCCACTGTAACAATATCCGATTTCCATACAGTTATGAAAGTGTAAATAATCTATTCCCTCACCATAAGTCCTTATCCACTCCCTGCCCAGAAGAGCTAAAATAGGAATTCCAGATGGCATTTTATAATATCTGAACTCTATTTTAGACTTTCTTGCCTTTCCCATAGATGTTTTCCCCTTCCTGCTAACAGTGCGCAATCGGTTGTTCATAAGTATAATTATACAGTTTTTTGGTATAAAGTCAATAATTTTTTATAAAAAAATTACACAAATCCCTAATAACTG
>CAJTRU010000015.1:0-52119 GCA_910579085.1 uncultured Lachnospiraceae bacterium | reverse complement strand
TATATATTAAAGAAAATAATAGACAGAAAAATTAATATAATACCTGGAAATTATATTGGGTTATATTGTATAGAAGGTTAAAGTGCCAGATGCCAGGAAATATATTTGGCTACACGTTTGTCTGGTATCCATGTGTAATAAAAAAGTTTCCATGCCTGGTCCAGAAATTCCATAAAAATTATACTTCAACTATGCCACAGCATAATTTGTTATATTGGATATCCTGGTTCCAGGCTGGAAACCATGTGTAAATTTCATATATTTATTTATATAGCATCCTGCTCTTGTTTCTTTGTCCCCTTATGCCTTTTGTATATTTTCTGTTTTCTTTTGCTTCCAGTTCTTCATATGTTTCTTTAGGAAGCCTGTTATAAATGTTTGCCATATCAAAGAGTTTCTCTGCTTCCATCTGTGCAAATTCACCCTTTTTAAGCCTCCATCTCCAGTTTTGTCCTATTGTTGAAGGCAGGTTCATCCTTGCAGAATTATCTTTAAAAAGGATATCCTGCATCTGGAGGACTGCTGTATCTGCAACACTTCCGTATGCAAGTTTTATTATATTTAATGCAAGTTCTTCCCTGTCTTTACTGCCTGTATAGGTTTTAATGTAATTATACCCTTTGCCGCCAAGTGTCCTAAGATATCCTGACAGCGTTTCATTATCATGTGTACCTGTATATACAACGCAGTTTTTATCATAGTTATGTGGAAGGTATTCATTATTACAGCTTCCATCAAATGCAAACTCCAGCACTTTCATTCCTGGATAACCTGTTTCACTAAGAAGCTTCTTTGCCTCTGGCATCGCAACCCCAAGGTCTTCAGCAATAATCTGTGCATCCCCTATTGCCTCATCAATTGCATCTGTAAGCTTGCGCCCAGGCCCAAGCCTGTATTCACCTTCTGCTGGTACTCCGCTGGCAGGTATAGCATAATATTTTGCCATTCCGATAAAATGGTCAATCCTTATTACATCATACATTCCTGCTGCTGACTTCATTCTTCTCTTCCACCAATTAAAACCGTCTTCTTCCATAGCCTCCCAGTTATACAGAGGATTTCCCCACTTCTGTCCATAACTTGAGAAAATATCAGGAGGGCATCCTGCTACATCTATAGGTTTCAGGTCTGTATCAAGCTGGTACTGTCCTGGGTTTGCCCATACATCTGAGCTGTCAAGCGCTACATAAATAGGAATATCACCTATTATTTTTATGCCATTGCTGTTGACAAATTTCTTCAACTTCTTCCACTGGCTGTAAAACTTAAACTGTACATATTTCCAGAAACTTATCTGCTCTTTAAGCATTTCTGAATATTTCCTGACAGCATCTGGTTTTCTTGTCTTGATATCTTCATCCCATAAAAGCCATTCATTCTGTCCAAAGTATTCCTTACATGACATAAATAATGCATAATCCTCAATCCATTCCTGGTTTTCTGAGATAAAGGAATTATATTCTGCACTTTCACACTCTTTAGTTTTAGAAAATGCCTCTTTAAGCACTTTAAACCTGTTTTCATATATTTTACTATAATCTATATCATCTTCCGCCTGCCCCCAGTCCGTTGCTGCCAGGCTTTCCTTATCAAGAAGCCCCTCCTCTGCAAGCATATCCAGGTCTATAAAATATGGATTACCTGCAAATGTTGAAAATGACTGGTATGGGCTGTCCCCATAACTTGTAGGCCCTATAGGCAGAACCTGCCAGTATGTCTGCCCTGCTCTCTTTAATTTTTTAGCAAATTCATAAGCTGCCCTGCCAAATGTACCTATCCCATATGGTGAAGGCAGGCTGCTTATAGGAAGCAGTATCCCTGCACCCCTTTTTAACCTTCTGTCCATTAATATCCCCCTCTCTTAAAACTTACAACACTAATGGCTGTATTGCTGTTTTAGCTTCTGCCTGCTGCAATTACCCTTCTTGCAACAGCAATTTCTTTTTTTATTGTTTTTAAAAGCCCATTTTCCATTAAAAGGAACAACATTCCTGTAAATAATGGAATTAAGCAGAATATTACCCCTTTCATTGCAAAGTACCTATAAACATAATATGAAAATATTACCCCTGCATGGTATGACAAAAGAACCCCGCCAAAAAACTTTGTCTTTTTAAGGTGTTCTTTATCTTTGTTACATCTGTACTCTACATATGATGTTGTAAACTGTCTTAAATTATTAGTAGAAAATATAGAAGAACTTGCAAATCCGTCCACGCCTGGAAAAGAGTTCCACTGCATTGATGTCATAAAAAATACAGGGTATAGTGCTATAATTGTATTTATCCTTTTTGTAAAAAAATACAAAAGTATTATCATGGATATTTCTACAAATATACAAAACATTTTCATGTTAATATGTGTATATTTAGCAACTATTACTGGAACAGACAGCCCCGCCATATAAATTAAAACTGCTATAAGGCGCAGGCATAATTCCATCCAGTTACTCCCTGTTATACATAATGCAATATTTATAAGATTGGCTGTCTGGGCAGATGCAAGAAAATCTGCATGGTTTAATATTGCATATGCTGCAATAAAACCCCCTGCCACACACATTGAATATTGTGTGCAATATTCAAGTTTACTGCTTTCTTTCATTTCTTAAAGCCACCTTCTGGATTATTATAACTGTTTTAAAGATTTACAAAACAGTTTGTCTCCTCTTTAAACTTCGCAGAAATTTTTTCATTAGCCTCCATTTCGCCATTCATGTCACTTATATCAGCAACCATTGAATCAACGCTTGTAGCAGCACTTGTAACGCCGTCTGCACTCTCTTCAACAGCCTTTGTAATGCCATCTATAGAATCTGTTATAGAATTAATTATCCTTGCAAGGTCTTGTGAAAGTTCAGAAAAATTGTTTATTGTGCTGTTTATATGTGTTGCATCCTCGTTATACTGCCTGCCACTCTTTACAAACTTGTCATAGTCAGGAAGTATAGTTTTATCAACAAATTCTATTATCTTATTCCCAGAATTTATAAGACCCTGTACAGACTCAATAACCATCTCATTAATTCCCTGGATATTATTAGCAGTGTCTTTGCTTGATTCTGCAAGCTGCCTTATTTCATCCGCAACAACAGCAAACCCTTTGCCTGCTTCACCAGCCCTTGCTGCTTCAATAGAAGCATTAAGTGCAAGAAGGTTTGTCTGGCTTGATATACTTAAAATATCCGTTGTAAGCTGTGCAACCTTTTCAACCTGTTTACTTTTTTCCATAGCTTCCCTTAATTCTTTCATTATTACAGAAACTATATCCGTAGCTTCATTTTTACTGTTTTCAGCCATCTTTTCAAGTCCTGTTGCACGCTTGTTCATTTCATTTGTATAATTAAGTATTCCATTTGTTTCTTCTGCCATATTATTTACTTTATCATTGGCAACGGATGTTTCCTCATCAACACTGCGCACCGTAGCAGCAACTTCTTCCATTGTAGCAGAAAGTTCTTCCATTACTGCTGATATATCACATGCACTTGCATTAGCTGTTTCTGCCCTTTTTACGACGTTTCCTACACTGTTGTCCAGGTTCTTGGAATTATCCTTGATTACCCTCATGATATTTTCAAGTTTGCTAATAAATTCATTAACATTAGCAGATACACGTCCTATTTCATTAGCAGATTTTACTGAAATCCTCTTTGTCAAATCACCGTGGTTTGAATTTATATCATTTACAATAACATCAAGCTCAGTGTTCATCTTTTTTAAAGGCCTTATAACTGCCAGCAGTATTGTTATAATTATCAAAATAATTACAACAAATATAACTACAAGAAGTGACATCCCTGCCGTCTTTGACTGTTTATAAACTGAATTTAATTCACTTTTAAGCCCATCTGTTACTTTGTCGTTTGCAAGTACAATAGCATCTATATCCTCTTGTAATATATCTGACCATCTTGCCAGGTTATATGTTGCAAAATTAATAGCTTCTACAGTATCTTCCAAGGCAAGGCTTCCAAGCTTGTTTACATCTTCTATAAACGTAGAATAATCAAGCTCATATTTCGTAAACTTGTCTTTAGTGTCCTTATCTGTAAACATCCCGTCAAGCTGCCTGATAAGGCTTTCTGACTCATCAACTAATTTCTGTGCCTCTTCCCAGACCTGCTCCATTGCAGTCTTATTTCCTGCAATACATAATTCAAACATGACTTTCTGTAGACGTTCACTCTTCAGTCCCATCTGGTCAAGGACATCAATATTTTTTAACTGTTCACCAGTTATCTCACGGCTTACATCATTAACCCTACTAAGCCCTGATAATACAACATTAACAGAAAACCAGCTAATAATGCCTATAAGAATTACAGGTATTATAATATAAATAGCAACACTCCTGGTTCTGGATTTTTTCATGCCTCTACCTCCTTGTATTTACTTTCCGTAAACTCTATTACTAATTATAACATAATACCCTTCCATCTACAACTTAAAACCTGCTTATTCCTTCTGTTTCATCATCACTTTTACGTATTTCTTTTATCTGTGCATAATAACCATTTTTATCATTTATTGCAATATAAACCCTGTCACCCGCTTTATGTTTTAAAAGCGACTTGCCCATAGGGGACTCAATGCTAATCATGTTATTAAGCACATCACACCTTACTGTTGTTACAATCTTATATTCTTCCTCGCACCCCTCATCTTCAATATATAAAACTACAGTATCATTTAAGCCTGCCTCATCCTCACCAGAGTCATCTTCAATTACCTTTGCGGTTTTAACCATCTTTTCAAGGTAACGTATCCTGCTTTCATTTTCGTTTTTAAACTTTTTAGCCGCTTTATATTCAAAATTTTCGCTTAAATCACCATGAGCCCTTGCTTCTTTTACATCTTCTAAAGCCTGCTTCCTTACTACAAGCTTCCTGTGCTCAATTTCCTGCTCCATTTTCTCTATATCTTTCTGTGTAAGCCTGTCATACATTGCCTATACCTCAAAATCCATGCACATCCTTGTTTCTGTATAAGGACGTACAAAATTATCTGCTGCATTTACATGCGCAGGATGCACCTGGTATTCTTTTAAAGCCTTTTCATCCTCAAGTTCACTATAAAGCATTACATCAGCATTTGAAGAAGGCAGCGGCACTGTTTCCACTGATATATTTAACAGTCCTGGCACTTTGCCTGCAAGCCCTTCCAGGCTGTCCTTAATGCCAGCAAGAACCTCTTGTTTTCCTTTTCCATTAAGGTCTTCTTTTAATTTCCATAAAATAATATGCTTAACCATAATAAAATTCCTTTCTGGATTATAAAAATAATTTATGCAACCTTATTAATTGCATCTACCGTTTTCTTGTAGTCATCCTGTACTTGTATAAAAAGCCCAGGGACTTCTTCAGAAAAGCCGTTACGCAATGCTTCCGTAAGCAGGGAACTTGACTTCCCAAGTACAGCAAAGCTTAAGTTCATGCACACACCTTTTAATGTATGCGCTGCCGCAAATGCTGCCTCATAGTCTTCTTCTTCTATTGCCTGGCACAATGCGTCATAACCACACTGTGATGAAAATTTCAACATAAACCTCTTAATAAGAACGTCACTGCCAAGGCGTCCTATTGCCTCGCTGTAGTCCCCTCCAAAAGCATTATAACACTCTTCTACTGTCATTACTATGGCTCCTTTCAATAAATAATATTACATAAAATTTTAAATTACAAACTGGTTCATTAAAGATACCATTGCTTCTACCTGCTGGTTTTGCTCCTGGCTTATAGCTGCTGTTTCCTCTGATGTTGCAGAATTGTTGTCTACTACTGCAGAAACTTGTGAAATATTATCATTTACTTCATGCATACGTTTAACATCATGCTGGAGCATTGAAGCTATCTGCCCCATCTTTTGTGTTGCGTCCCTCGCCCCGTCCATAACTTCTGACATATTAGCAGCAGTCTCATTGGCAATTGAAATCCCTTTGCCAACTGCTTCTATTGTCGTTTCAATAAGCGTTGTTGTCCTTCCTGCTGCCTGGGCTGATTCTTCTGCAAGGCTCTTTACCTGCTCTGCTACAACTGCAAAACCTTTGCCTGCTTCACCAGCCCTGGCGGCTTCAATAGCCGCATTTAAAGATAACAGGTTTGTCTGTGATGCTATATCTTCAATATCACCAATAATTGACCCTATTTGTTCAGAACACCTGCTTATTTCACTAATTGCATCTATTAATTCTTGCATTTTCTGGTTGCCTGCCTGTAGTGACTCTCCAGCCATCGCAGCAATACCCACTGACTCACTGGCGGCTGATGCGTTGGTTTCCATACTGTCTGTCATGCCGCCAATAATATTAACAAGCTCTGCTACCTGCATAGCCTGTGCCGTACATCCTTCTGCAAGGTCTTCCGCCGCACATGCAAGCTGTTCAGAACCATTATCAATATGGCCTGAAACCTCACGTATAGTGTAAAGGGTTTTTCTCATTTTTTCGCCAATACTTATAAACGAATCTTTAATCTGTATAAACTCACCAACATATTCCTGTTGTATGTTAACGTTATAATCTCCATTGCTCATCTGTTCAAGGGTATCTGATATTTCCCTGACCATGCCAGTAATATTTTGCTTCATAAAGTTAATTGAAGCTACCATAGACCCTACTTCACTTTCATCCTCTTTAAGGTCAAGCGGGGATTTAAAATTCCCATCTGCAAGTTCTGCCATCTGTAAAGATACTTTTTCAACAGGAGCAAGAAGCTCTTCCCTGGCAAACCTGATTATTTTCAATATATCATTAACTATAAATACAAATGCACCAATAAATAACACTTGTATTACAATCATTATTATGTTAAGTACTTTCCTCTTATCACTGTTCCTGTCCTGAATTTTATCAATTACATTATCAGTAAGAAGGTTTATCTGGCTTGTTGTGTCCCCATACCCATCACTGAAAACATAACTGCATGCAGTTTCTGTATCACCGCCAGACGCACACTCAAGTGCCTTCTCCTCTATTGGCACAAGCCCGTCTGAAAGCCCTGAAATATTATTAAGCTCTTCCCATTCACTGTTTTTAATATTGATGCTTTTTAAGACTTCTATTGCTTTTTCCCTTGACTTGTCTTCATTAAGTTCTTTCATATAATCATCATAATAACTTTTATTGCCTGTAACTGCATATGACTGGACTGAATATGTAAGCCTTTTAGAAGCATTGCGGTACTGGTTCAGTGCTTTTGTTGCATTAAGCTGCTCTGACTGTGCATTTGAAGAAACAAGGTTTACTGCTATTGTCAATATAAGAAAAACAATTCCTGTTATAACAGTCATAATTGCATGTTTTACAAGCCTTCTTAAAGCCGCCCCCTGTCCCTTGTCCTTAATTAACCTGTTTTTTTTATCTGCCATGTTCTTTCTCCTTCTCCAATACAGAAACAAACCTGGAAATCTTTTATGGGCTTGTTATTGACAAGTAACTAATTTTATTATATGCCTCAATCTGGGTTAAGTCAAGATTATGAAACATAATGGGATGATTTCCAGTTATCTTTTGTTGGTGTTGTGCATAGCTTTACGGACGGTTTTTAGTGCCAGAGCCAGAATATTCCGTACAGGGGTACGCTTCCGCTACGTTAACCCACGCAGCGGCACATAAAACCATATATTTAATGTTCCAAAATAAACTTGCGTTTCTTTCGTAACATTAAATATATGGCTTAAATGCCGGCGGGGTTAAAGTACCCCTTTTACGGAATAATTCATGGCATCTGGCACGCAAAACCTGTCACCAGCAACCTGCAATAAAACATAAAATAAAAAGATAACTGGAAATGGGGAGGGCGGGGAATGATTTTGCTAGTCACTTATTAAACAGTGTAACAGTCATTGCTTATACATTGATACTAAGATAATGTCACTGTACTTCCGTCCGTCTAAGTCACTTCTCCCTCACCATAATTTCCAGTTATAGTATTTGTTTTTTTGTCCTGTTTTTTGTAATTCTGATGGGTACAGCAGGTTTTACGTGTTCCAGCTAATATTATTCCATGACAGGGGCATTTCAGCCCCGCCAGTGTTTGTATCCCTGTGCACTGTTGCGTGGGCTGGCTTAACGCAATGTCATTAAGTTAAGGTTTTTGACAGGGATGTTTTTGGAAAGCGCCAAAGATTAGATTAGCTGGCAAATTCCAAATGTGCTTACATGAACAAGCTGTGCGAAGCCGCTGGTGCTTAAGCCCTGTCTTAAAATGTTCCGTAGGAACATTAAGGGCTTTATGCATCCATTGCGTGCGGGCCCAAGCGGAAGCGTGCTTTGTTCATGTAAGACACTTTGGGGTTGCCAGCTTCAGTAATTATACTATTTTTAAACAAGCCTCCTTAACTTAATGACATTGTACCATAGTGCAAGCGTGCCCTGGAATGGAATAATATTAGCTGGACACATAAGCCATGCGTCCTTGCATCATACAAAGATAACTGGAAATTATCCTCCATATATTGAATACCTGGCTGTTTTATGTTATTCTTTTCCTGCATAGAACTTGTTCTTAATAAGTGCAATATAAAAACTTCCAGGGAGGCTGTTATGTATAAATTAACGGAATTTTTTCAATACTGGGGACAGTTACTTCTTCTGCCAGTTTACTGGCTGTCATTTCTTTTCCCACGTAATAAAAGAATATGGCTTTTTGGCAGTACATTTGGAAAAAGATTTGCAGATAACCCTAAATATCTTTATTTGTACATGAGCCAGCATAAAGATAAACTTGGAATACGTCCGGTATGGATTTCGCATAATAAAGATATTGTAAGGGTTCTTAATAAAAAAGGCTATGAAGCATATTATTACCATTCATTAAAGGGTATCTTTTTTGCATTAAGGGGAAAAGTATATTTATTTGACAACTACTCTAAAGATATTAACTTCTGGCAAAGTGGCGGTGCATTAAAAGTAAACATGTGGCACGGGATACCATTAAAAAAAATACAGGCTGATAATGTATTTGATAAGTTCCGCCATCCAGTAAATTTATATGAGAAGTTTAAAAACTTTCCAAGAAACCTGTCTGATGAGAAACCACACCACTATGTATTGACTACATCTGGATTTTTAAAAGATATTTTTTCATCTGCATTTAGGACAAATAATGTACTAATATCAGGTTATCCACGGAATGATATTCTTATATCACGCAATATAAATAACCTGCTGTCCAGAAATGAAAAACAGCAGATAGCTTTAATAGAAAGATTTACCAGCCAGAAACCAGAAAACAAAATTGTGTTATATATGCCTACATTCAGGGAAAGCGAACTTGATTTCTTTAATGTAATTAATGTAGGAATATTGCAGGAATTTTTAGAAAAAAACAATATTTTGTTTTGTGTAAAACTACATCCTAAATCAAAACTTGAAGAACATTTTAAAAAGATAAATACTAACAATATTTTAGTTATAGATGCCGTTTCTGACCCATATGCATTTTTAAGCCTGTCAGATATGTTAATCACTGATTATTCATCAATTTATTTTGATTATCTGTTATTAAACAGGCCTGTCCTGTTTTTTAATTATGATATGGATAAATACCTTGATAATTCAAGGGAATTATATTTTAATTATAATGAATTTACGCCAGGTGAAAAAACAGCAACCCAGGCAGGGCTTCAGGATGCTTTATTAAATTTTGCCAGTAACAGCAAAGCATATAGTGATAATTATAAATTATACAGAAATATAATATCTGAAAAAGTGTTTGGCAAGAAACGCAGGATGGCTTGTCCTGTACTTATTAATGATATAATACACATTTTAAACCACAAAGTAAGATAAAATGAAGTAAGATAAAATGAAAAAGCAGGCTAATATATCCTGCTTTTTTCCGTTTTATTATTTATTATTCATTTCTTCAATCTCTTTTGTGGTTTTTGCAGTTACCTGTACCCATGCAGGCCGGAAACCACTTGTAACGGCATTACGTATTGAACCAATATTAGACCATGCACAACAATAAAAAGGCACAATTTCTTTGTTTAATATTTCATCTGCAAGCCTGCTTGTAAGAGCAGAAGCAAGACCCTGCCTGCGGTACTCTGGCAATACATCTACACCAATCTGCCACATAGTGCTACAGTCTGCCGATGCACCTGCCAGAGCAACAAGCTTTCCTTTGTCATATGCACCTGCCGCAATTACATCCAGTTCCTTACGTTCTGTACAAAGTGCATTTCCCCACTGTGGTATATATAGTTCTTTAAAATCATCCTGGCCCATTATCTGTATTTCATAAGAAGGCCTGTCACTGGACACTTTTTTCCATAACCTGTCTGCCAGTTTACCACCCGCCAAAACGTCTGCATCTGGAAGGGAATACTCCGCCATAAAGCAGATATCATACCCCATTGGACGCAAGATTTCCATTAATTTATGTAAATTTGGTGTTTCAAAGCAATGTTCTGTCTTGTATTTATTAATATACTCCCCTACGGTTTCTTCTAATTCTTTAGAAACAGATGCAACAATATTTGTTCCATATGATGTTAAATCACATATAAATGGAAGTTTAAGATACCTCCTGGCATTTTCATTTTCCTCTGAAATTACTACTTTATTCTGCCCAGATATAAAATCCCGCCAGTGGCAGTTACTGTCTGTTGCTGACTGCTTCATTGCAATTTCTAAAATTTGCTGGTTAGTCATATATTGCTCCTTTTATACAAAAGTATAATACAAAATGCCTTGTTTAATAACTATAGATTTTGCATTAAGACCACATCATGTAACATGCTTGTTCCCTGAATTTAATTCTACTACACTCTTCCATACCTGGCAACTTATATAAATCCCATATAGTATGTAAGCATGTCCAATTATAAATCTGAAACATAGAAAAAAATACTACAATATCTGTTGGTGTTTAAATATTATGTTTAAAATTACTAAAATCATTTTTATTTATAAGTTATGCAGTATAAGAAAACCCATGAAAACATTAAATTTTCAAGAGTTTTAAATAATCTTATATCCAGATTATAATTATCTCTTAGAGAAATTCAAACCGCATAAAATAAGGCTTTACAGGCTATTTGTATTCTACAAGTGTGTTACGAAAAAACATTTTTATCTATTTTTGAACACCTGCAGGTGCTTTCTTCTTTCCTGTTCAAGCATAAATTCCACCTGTCTTTTATGTTTTTGATACTCTGTTTGTAATTCTCCCCGACGTAAAGCAATATACTCCACTATAAAATTAAACCCATACTCATTAAACTTATTCATACTATTTCTGTATGCTCCAGCTTCCACAATATCAAATTTTTCTAGTAACTCACGCTTTGCCTATCTGTAGCCGCCGCAGTCCTTTTTCCCTTGTCTGCCAACTGTTTTAAATTGATGGACTTCTTCGGAGAACCAGTTTCCCCAGAATCTTTCCACTTTATTATTTTATTATGGTCATTGTCATAATCTATGGCAGACAGACCAATAAAGTCATAGATATATTTATATATGTGATAGCTCTTTCCCCTTGTTTCCTTTTCAATAATTTCCACTATTTTAGCCATATGAAACTCATTTTTTCCGCCATTCATTTATCGGGGAAATCCAATGTTCAGTCAGGTCATTACCGGTAACAGCCGCTATAAATGGCTTTGCGAGGAAACTGTTTATCTTCCTCAAAACAATTCCATATTCCTCTGTATCTGTATCAATTTTTCGGCAGAATGCTTTCCATTTTTTCTGCATTGTTTCATCATTTCCAAATCCTATTACCTGTTCAAATTGTACAACAGTAAAGGCATGCCCCCGGTTTTTAAAGGTCTTTTTTAGAGCCTTGGTAAGTGTTGCACCGTCAAAATCAAATCTGTTTGCAAGGTAGTAGATGTCATAGTAGTCCTTCATTCTACTGGAGAACTCCATTAGGCTGAGTATTGCGTCTATCTTTTCTGCAATTGTTGTTTCAAGTGAATAAGTGTTCACTGTAGGGGAATGGAAATCATCAAGCTGCGTGGGGATTTTTCGTTTTTCCTGTTTTGGCACAATGACATCGCCAACACCAAAATCAATACTGAACGGTGTTCTTGTATTCTTAATTCCCGCCACAAGGGAAACCTCGATACCAGCATACTTTTTTGCAACAGCAATCGGTGCAATTTCTTTGATTTCAAAGCTAATAAAATCATTTCCTGTAGATGTTCCGATGATTTCTTCTAATACAGGTTTCAATTCTTCGGGCGTATTTGGTACTTTCCGAAGAAGGAAATCAACATCCACTGTGACACGGCTGTCAAAATTGGTAACAGAATAAATAAACAGACCGCCTTTGAGAATGAGATTATCAGCGTATTTGGATTTCTCCAAACGACGTAAGAACTCTTCCTGACAGAAAAGTTGCAGACAGAGCTGATAAGTTCTGCCGCTTTCAGCAGCTTTGTTTTTCAATCTTGCAAGCACAGACGCAGCTATATCAGCCATTCAAAAGCACCTCCATCACATTCATAACCTTTGTATAAAGTTTCATTTCTTTTGCATATCTGGAAAGGTTTACAAGGTTTTTGTTATTATCAAGGGCATAGGCATTGACCGCTTTATTGAAAATTTCATTGTCCAATTTTGTACGGTACTTGAAACAATCACAAAGCGTCCGCTCACGGTCATAAACCGCCAGAGAAATGCCATTAAAATTATCTATTGTCTTACCCATATTCAAAAAATTCTTTTGTATAAAATATGGTTTCAAGGGTATTTCCTGTACCCGTTTTACTGTTCTTGAAGCTGTCCGTGGTACTGCAACCGACCATTTACGAGGAGAAAAATCGCTATACCCATAATGAAACAGAGCAGATTCTACACAGATGATTCCTCTTGGAAGCATTTCTTTTAATAGTTGTTCATCTGTCACGATGGAATTTTGAGGAAGTTGATAAAAGCCACGGCGGATTCTTTCTATTACACCCTCTTTACAGAGTGCAGCTACTTCATAATTTTTAATTCCGTCTAAAACAAAGTCCGATGTTTTTGCTATGCCGCCTTTATTTAAAATTACTTTTTTTGCAAGTTCCTTTTTATTCAAATAAACACCAACTTTCTACACGCAAAACACTTTTGTTGTATGCTTTTATTATATAGAAATGCAAAACAAATTTCAATAGTTTTAAGCAGACATTTTACAAAAATTGCGTGCTGTTTGTAATACTATATTTTATAAAAATAAGAGGATAAGACATCCCTATTACTTAGGAAAAAGACTGTATATGGATATTAAAAACAAACTAATTGAAATAATAGAAAAACTGGCTGATGAAACAATGTTGAGGTACATCTATACTAATGTATCAGGCAATACAGATATACTTTTCCAAGAATAGCATGAATATTCTAAAAATAAAACAGAAAAAGAACAAGATTTAGAACTACTTATATTGCTCTAGGAAGATTTATTTTCAGATATGTGTTTTGAGAAAGGCTCTATAACCGAAGATTATATGCTCCATAACAGAAAGCGTTTAACATTTGAACCTAGATTATCTATAGATAAACAATATTTTCGTTTTTTAGCAGAAGATGTTGCAACATATGATGCTTATACAGATGTTAATAATAGAAAAATAGTTGTAGATAAAAAGCATATTAAAAATAAAGCAACAATTCTACACGAAATGTTACATGCTCACGAATTTATACTTGAGGAACAAAAGCACTTATTAAAAGAAATTGTTCTATTAGAATTATACAAAAGTTTAAAGCCTAAACTAAGTCAAAAACATATAGACATTGATACATGGATATCCAACCATGCCAATATACCACATAATGAAGATTTTGCTAATGCATATAGCATACACGATTTGTTGTTTTTTCTTAAAAGTATAGATTTAGATATACGATGCGGATTTTAGTTATTAACGTTTTTTGGCTATGATTATACAAGAAATTTTAAGGAATTAGAATTATTGTAGTTTAAAAGGAGTTCTGTAATGTACAGACGCCCTTTTACAGTTTATGTGTTGTCTTACGCAAGACACAAGATTTTTATGTCCCCGTTTGTGTACTACTTATGTGCTATATGTGTGCTACACTTCAAAATCCAGCACTTTTACTACAATTCCAGAAAACTTCAAACTTAAAAAACCCTTGAAAATTCTGGATTTCAAGGGTTTCATAAAATCTTTTATTCTGTCTGTAATTATCTCTTTGAGAACTGTGGAGCCCTGCGGGCTTTTTTAAGACCATATTTCTTACGTTCTTTCATACGTGGGTCACGTGTAAGGTATCCTGCTTTTTTGAGTACAGGACGGAAATCTGCATCTACTGTAAGAAGTGCCCTTGCAATACCATGCCTGATAGCACCTGCCTGGCCTGTAAAGCCGCCACCGCGTACTGTAATCTTTGCATCATATTTATCAGTTGTATTTGTTGCTTCAAGAGGCTGGCGTACTATAATCTTTAATGTCTCAAGACCAAAATAGTCGTCCATATCCCTTTTATTTATTGTAATCTTGCCTGAACCTGGCACTAAATATACCCTGGCAACACTGCTTTTTCTCCTGCCTGTACCATAAAACTTTACATTTGCCACTGTATTTTCCTCCTCTTAATTATGCTCTTTCTTTGATTTCTAAAACTTCTGGTTTCTGTGCCTCATGTGCATGCTCTGCACCTGCATAGACATGGAGCTTTTTAAACATCTGGCGTCCAAGAGGGCCTTTTGGAAGCATACCCTTTACAGCATGGTTAATAACATACTCAGGCTTTTTAGCGAGCATATCTTTGAGTGTCGTTTCTTTCATTCCGCCTACGTAAGCAGAATGGTTATAATATATCTTCTGGTCAAGCTTCTTGCCTGTAACCTTTACTTTATCAGCATTAACTATAATTACATAATCACCTGTATCAATATGAGGTGTGTATGTTGGCTTATTCTTGCCTCTTAATACACTTGCAACTTCTGATGCAAGACGTCCTAATGTATGTCCTGCGGCATCAACTACATACCATTTTCTTTCAATTGTGGATGGGCTAGCCATATAACTTTTCATCCCAGTACCTCCTAATCATAATCACTAAGAATTAATATCTACATATATAATTGCGCGTAGATGCTCTACCGGGGCTTATGGTTCAGCATATAACACGCCACATTTGCTAATTATATTACGATTAATGCAGCTTGTCAAGTTTTTTTCAGGCATATTTTACCTTATAACCCAGTGAATAAATAAATATGCTTTTACCATTATAGCATATAGCCACAAATACGGGCTGGATTAAACTAATTTAAAAGCTGGAATATCCCTTTAAAACTTCCAGGGAATATTCCAGCTTTATAGTAACCTGTATCACCAAGTTTACAGCTTACGCCATAAACTCTTTAACCTTTGCATAGATGCCATCGCTGTCTAAGCCGTACTTTTTAATAAGTTCTGTAGCAGGCCCTGACTCACCATAAACATCATTCACGCCAATTTTAAGAACCTTTGTTGGGACATTTGCTGAAAGGCAGTCACATACTGCACTTCCAAGGCCTCCTATTACAGAGTGCTCTTCAATAGTAACAACTTTGCCTGTTTCTTTAGCAGCCGCAATTACCAGCTCCTCATCAAGAGGCTTAATTGTGTGTATATTTATAACTTTTGCATCAATTCCGTCTTTTGCAAGCTTTTCTGCTGCATCAAGAGTTTCAGATACTTCAAGTCCTGTTGCGATTAATGTTACATCTTTGCCTTCACGTAATACAACACCTTTTCCAAGTTCAAACTTGTAATCTGGCTTGTCATTAATTACAGGCACTGCAAGCCTTCCAAAACGGATATATACAGGGCCTTCATGGTCAAGTGCAGCCTTAACAGCAGCCTTTGCCTCAACATCATCTGAAGGGTTCATAACTACCATTCCAGGAATAGTGCGCATAAGTGCAAGGTCTTCACAGCACTGGTGTGTAGCACCATCTTCACCTACAGAAATACCTGCATGTGTAGCACCAATTTTTACATTAAGCTTTGGATATCCAACAGAGTTACGTACCTGCTCAAACGCACGTCCTGCTGCAAACATTGCAAATGAACTTACAAAAGGAATTTTGCCTGTAGTTGCAAGCCCTGCTGCAATGCCCATCATATTACATTCTGCAATACCACAGTCTATATGCCTGTCTGGATATTCTTTCTTAAATATGCCTGTCTTTGTTGCTGCTGCAAGGTCAGCATCAAGCACAACAAGATTTGGATATGAATCTGCAAGCTCTTTTAAAGCATTACCATAACTTTCCCTTGTAGCAATTTTCTTTACATCTGCCATTTTGTCCTCCTATCTGCTTAATTTAAGCTTTCACTGATTTTATCTAAATCTGCCATTGCCTGGGCATACTGTTCATCATTTGGCGGATTGCCATGCCAGCTTGCCTGGTTCTCCATAAATGATACACCTTTTCCCTTTGTGCTCTTAGCAATAATAGCTGTTGGCATGCCTTTAGTTTCTTTTGCTTTATTAAACGCAGAAGCAATCTGTTCAAAGTCATGTGCATCAATTTCAATTACATTGAAATTAAATGCTTTGAACTTATCAGCGATTGGATAAGGAGAGCATACATCTTCAATCTTTCCATCAATCTGGAGTCCATTATTATCTACAATTACAACAAGGTTGTCAAGTTTCCTTGCACCTGCAAACATAGAAGCTTCCCATACCTGTCCTTCCTGTATCTCACCATCACCAAGAAGTGTATATACACGGTAAGAGGCATTATCTAACTTTGCAGAAAGAGCCATTCCTACTGCTGCTGATATGCCTTGTCCTAAAGAACCGCTGGACATATCTACACCAGGGATATGTTTCATATCAGGATGGCCCTGTAGGTATGAACCTGTATGGCGCAGTGTTGTTAAGTCTTCAACCGAGAAAAATCCCCTGTTGGCAAGTGTGGAATAAAATCCTGGAGCAATATGGCCTTTGGATAATACAAACCTGTCCCTGTCTTCTTTCTTAGGGTTTTCCGGGTCAATATTCATCTCCTCAAAATAGAGGTAAGTTAATATGTCTGCTGCTGACAAAGAACCGCCCGGATGTCCTGATTTTGCACTGTGTACTGCTGTAACTATTCCCTTGCGTATTTCATTGGCAGTTTTCTTTAATGCTAAAGTATCCATAATTCTTTCCTTTCTAACTATTTCTTTTGCTGCAAAATTTGTTTCTTGTATAAAAAAGCCTTTACACCCTATGCTGGCATTTATGCTTTAAGCATATAGGGCATGTGTTTGTAAGCAAGGCTTTTTCAATAAGGTTAAACCAGCTATGTAATCCCTTGCGGAATTACTCTCCAAATACAGCAATATAATCCTTCTGGAACTTTGCAATTCCTTCTGTTGTAAGAGGATGTTTTGTCATCTGCTCAATTACAGAATAAGGTACTGTAGCAATATCTGCACCTGCAAGGGCACAGTCTGTAACATGGATTGGGTTACGTACACTTGCAGAAATAATTTCTGTCTCAATGCCATAGTTATCAAAAATTTCTGTTATTGTCCTGATAAGTTCAACACCTGTTACTGAAATATCATCAAGACGTCCAAGGAATGGAGATACATATGCTGCACCTGCCCTTGCTGCAAGAAGCGCCTGGTTAGCAGTAAAGATAAGAGTTACATTACACTTAATCCCCTCGCTTGAAAGAACTTTAGTAGCCTTTAAGCCTTCTATTGTCATAGGGATTTTAACTACCATGTTTGGATGGAGTTTTGCAATTTCACGTCCTTCTGCAATCATGCCCTCTGCATCAACAGTTGTTGCCTTAACTTCACCACTGATTGGTCCGTCAACAATAGATGCTATCTCTTTTAATACATCTTCCTGGCTTCTTCCTCCCTCTTTTGCTATTAAAGAAGGGTTTGTTGTTACACCACAAATAACACCCATTTCATTTGCTTTTTTAATGTCCTCAATCTTGGCTGTGTCAATAAAAAGTTTCATATCTTTTCCTCCTAAATATTTATTAAGTAAATCCCCAGAACCCGGTTACAAGGATGCTGGACAATTACGTTTACATTATATTAAAATATTATACAACCTTTTAAAAAGCCGGTCAACCGTTTAACCACAAATAAATAGCTAATTAAACCAAAAACCTTTCCAGTCATATTTATAGATACGGTATAAGTCCAGGCCTGGATAAAACTCCTTAATAAGCCTTCCTGCTGTATCACTTTCAATAAACTTATTTTTACCAGCATTACAGTATATAAATACATCATCTGTCTTTGTAACATTGCCCCCATAACTTGTTTTATCAAAGCCTTTTGTTTCAGAACGTATATATGTGCCTGTTGTTTCATCTACAAGGTATTTATAATAATATGACTTGTTGTTATTAACTGCTGCCATTCCTGAATTATTATTTAGCATTGTTAAATAATACTGGCCCTCTGCAAGTGATGATGGTCTTTCATAAACTATTGCATTCTGGCCTGCCTGTGAAGCAAAAAGCTCACGTTCCTTCTTTGGCTTGTCAAGTATGGAATCAACGGCTGGTGTTTCTGTAGGCTCAGGAGTAGCTTCACCTTCCAGTGCCTTTGTTAAGACCTTCTTTTTAAGGTTTTTATATTTATTCCAGATACTTTTATCTGAAATAATATAATCTATCCTTGGTATAAGGCTGTTTACATTACTGGCCTTAATTATGCTTGAAAGAGCCTGTGAACTTACAAGAAGCTGGTTTGTCCCTGTTACCTGTACTGAATTAAGTTTTATCCAGTCAGGTGCTTTTTTCTTTGCTTTTTTGACAGCATCATTGTATACCTCAGGAAGCAGTGTATTCATATCAAGCGCAACACCTGTTTTGCCACTTTCAAGCTCTATCTTAACAATACAACTGTCCTTTACAGCTTTTTTCCTGTAAGGTGTAACAATAACATACAAGTTTCCAAAACCATCATATGCCAGCTCACCACTCTGTTTATAACCATTAATTTTATAAACCTTTGTTACCTGGCCAAGTGCATTTACAAGCGCAACCTGGTTATCTGCACATGAATATGCCATGCCGTCATATACCATTTGTATATTTCTGCCACAGTAACCATCCAGCGGTATTTCCCCTCTTAAAACACCTGAATTATCATATAGCAATATTGCATAATTCCTGATACGCTTCCATACAGTCTTTTTTACACGCCTTGTAACTTCTTTGCCCTTTTTCCTGACTTTTTTAGTTACTATACGTGTAGTTTTGATTTTCCCAGGCTTTCCATTAGAGAATACAGTATAAAGCCCATTGCTAAGTTTGCTTTTGCTCCGTCCGTCATTGCTTTTAATAATTGTCTGTGCTCCTATAGCGCTTTCTGGCATATCGACTGTATATGTAAAAGAATTTGAAAGTTCATCATTTCCATTATAAAACTTCATTACAATATAGTTTGTTTTGCCAGGAACAAGGCCAATTAACTGGTATTCATGTTCTTTTGAAACACCACCTGATAACTGGTTTGAAAGTGTACGCGTAAAATCAGGTATTCTTTTATCTTTTACCGAAACCGTATAGCGGCAGTAACATTTCCCGCTTGTATTAAAATATACATATAATGAATTATTATTTGTGCCATATGGGTTATAAGCCCAAAGTGCTGAAGCAGGTGTATACTTTCTTGCCCTTTCCTTAATATCTGTAAGTGTTTCTTCAGCTTTTGCAGAACTATTTATATTATAAATGTCTTTATTAGAAGAATAATTAATAGTTACAACATTTTTATTATCACCAGACATATACAGAGGGATTATATCCAGCTCTTCTACAGTTTCAGCAGCTTTAACGCCCTGGTACTCTTTTAAATCCCTTTCTTCATCAAGTAAAGCTTCTTCCTGCTTTTCCATCTTCTTGGACATATCATTCATTTTCCATAAAAAAGCCCCTGTAGCTGCTATCATAATAATACTAGTAACCAGAATAGTAATCAGCTTTTTTTTCATTTTTAGTAATTTCCTTTCCCTGTTTTTTGCCAGGCAGATATTTGTTTACTGCCAGCACATATATTAGTTTTATTGTCTGTTTATAACCATTTCTTTAAATTTATTATATAAACCAGGATAAAGTTTCTTCATCCTGAACGGTTTCATATCTTTATCCAGGAAACAATGCTTTGTATTCCCTTCTGTACATACCCTGGTACTGCCTTCCTTATATATCTCATAAGAAAGTTCCATCTTTATTCCATCAAACTTTGTAAGCTGTGAATAAACCTCAATACTGTCATTATAGTGAAGAGGTATAAGGTAATGACATTCCACTGACATAACTGGTATAATAATACCCATTTCCTCTATACTTTCATAGCTAATGCCTTCTTTATCCATCATGCCAAGCCTTGCTTCTTCAAAAAGCCTTATATAATTTGAATGGTGTATTATGCCCATCTGGTCTGTTTCATAATAATTCATCCTGCGTTTATATATTGCATACTTTCCTTCCATATCTCTCCTCCCTGGATTTCACATATACTACGTAAGAGTATACCATATAATCCAGCTAATGTTTAGAGTTTTTTTTACCCATCCCTGTTATATGTATAAATTCCTGCCAAACACCCACTAGCAGTCCTGCCAGCGGGTGTTGGTTTATGTAAAACTTTATTAATACGGTTATTGTTTCTCCCAGTTAAATGATATGGCTGCACAAACAAGCAAAACAGGGACAAAATTTGTAAAATACCTTCCCCTTGTTTCCCATAATAGTAAAAATGCCAGAATTCCAAGCCCTGCTAATACTGGTGCAAGTACAATATCTTTGGATGTATTTTTCCCTTTTAAACATATAGCTGCCCACCTTAACATAAATAAATATATTCCAAGAAGAATTCCTGTAACAAAATGCTTGTATTGATAATGCTTTGCACCAGAATACAAAATATACTGGTGTATCCACCTGTATTTATATGGGCTGTCATCCAGAAAATCTGAAATAGAAAGTGTGCCATCCCCAAAACATACATCCGCCTTATTAAGAAGCAGTTCTGTAAAACCTGCAAATCCCATATTATTGATACGTTCTTTGATTTTTGAAAGACATGCCTTATTTCTGTCTTCTGCTGCAAATGACCTTGTATATTCATAGTCTTCATAGCTATATGCACCATTATTCTGTAGTCCCATCATTACCCAGTGCAGATATGGTGTATTTAACTGCTTGCTTGTATTTTTGTCCAGATGTTTACTATACATATATAAATCCATAATATTAAATGAAACAAATGCCAGAAGCAATGAAAAACCTGTTAGTAAACATACCTCTTTCCACCCAATTGTAAGCAGTGCATCAATAATTACAGCAAATAAAATTATAACCACAGTAAATTTTATTAACATTCCAATTGTAAGCACTAATGCCATTCCAGATGCAAACAATGCCCTTTTCTTCCATGTTACCTGTTCTTTAAAATATATATACAGATAATAAAACAATACTGGAAAAAGAAGTGACAAAGAATCTGTATAAAATGCTGCACCCATAAACATAAACGGAATATAAACCATAAAAAACACCAGTGCCATTACACCAGCAGCTTCACCCTTTAATTTCCTGCATACAAGAGAAACGACCATTACAGTTGCTGTAATAAGAAGCGAATTAAAAACAGCTCCAACAGCAAAAAAATCTGAAATACCAAAAACAGACACAATGCTAAAAATTGTATGTAATACTACCATCGCCCCAATATTATTTGGAAAATATCCAAAATACTCATAATAATCCGGAAAAGAACCTTGCTTTACCCATTGCACAGCCCCGCTATAAACTGCATCCATATCAAAAGCAGGGGTAAAGCGCAGCAAAAAACTATTAATAAGTATAATTATGCCATATAATGTAAGAAATACAGCAAGTATACTTTTATAATGCTTCTTTATAATAGCAGCCCGCCTGGCAATAAACTTGTAAACAGCCAAAATAACCCCAATACCAGCAGACATATACAAAATCAAAATTATTGTATTATATTTATATATAACATCACCAAAAAGAACCTTTCCCCATACAATAAAAAACACACAAAGAAAAAGCAACAAAAACGTTTTATATATTATTTTCTTAATACACACATATAAGCCCCCTTAAATACAATTTTATATAATTGTAGCATAATGCTTTTTTTGTGTAAATAATATGTTACAATGCCATTAAGTTAAGGGGATATGCTGTAATTTAATAATAATGCCACTGTACGTCTGAACCACATCAACGCCGCCATAATTTCCAGTTATAGTGTTTATTTTGCTTTTTGCAGTTATCCTGTTCTCCAGTGTTTTACTGGTTTATAATGCCAGGTTTATGTGCCAGATGACAGCAGTATCCAGTAAAAGGGGTACTTTAAGCCCGCCGGCATTTAAGCCATATATTTAATGCTGCAAAAGAAACACCAGTTTATTCTGTAACATTAAATATATGGCTTTCTGTGCCGCTGCGTGGCTTACCGTAGCGGAATGCGTACAAAAGCCATGTCTCCGGCATGCTTTTTTTCACTGGATATTCTGGCTCTGGCACATAAACCGTCCGTCCACCAAAACAAAATAACCACAAAAAACAACTATTGTTGTTTCTGTCTGGATAAAGTATAATAACAATATTATTTTATAATACTTAAGATTTTTATGGAGGCTGGTTATGACCCTTATTTCTATTGAGCACCTTACACACACATATACTGGGCGTCTTCTTTTTGATGATGCTTCTTTTTTCCTTAATGAAAATGAAAAGGCTGGCATTATTGGTATAAATGGCACTGGTAAATCCACTCTTTTAAAGATTATTGCTGGTATTGAAGAACCAGACCAGGGCACAGTTACTACAGCCCAGAACCTCCGGACAGGCTATCTGCCACAAACCCCTTTATTTGATGAAGGAATTTGTGTACTTGATGCTGCCCTTCCTTCAAAGGAAGATATTTCTGGTGAACCATCCGCATTTATACCACAGGCTAAAAACCTGCTTGGCAAACTTGGAATTACAGGCCTGGCCCAGAATATATCAAATCTTTCTGGCGGGCAGCGGAAAAGGATTGCCCTTGTACGTACTCTTCTTACACCAGCAGATGTACTTATACTTGATGAGCCGACTAACCATCTCGACAGCGCAATGGCAGAATGGCTTGAGGAATACCTTGCTAATTACCGTGGCGGGCTTATAATGGTTACACATGACCGCTATTTTCTTGACAGTGTGACAAACCGCATAGTGGAAATTGATAAGGGCAGCTTGTATAACTATAATTGTAATTACCCCGGTTTTATTGAAAGGAAAGCGGAACGCGAAGAAATAGAGCGTGCCACTGAACGTAAACGCCAGAGCATACTGCGCACTGAGATTGCGTGGATGCAGCGTGGTGCAAGGGCACGTTCTACCAAACAAAAAGCACATATTGCCCGTTATGAAGCCCTGCGCGATGCCAAAGCACCTGTAACTGACGCAAAGGCACAGATTAGTTCTGTTTCCTCAAGGCTTGGAAAAACTACAATAGAACTTAACAATATTAACAAGGCTTTTAATGGAAATACTGTAATAAAAGATTTCAGCTATATATTCCTGCGTGGCAGCCGTATTGGCATAACTGGTGCAAATGGCTGTGGGAAGTCCACCCTTATGAATATTATTTATGGAAATTTACAGCCTGACAGTGGGGAAGTTACCACGGGCCAGACTATAAAAACTGGCTACTTTGCACAGGAAAATGAAACAATGGATAATTCCATGCGTGTAATTGATTATATACGTGAAGGCGGGGAAGTTATAAAGACAAATGACGGTACTGCCAGTGCATCTGTTATGCTTGAACGTTTCCTTTTTCCTCCAGAGCAGCAGTATTCACTAATTGAAAGGCTTTCAGGTGGTGAAAAACGCCGCCTTTACCTTTTAAGGATACTTATGGAAGCACCAAACGTGCTTCTGCTTGATGAGCCAACTAATGACCTTGATATAACAACACTTTCAATACTTGAGGACTATCTTGATACATTTGATGGCATTGTAATAGCAATTTCACATGACAGGTACTTTCTTGACCGTATAGCCACAAGAATTTTGTCATTTGAGGGAAATGGCATAATAAAACAATATGAAGGCGGTTATACTGATTATCTTAATGCTTCTGGCAGAAAACTTTCTGTTACTGATGCAGGCATTGGCACAAAGGATGCTGCCAGGCAGCAGGACAGCCCTAAAAAGACAAACCGTGACAACTGGAAGGATGGCCAGGAGAAAAAGAAGAAAATGTCCTATAATGAACAAAGAGAGTATGAAACTATAGAAGACGATATCGCAAAACTGGAAGAAGAATTAGAAGAAACAGAAAAAGAAATCCTGAAATACTCACATGATTTTGTAAAACTTAATGAACTTTCCACTAAAAAGGAAGAACTTGCAAATAATATTTCTGAAAAAATGGACAGGTGGATGTACCTGGAAGAACTTGCACAGGAAACTGCCAAATAACTTAAAACAGGACAGTATGTTATATATAAATATAACATACTGTCCTGTTTTAAATATCTAGTCCGCTTTTCCCATTGCTTCCATTATATACTTTGTTTTCCAAGTTTTTAATATATCTAGTGAAAGCAGTATACATAATACAAGCGCTGTTATTGAAATTGCCATAAATGAAGTGTACTTAAATGCAAAACTATATCCATACAGCTTCATGTCTGATATTTTATAAAGGTAATATAAAACTGGATGTGACATAAAATATGCAGCTATAACAGATATAATTCCGAGCACCAGGTTTTCAAATAAAAATATTTCCCTTGCCATTAATACACTCATCCCAACAGCACGCAGCATACAGATTTCACGTGTCCTTGAATACATGCGGTACTCCAGGTTATTTGCCATATTTAAGAGAACCAGTATAAATACTGTAAATGCAATGCCACATATATAAACCATCTGTTTGTGGAAGAACATTTCATTCTGTTTAATATTTTCCTCCAGGCTGCGTACAGATACTTCATTAAACTTTGCACCTGTACTGACAAGCTTTCTTTCAAGTTCTTTTTTCCCTGCTGCTGGCATATCCTTTGTAGCATCAATATAAATGCAGTGGTAAGAGCCACCAGGAATTATTTTTTGTATATTCTGGTCACTTGTAACCATGCGCGGGTATACATTTGTCCGGTTTCCATACATATATTCAAATGAAACAACAGCAGCAACTTTGTATGTCTTATAAATATACCTGCCTTTATCTTCTAATGCTTCATATTCATAGTTAGCGGTATCAAAATCCGCACGGTATTTTATTATAATTTCATCACCAGCTTTGTATTCCATAAGTTTTGTGCCTTCCTTATACCAGCCAGGAATATTATCTTTATTTATGTCTTCCATACTTAATACCGCCAGTATAATTTCATCTTCTTTTAGGTTTTCTGCATCAAAACTTCCAGAAACAACGTATTTCTCCAGCTCTTTTAATGCACTGGTATTATAGCCGCAAAGTGAAGTTTTATAAACCTGGTTTGTGCCATCATATCCACTCATACCATATCCATAATGTTTTTTCATATCAGCATTAAATTTATTATAATATCTGTCATTGCGCTTTACACCAGCTTCATCAACAACACGCACACTTATGCCTGCTGAAGTTTTTATGCCTTTAACACCATCCATCTCCAGTATTTCACTGGCTGCCTTGCGCGAAACCCCCTGGTATGGACTGTCAAAGCTCTTTACGCTCATTTCATACTGTCCATTCAAATACCAGGACTCCTTTGTAGCCATGCGGTATAACTGCATCGTTTCTAATTTATAGGCCAGGCCTGTAAACAGTGTTATTCCTGTACACATTGTTATTATTACAAATATGCTTAATTTTAAATTTCTTAAAATATATTTACAGCTTAATGAAAACAAAGTACATATTTTGCCCGATGTACTGCTGATACCAGGAAAATGCAGCCTGTTATTTTTATATTGTACTGCCCCTGATATTATTTCTGCCAATGGTTTATTAATTATATTTCTGCTTGTAAAATATCCTGCAATGCCTGTAAATACAGCCATAACAATAATACATGTTATAATCTGTGGCACAGGTATTATAATATCATATTCTACACTTTTATTATATAAATAAACAACAGTATCTGCATCACCTGAAACCCTGGCAATAAACCACGCTGCCAGAATACCTGCCATAGTGCCTGCAAATGCACCCATAAAATAAACCTGGTATAATTCTGATAATACCATAACCAGCATCTGCCTGCGCCCCATGCCAAGCGCATACAATATTCCATATTGTTTCTCCCTTGTTACAAGCACAATTTTATATATACCATAAAATATTACAAGACATACAAATAATATTACACCCATTATCTGTATATCAATATAGAACAGCTCATTAAAATCTTCCCTTGCAGGGCATTTCCGTACCTGTTTTTGCTTTACTTTAAGTTCCTTGCATATTTCTTCTATTACAGTATCATGGTTCTGTGCATTTTTAAAAGTAATATACGCAATATAAGATAAATCTTCTGTTTTATCTATTCCTGTATATACCATTAATGTACCATAGCTTATATTGCCTCTCATTCCAGATAATATCCCTGAAACCTTTACAAGCCTTGTCTTTCCCTCACCATCCCTGAATTCAAATTCCTGTCCTGGTTCTGGCTGTACTCCTAAATTAAGCAGCACCCATTTTTCAGCAACAACTTCATCTGGTGTTTCTGGAAGCCTTCCCTCCAAAACTTTTGCCATTAAAGTTATATAAGCACCATCACCTTTATGCATATAAAAACTTTTGCCATTCTTATTACATCCCCCTGTATATACTGCCTGTTCAAGTGCCAGATGGCCTATTGCCGGGTTCTCTTTTAACTTTTTAACCTGCTGCCATGACAAATCCTCTATTAAACAGTCCGACGGTGTAAATATTGTCTTATACTCTATATTCTCTATCCTGTGGTTTGTATGTATTAATACAAGCATAGCTGAAGCAAGCAGGAATGTTAATAAAAAACTTAAGAATAAAGACAAGGTATTTTTTTTATAAAATATTAAAAACCTTCTGTGCAGTACAATTTTGTCTTGTCCGCCCATTATTATGCCCCTCCTTTTCCTGGCTGCAATTTTATACAATCCGTCCATCCTCTATTCTTATAATCCTTCCTGCAAGCTGCGCAATTTCTTCATTATGTGTAATCATAATAATTGTCTGGTGGAACTTTGTGCTTGTAAGTTTTAAAAGCCCAAGCACATCCTGGCTTGTTCCAGAGTCAAGATTTCCTGTTGGCTCATCTGCAAGCACAACCGCAGGCTTTGTAACAATTGCCCTTGCAATTGCAACCCTCTGCTGCTGTCCTCCTGAAAGCTGGCTTGGAAAGCTTTTTAACCTGCTATTTAAATCCAGTGCTTCTGTAATACTTTCCACATATGAATTATCAGCCTTTCTTCCATCCAGCTTTAATGGCAGTATAATATTTTCATACACATTTAACATTGGAATAAGGTTATATTGCTGGAAAATAAAACCTGTTTTACGCCGCCTGAATACTGCAAGTTCCTTTTCAGACAATTTATCCAGCCTTTTCCCATCCACAATAACCTCTCCGCTTGTAGGCACGTCAAGCCCGCCTGCCATATTTAAAAATGTTGACTTGCCACTTCCTGATGTTCCAACAACTGCAACAAATTCACCCCGCTGTACAGTTAAACTAATACCATTTAGTGCATTAACCTGTGTATCACCTTTTCCATATACTTTTGTTAAATTTTTAGTTTCCAATATTACCATTTTAGCCCTCCATGCAGCCAGTACAAATATCTGTTATATAACGCCAGCAAATACATATATACCAGAACTTTCCAACCTAAAAACAGCCTGTATAACAAGCTGGCATCTTCAACCTGTTATACAGACTATACCATATAAATATACCATACTGGTCTCCAGAATATATCACTTATGTGACAATTCATGTTTTAAGAAAAAAAGGGAAAATGTACTGCCTTTTCCTTCTTCTGATATAACTTTAATATAACCGTCCTGCGCCCTCATTACTTCCCTTGCAATATAAAGCCCTATGCCTGCACCCTGTTCCCCATGTACCACACCAGAACGGTAAAATCTTGTGAAAATTTCCCCTTGTTCTGCTTCTTTAATGCCTATGCCGCTGTCTGACACATCAAGCCTTATAAACATGCTGTATGGTATAACACTTACATGTACAGTTCCTCCTTCTGGCGTGTATTTAACCGCATTGTCCACAATATTAGCAGCCGCTTCAATTGTCCACTTCCTGTCAAATACAGCGGTTTCTTCTGAATTTTCCACCTGGAATTCTATATTTTTCTGTTTTGCCTTTAACTTGTACTGCTGCCCTAAAGCCTGCAAAACACTGCTAATACTCTGCTTAACAGGCTTTACGGAAATAATTCCGTTCTCCAGCCGAGACAGCTTTACAAGCATTTGCAGGAAAAAATCCATTTTGCCTGCCTGTTCCATAATAGCATGTACACTTTCCACTGCCTCTTTAATATCTGGCCTTTCAATTGAAAGAAGTTCCTCTTCAAGAAGCTGTGAATACAATATAATATTAGAAACGGGTGTAACTGCCTGGTGGGAAATATCTGACACAAGTTTTTGCATCTGTTCTTTTTCATCTGAAAGTTCCATATAAACCAGCCTGTTATCACAAATATAACGCCACATTGTATTTTCAAGCAAGGAAAGCTTTGACTCATCCAGGTGTTTATCCTCAAATACTCCCAGTACAGCTTTGTCAAGCATATCCTGCATACGGTTTGCCATTTTTCTTTCCCTTTTTACAAAATACACTATAATCCCAATACAGGCAAAACATAGAATAATACTTACCATATGTAACCAGCTCCATATACAGTCTTAATATATTCTGGCTGGTCTTTATCAACACCAAGCTTTTTCCTAAGACGGTTAATTGCAACAGTCAGTGCATGTTCCTCTACAAACTCAGACTCTCCCTGCCATACCTCATCAATAAGCTGGCTTCTGCTAGCAACCCGTCCTTTATTAACAATAAGACAATGTAAAAGCCTCTGCTCTGTCCTGCTTAAATCTAAAACCTGACCTTTATATAAAAACTCCATTTTATAAAAATCAAAATAAAAATCCCCATCCCTGAAAATATCTGTATTATGCCCATCCTCCCTTAGCTGCACATTTACCCTTGCACGCAGCACCATAAGGCTGAATGGTTTTGTAATATAATCATTTGCCCCTTGTTCAAGACCTGTAACAATATCCATTTCCATATTATTTGCTGTAAGCATAATCACTGGTACATTACTTTCCCTCCTGATTTCTGCAAGGTAATCCATACCATTGCCATCCTTGAAATTAACATCCAGCAGAACCAGGTCAAACTGCCTCACATCAAAACCGTCCCTTGCATCCTGCAAAGAGTAAGCCTGCGAACAGGAATATTCACTACGGAATGCAAGCCTTATGCCATTACTAAGCTTTTCATCATCCTCAATAATTAAAATTCTCTTCATAATAGCCTCCCATGCCGCCTTCAGGTGGCACAAATAGTGATGAAAATGCTGGTTTTGCATATTTCCACACTTCTTGTATTTATTATAAACGGTGCAATATATAGTGTCAATAATACTAAAAATATGTGTAAATTTATGAAGCGGACGTGATTTTTTGATTGACACTTCCCTAAATATATGATAGATTAGATATGTTGTAAGCTTTGTACATGGACAAAGCGTTTTAATATTTTTTCAGTTTTAGGAGGCATTATAATGAGAGGTACAGTTAAGTGGTTTAACGCAAAAAAGGGATTTGGATTTATTTCAGATGAAACAGGCAAAGATGTATTTGTACATTTTTCAGCACTTCAGATGGATGGTTTCAAAGTCCTCGACGAAGGTGAAGCTGTTGAGTTCGATGTTGTAAACGGAGAGAAAGGGCCACAGGCTTCAAACGTAGTAAAAGTTGGCTAATTAATAATTACTCCAGTTTTACTTTGCGTGTTATAATCAATGCGTGGATTCATCTTAATTTTTATATAAAGAGATTTATTTTAAAAGTTTTTTGATTTTCAGACAGGGTTATAACGAAACAGGGACTGTTTATACAGTCCCTGTTTTTTTACTTTATATATGTTACTTATATTCTTATTATTTATATTTTTATTATAATCCTGCTCTTCATAAAACTGTTTTTATTATGGTATATGCTTTTATTTACATATTACATAAGTTTCAGGCGGTAAACAACTGGCTTGTCACTGTCTACGAATGGCGCGTGTATTGTCATTTTGTCTGCATCCCTTGTAAACTCTGGTTTTTCGTTATATCCAAGCACTGTAAATTCTGAAATAATGCCATGAAAATCCTTGCTGTTTTCACCCATATTGTTTACTATTATATCTTCACCATGCTGCTGCATAGGTATTATATATATACAGTCTGCTTTGCATGTAAACCTTATATCTGAAGATTTATACTCACTGCGTTTTTCTTCAGAGAACATGCCTTCTACAGCCTCTGTTTCCCCTTCTTCCTGTACTCTCCAAGGATGTGTGCCATATATGGCTTCTCCGTTTACAGCCATCCATTCACCAATCTGATTTAGTATTTTTACTTCTTCATCACATATTGTTCCATCAGATTTTGGCCCTACGTTTAAAAGCAGGCATCCATTTTTGCTTGTAATATCCACAATATCCTGTATAATATGCTTTGCCTCTTTAAAACGGTTCTGCTCTGTATAACACCATGAATTAAATGCCATTGAAGTATCTGACTGCCAGTAAAACGGCTTGGCATTAGCAAAGTGTCCTCTTTCAATATCCAGTATGCCTGTTCCTGTCATCATTGCATCATGTTTGTATGATATAGCTGCTGGTATTCCCCACTCTGCTGCCCTGTTATAATAATAAGCAGCGAACTTCTTAAGATAAGGTTTTACAGATTTATGCTGTATCCACCAGTCAAAATACACCATTGAAGGCCTGTATTTCTCAACAATTTCACAGTTTCTGGCAAGCCAGTCTTCTAAAAACTCTGTTGGAGGGTCAGGACTGTATAAATCCTGGTTTTCAGGCTCTGGCATAGCAGGCCAGTAAAGGTCACCAAGTTCCATTGGCTGGTTTACATCACTTTCAAATTCACGGCCATGCCCCATGAAGAACGCATGTTCTATGCGGTGGTTTGACTCACAGAATACAAGCCCTTCTTTCTCAATGGCTTCTTTCAGTTCACCAAGTACATCACGTTTCATAGCCATTTTTACACTTGTCCACTCACTTATCTCACTGTCATACATCTGGAAACCGTCGTGGTGTTCTGCCACAGGCACTATGTACTTTGCCCCTGCATTTTTAAATAACTTTACCCATTCTTCCGGGTTAAATTTATCCGCTGTAAACATTGGTATAAAGTCTTTGTAACCAAACTTTGTATGTTCACCATACGTATCACGGTGGTGCTGCCACTCTTCCATATCCTGTATATACATGTTTCTTGGATACCATTCATTATTAAATGCTGGTACACTAAAAACTCCCCAGTGTATAAATATGCCAAACTTTGCATCTTTAAACCACTTTGGTGTTTCATAGCCAGACAGCGAAACCCATTCAGGTTTATATGGCCCTTTTTCAATTACTTCATCAACAATTTTTAAATACTTCTCCTGTACAGTCATTTGCTTTCCCCCATAATTATTTAATCTGCTTTTATGCGTATTATATCCATTTCATCTGTTTTCCCGTCAAAAAGCACCTCTATTTCCTGTCCTGGATGCGGGCAGCTTTCTATATGTGTACCATTACTGTCGCGCATATCCTTTACACAGGCTGTAATATCTTCCCCAGACGGCTTCATAATCTCGACAGTATCACCAATACAGAACTTATTCTTCTGTATAAGCGGTGTGTAACCGTCACTTGTTGTTTTTCCTGATATGCCAAGGTATGTATAACCCTGTACATATGTGTTATTATCATAAATCTGCGCATCATGTGACGCTGCGCCATAGAAAAACCCTGTTGTAAACTGCCTGTATGTGCATTTGGAAATTTCCTGCATATAATAACCCAGGCGTGACTTATAAAGTTCTGGCGACTGGAAATAATCGTCTACCGCCTGCCTGTAAGTCCTTGCTACATCTGCCACATAAAGTGCTGTTTTCATCCTTCCTTCTATTTTAAAGCTGTCCACACCCGCTTCCACAAGGTCTGGTATATGCTCTATCATGCATAAATCTTTTGAATTAAAGATATACGTGCCTCTCTCATTCTCTTCTACAGGAAGGTATTCCCCTGGACGGTTTTCTTCCATTATATAGTATTTCCAGCGGCATGGATGTGTACATGCCCCAAGGTTTGCGTCCCTGCCCGTAAAATAATTACTTAAAAGACACCTTCCTGAATAAGATATGCACATTGCGCCATGTACAAATGTTTCTATCTCAAGACTGCCAGGGATATTTTCCCTTATTTCTTTTATTTCATCCAAAGAAAGCTCCCTTGCAGACACAACCCTTTTTGCACCCTGCTGCTGCCAGAAAAGGTATGTCATATAATTAACATTATTTGCCTGTGTGCTTATATGGATTTCTATTCCAGGGCACACCTGCTTTGCAATGGCAAATACACCAGGGTCAGAAATAATCAGTGCATCTGGCTTCATTTCCTTTAATTCATAAAAATAATGGCGCACCCCTTCCAAATCTTTGTTATGCGCCGTTATATTAGCTGTTACAAAGACCCTTTTGCCATGCTGGTGTGCATAACGTATACCTTCTTCCATATCCTCTTTTGAAAAATTCTTTGCCTTTGCACGCAGCCCGTACATTTCACCGCCTATATATACTGCATCAGCACCATACGCAACAGCAACCTTTAACACTTCAAGGCTGCTTGCAGGTACTAAAAGCTCTGGTTTCCCATTTGCCAACATAATCAGTCTCCATTCTGCTGCCCTTTGCTGTTTCCTGTACTGCCACTGTCCTGTTTAACAGAAACAGCCACACCATCACCAACAGGCAGTATTATAGTGTCCCATTCTTCCGAATGTGAAAGATAATATAAATATTCCCTCATTCTGCTGTGGATTGTCCTGTCACGCCTTGTTACTGCATAGCGTGATTGTATAATATCCCCGTCCTGTAACACATTGTCAGTTACAAGAAGGCCGCCAGTGGCCAGCAGTTTATAAACTGGCTCTGCAAAATTCATATACTGCCCTTTTGCAGCATCCATAAATACAAAACCATATTTCTTTTCCTGCGCTGCAAGCTGCCATAAAACCTTATTTGCGTCGCCTTCAATAAGGTTTATCCTGTCCTCTTTGTTAAATTTCTTAAAATTTTCCTTTGCACTTTTAATTCTTGCAGGCACTTTTTCTATAGTATCTATAATAGTACCAGGACTTGTATATTCACTGGCAAGCATTGCAGAAAAACCAATTGCTGTGCCAATCTCAAGAACAGCATCAGGTTTTGCCATCCTTAGAAGAAAAGCAAGCAATGTCTGCGTAGAACGCTTTATAACAGGTACTTCCTCTTCAAGTGCTTTTTTCTCTGTTTCATACAGGTATTCTGGTATATCCCACAACAGTGAATTTATATATACAGAAAGTCTTTCATCAATAACCATATAATTTATTCCTTAAATGTAACCTGGTTTATAATTGTAGCATAATCCATGCTTGTATTTAATGTATATACCCCAGATTTTAATATAGTTTTATCTGCATCCATAAGCCTTGTACGTATATAAAACGCATACCTGTCTGTAATAATGCCTTCCTCTTCAAGCCTTCTGGCAACATCAGGCATGCCATCCCCGTCCCTTACTTCAAATATTTTGTCCTGGCCTGGTGCTTCTTCTGCAACCACAGGCCCGAATATCCCATAACAGAAGTTATAGCCCTGGCGGCAAGTATAAAAAGTACCATATAATACTAATATTACCACCAGTAAATTTATAACAAGGTACAGGCTGCCTTTAAGCATAAGGAGCAGGTATCTCCTACTATGGACATTTTTCAAGTTAAACCTCCAGGAAATCTGTTTCAATCTTTATGCCTTCAAGAAACTGGTTCTGAAGGCTCCGTATCATTACACAATACTGGTGCTCCGCAGAAAAAAACTCATTTGACAGTGAATTATTCTGCAAATCATAATATTCTTTTTGCAGTTTATTATTTTCGTGGATAAAATTCTCACTCTCCGACATCTGCATTGCAAGGCTTCTTCTATGGTATTCACCTATCCTGTTATATAATTCAGGCTGTTCCTTGACACTCTCTAAAAGATTGTGGTACTGGTTATACTCCCTTGTCCCCTTTATAGCCCTGATAAGGTTCTCCATTACTTCTTCTGGCTGCAATAAAACCACCCTTCCTTTAATATCTTTTAATTATTCTACTTCCATAATAATAGGAAGTATCATAGGGTTTCTCTTCATCTTCTTCCAGAGGTAATCGCTAAGGCTGTCCTTCACCTCTGTTTTAATCTTAGTCCAGTCCGAAACATTATTGTCAAGGCATCTTTCCAGTGCAGCATATACAATATTTTTAGCCTCATCCATAAGATACTCTGACTCACGCACATACACAAACCCCCTTGATACAATGTCAGGCCCTGCAAGAAGCTGGTTTGTATATTTTTCAAGGGTAAGAACTATTATAATCAGCCCGTTCTCAGATAAATGCTGCCTGTCACGTAAGACAATATTACCAACATCACCTACACCAAGCCCGTCAACCATAATGCCCTGTGCCTGTACTTTGCCAACAAGTGCAGCATGTTCCTGTGTAAGCTCCAGTACATCACCAGAAGAAAGTATTTTTGTATTTTCCTTTGGTATTCCAAGTTCCTGTGCAAGCTCTGCATGGTATTTAAGGTGCTGGTATTCACCATGCACAGGTATTGCATATTTAGGTTTTGTAAGTGTATATATAAGTTTAATCTCTTCTTGTGAGGCATGGCCTGACACATGTGTATCCTGTACTATAACCTTTGCCCCTTTTTCTGCAAGTTCATTAATAACCTTTGATACTGATTTTTCATTGCCAGGTATTGGCCTTGAACTGAATATAACTGTATCCCCTGGCTCTATAAACACTTTCCTGTGTATATTTGCTGCCATCCTCGAAAGTGCCGCCATAGCCTCGCCCTGGCTTCCTGTTGTAATAAGCACAAGTTTCTCAGAAGGGTAATTCTTCATCTCTTCCATGTCAATTATAATATTTTCAGGTACATTAAGATACCCAAGCTCTGTAGCAGTGCTAATAACATTTACCATGCTCCTGCCTTCAACTACTACCTTGCGCCCAAATCTTTCAGCAGAATTGATTACCTGCTGTACACGGTCAACATTGGAAGCAAATGTTGCTACTATTATACGGCTTTTTTCATTATCTGCAAATATATTATCAAATGTCTTGCCTACTGTCTTTTCAGACATTGTATAGCCTGGCTTCATAACATTTGTGCTGTCGCACATAAGCGCAAGCACACCTTTCTTACCAAGCTCCCCAAACCTCTGTAAGTCAATTGTTTCACCATTGACAGGTGTATAATCAATTTTAAAATCACCTGTATGCACAACAATTCCTGCTGGTGTAAATATAGCAAGCGCCGCTGCATCAGAAATACTGTGGTTCGTTCTTATAAACTCTACACGGAAACATCCTAAATTGACTGACTGCCCGTATTTAACTACTTTACGTTTAACAGGCCTTGGAAGCACATGCTCCTTAAGTTTGTTTTCAATAAGCCCCATAGTAAGCTTTGTAGCATAGACTGGAACATTAATCTCCTTAAGCACATATGGAAGTGCGCCTATATGGTCTTCATGCCCATGTGTTATAACAAATGCTTTTACTTTATCAATATTCTCTTTAAGATAGCTTACATCTGGAATAACAAGGTCTATCCCAAGCATATCGTCTTCAGGGAATGAAAGCCCGCAGTCAACCACTATAATAGTGTCTTCATATTCAAAGGCTGTTATATTCATTCCAATCTGCTCAAGACCGCCAAGTGGTATAATTTTTAAACCATTACCCAGGCCATTTTTAACCTTTTTATCTTCAGTCCCGCTTTTCTTTGCAAATGGCTTCTTAAATGGTGTTATCTTTTTCTCCTGGTTTCTAGCCACCTTTTTCCTTGCTAGTGCTGGCTTTCTGGAAGTTTCTTCTGGCTCATAAATAGTTTCGCCAAACAGAAGCTCCGTATCTGTTCCGTTTTCTTTTTTCACTAAAATATCCTGCCTTTCTTATTATTCCTAATAATACCCATATAAAGGCAGGCTTAATAAACCCCTTTTTACTTTATATTTTCTGTTTTAACCAAGACATTAATTATTATAGTAACAAAAGGTCAAATTAAGACTGTCATAATACGGCTATCATTATATATAACTTATATATCGTATATTTAATATCCATTAAAGTTATTTTACTTTCTGATATACCCTGCTATCCCTTAAACTAATGTCCCATTTCAAAATCTATATCTTCAAGCGTTTCCATAAAAACCTTTGAAATAGCATTAAACTCTTCTTCGTCCTCAACCATGCCAAAAACACTCTGGCTGCCTTCTTCACCAGTTTTCTTCATAATATAAGCGTTCTCTTCACCGCTGCCGTCTTCATCCCCGCCATCTGTAACAAGAAGATACTCTGTCCCTGCAATTGTTACCTGGCAGGTTACAGAAAAAACTTCCTTTTCCCCGTCTTCTGATATAAATTCTATTAAATCTGGTTTTTGTTCCATATATAAAAATCCTCTGTCAAATAATATCTGCCACCTGCAAATGCAATGCCTGCCAAATGTATATACATATATGCCAGCTTTCTGGTTACATAATTAATCCCTGCTGCTTTGCAGGCTGTCAAGATAACCTTGTAAAATCAGGGATGCCGCAATCTTATCTATGTATGCCTTGCGCTTCTCCCTGCGTACACCGCCTTCTTCAAGTACGGCATCAGCTGCAAAAGTTGTAAGCCTCTCATCCTGGAACACTACTTCAATGCCAGTGCGCCTCTCAAGTGTTTCTGCAAATTCACGTGTCACCTGGCAGCGTACACCCTCTTTATCATCCATCCCAAGCGGAAGGCCTGTTACAATCTTCCCAATGTCATATTCCATTATAAGTTCTTCTATTCTGGCATAAGTCTGTCTTAGTTTATTTGCACGCTCTCTTTTAATAGTTTCAACAGGCTGTGCCGTCAGAAGCATTTCATCGCTAACTGCTACACCTACTGTTTTATCTCCATAATCCAGTCCCATAATCCTCATAGCATTTCTCTAACTTTCAAAATTATTTTTAATATAGAAATCTAAAAGAAGTTCTATAATCTCATCACGTTCCACACGCCTTATAAGGCTTCTTGCACCATTATGGCTTGTAATATATGTCGGGTCTCCTGACATGACATAACCTACAATCTGGTTCACAGGGTTATACCCTTTCTCCCTTAAAGCCTCATAAATCCTTGCAATAACATCTTTTACTTCAATTTCCTGTTCCTTCTGGACTTTGAAATATTGTGTATTATTAATCTCTTGCATAAAGGAACTAACCTCCATTCTTTCACGTACAAACGTTATACCACTATAGTAATATATTTACACTGAAAAAACAACTCTTTTTTAATTATTCTGTTGGATGGTTTCCAGACACATGATAATTTACAGTTATCCTGTGTTGGTGTGGATTTACAGACGGTTTCCAGTGCCAGAGCCAGAATAATTCCATACAGGGGTACGCTTCCGCTACGGTAAGCCACGCAGCGGCACGTAAAGCCCATATGCCCCAAAAGAAACTTACGTTTCTTTTGTAACATATGAACTTAAATGCCGGCGGGCTTAAAGTACCCCTGTACGGAATTATTGCTAGCATCTGGCACGTAAGACCTGCCATTATAAACCCATAAATCCACAGTAAAACATTGAACATCAGCATAACTGCAAATTGTGGAGGCAAAAATTATTCTGCCAGGCACTTCCGTCTGTCTGGATAAAATGCTACACAGCATGATTTACAGTTATTATATTAAATTTAATGGTTTATAGTTTTTCTGTAATTTTGCCAGGAAACAGCAGGTTTCCAGTGTTCCAGCTAAATATTATTCCATGACAGGGACACTTCAAGCCCGCCGGCATTTAAGCCATATAATGTTATGAAAGAAACGTAAGTTTATTTTAGAGCATTAATTATATGGCTTTATGTGCCGCTGCGTGGCTTGACGTAGCGGAAGCGTGTCCTGGAATGGAATAATATTTAGCTGGACATAGAAACCCTGCGTCCGTCATCCAATAAAAGATAACTGTAAATTATCCCATTATATATCCTGTCAACATTCCATTACCATCCCTGCCCGTAATACGGACGTTTCCAATAGTATTACAAAGAGCTTCTGCACAGGGAATATTTTCTGCTGGTACAGCAATACGTATATATCTTTCATTATAACCAACAATATATTTCTTACTACCTGTTTCTATAATTTCTTCAAAAAGAACATTTTCATACTCTTTTAATGCCTTTTCCTGGTACATAAGCCCAAGCTCTTTTTCCAGTGCTGAAAGCCTTGCGCTTCTTAAAGCTTTGACAGACTCGTCTAACTGCCCTTCCATTTTGTCCGCTATTGTACCATAACGCCTTGAATATTTAAACACATGTATTTTGGCAAATCCTGCTTTTTTTGCAAAATCCATTGTTTCTTCAAACTCTTTCTCTGTTTCTCCTGGAAATCCAGTTATTATATCAGTGGTTACAGCAGGATTTTCAAAATATTTTCTGGCAATACTAAGGCCTGAAAGATACTCTTCTGTTGTATAATGCCTGTTCATCCTTTTTAAAACGGTATCAGAGCCGCTTTGCAGTGACAAATGGAAATGCGGGCATATCTGTGGCACAGAAGCAAGTTCCCTGGTAAAATCCTCACTTATTATCCTTGGTTCAAGTGAGCCAAGGCGTATCCTCTCTATGCCATCAACCTGGCTTATAGCTTTAACAAGTTTAAGAAGTGGCAGGCCCTTTAACTTTACAAACTCATCTGCATTATTTGCCGCTGCACCATATGACGAAATATGTATGCCAGTAATTACAATTTCCTTGCACCCGCCTGCTGCCAGCTCTTCTGCCTCTTTAACAACACTTTCCACATCCCGGCTTTTTAAACCGCCCCTTACATATGGTATAATACAATATGTACAATACTGGGTACAGCCATCCTGCACCTTTATATACGCCCTTGTATGCTTGTTATTTGTTTTTATTGTACCCTGTTTTTGTGTATTTTTAATGTCCTGTTCCCTTTTTGCAATTTCATTACATATAATATTTACAATATCCATTTTATCTTTATTAGGTATAAATACATCTACACTTCCATCTTTTTCACCTTTTTTAAGTGCAGAGTCCACATAGCAGCCTGCCGCAGCAATAACTGCATCTGGGTTAAGCTTCCTTGCCTTATGTAACATCTGCCTGGATTTGCGGTCAGCTATATTAGTAACCGTACATGTATTTACAATATACACATCTGCATAATCCTCAAATGGTACAACAATATGGCCAGCTTCTTCAAATAATTTTATCATCTTTCCAGTTTCATAAGAATTTACTTTACATCCTAATGTTAAAAATGCTGCTCTCACAATTTACCTCCACAGTATCTTGTTTCTGTTAATAGTAACTATTAATTTTGTTCCAAAATTTATCAATTTGCTAAAATTTTGCCAATTTTTTTTGTATTCCTAATTTTTGGCTAGTTTAATGCCCCAAATTTTGGCTAGATTGTATATTGACTTTTCCAGCCGTAATGTTACTATAGAGAAGTAAAATAACAAAGGGAGGTAACTAACATGAAAACTGTTAAGATTTCTTTAAACTCTATTGACAAGGTGAAAGCATTTGTAAACGAAGTTACTAAGTTTAACACAGATTTTGACCTCGTATCTGGCAGATATGTTATAGATGCAAAATCAATTATGGGTATTTTCAGTCTTGACCTTTCAAAATCAATTGACTTAAATATTCATGATGATGATGATATTGATAACATACTCTCAGCACTGGAGCCATACATCGTTGAGTAATATAACAGTATCTGTACTGTTACAGCATGTACGCAGACCGCTTTACAGCAGCCTGGAAGTACAAGGTTCTGGTATTAAAGCAGGAAGTTCTTGAGAACACCACAGGGTGTTCTCTTTTTTTACCTCAAAATCTTATAACCTATTCATCTATTTCTATAATTTCCGCTGTATTAATTGCTTCCCTTACCATCTCTTCTATTTTATCCTCTATTTTCTTTTCTGAATTTCTTATAACCTTTGCTTCTGGTTTTGTAACAGGGTGCTTTGCCACGAATATTGTACAGCAGTCTTCATATGGCTGTATTGATGTTTCAAATGTCCCTATTTTTTCTGCAATATTTACTATATCCTGCTTGTCAAATGCTATAAGCGGACGGTATACTGGCAGGCTGCACACTTCATTTGTTACCGCAAGGCTCTGCATAGTCTGGCTTGCTACCTGCCCTATGCTTTCACCTGTAACCAGCCCCATACATCCATTATTAACAGCAAGTTCCTCTGCTATACGCATCATATAGCGGCGCATTATAATTGTAAGCTCTTCATGCGGGCATTTCTCATAAATATACATCTGTATATCAGTAAAATTCACTGTAAAAAGGCGTATTTTACCCGCATAGCGTGAAACAAGCCTTGCAAGTGTTATAACCTTTTCTTTTGCACGTTCACTTGTATAAGGAGGTGCGTGGAAATACACTGCATCCAGGTTTACACCTCTCTTAGACACCATATACCCGGCAACCGGGCTGTCAATACCGCCTGATAAAAGAAGCATTGCCTTTCCTGCTGTCCCTAATGGCATCCCCCCTGCACCTTTATAAACTTTGGAATAGATATATGCCTTGTCCCTTATTTCCACCCAGATATATACTTCCGGGTTATGGACATCCACACTTATCCCGTCAAAACGGCTTAAAAGGTATGCCCCCATTTCAATACATATATCTGGTGATGTGTATATATAATGTTTATCACTTCTTTTAGCCTTTACCTTAAATGAAAAGCCAGCACCGCCATACTGCCTTTCAATAAAATCCCCTGTTGCCTTTGTTAAATTGTCCCATGACTTGTCTTCTACAACCTCCACAGGGCTTATTGCTGATATGCCAGGTACTCTCTGTAATGTTTCTATTACCTCATCACTGTCAAAATCACCTGAAGCCTCTGCATATATTCTTCCCTGCTCGCGGACTACATTATAAGTGCCATCAATTTTAGCAAGTTTTATCCTGGTTTGTTCACATAATGCATTTTCAAATTTATAGCGGTTTTTCCCTTTTATCCCGATTTCCGCATATTTTAATAAAAATCCTTGTACCATAAATAATCCCCTATTCCGTGCCCTTTACAGCACAAACTATAATTACTTTAATATTTCCGGGGCGTGTCCTTAACAGCAGCCACGGCATTTACTTACGCGTAAACTTCCTTAAAACAGGAAGCTCTTCTTCCAGCACATCCGCTGCATAATCTATTTGTGTTTCCTCTGTAAGTACCGAAAAACTGAACCTTAACACTGAATCAAGCAGTGAATTCTTTAAACCAGTTGCCCTTAATGTACCACTTATTCCTGGATGGTTTGAAGAACATGCAGAACCTGAAGACACAAATACACCTTTTGCAGCAAGGGCATGTAACAGCACCTCACTTTTTACACCTTCAAAACTTGCACTAACTATATGTGGCGCTGTCTGTTCTAGTGCAATTCCATCAATTCCATTTATATGCACACCATCAATCTCCAGAAGCCTTCCAGCCAGCTTTTTCTTTAACATATAAAGCTTTTCTGTTCTGCCTTCCATTCCATATATAATTTTTGATGCAAGCCCCAGGCCAGCTATTGCAGGCACATTTTCTGTACCAGACCTCATTCCCCTCTGCTGCCCGCCGCCAAAAATAACAGGGTTAATTTTTGTTTTATCTTTTATATATAAAAAACCGCTTCCTTTAGGTGCATGGATTTTATGCCCGCTAACAGAAATAAAGTCTGCACCAAGGTTTTTAGGAATTATCTTGTATTTGCCATATGCCTGTATTGCGTCAACGTGGAATAAAATCCCGGCATCTGCCCTTTTAATAATACTACTTAATTTCTTTATATCCTGTATTGCACCAATCTCATTATTTACATACATAACTGATACAAGAATTGTATCATCCCTTATTGCGTCTGCAAGTACATCCCCATCTATAATACCGTTGCTGTCTACTGGCAGGTATGTAACTTCAAACCCCTGCTTCTCAAGATATGTAAGAGGTTCATAAACTGAGGAGTGTTCTATACTTGTAGTAATAATATGCTTACCTTTCCTGCTGTTAGCAGTTGCCGCCCCAATAATTGCAAGGTTATTAGCTTCAGTACCACCAGAAGTAAACACTATTTCTTTTGGCTGGCATTTCATAAGTGCTGCAATATCCTCTGCCGCATTTTTAATATACTTTTCTGCTGCCATTCCTTTTGTATGTTTAGACGAAGGGTTTCCATAATCCTCTTCCATCACTTTTACCATTATACTGCATACCTCTGGCAAAACAGGGGTAGTTGCAGCATTGTCAAGATACGCTTCCATAAAAACTATCTCCATTCAACATTAAATAACAATAATATGCTAGAAACACACCAGAATTTCTTCCTATGTTTTTATCTGTTATTCTGCACCTGTCTTTTACTCCTGCATCTGGAACATCATTATAGATAAAACTGCCATTCCTGCTGTCTCTGTACGTAAAATCCTTTTTCCAAGGGAAACCGACTTAATACCCATATTTACAGCCTCTTGTACTTCTTCTTTTTCAAATCCGCCCTCTGGCCCTATAAAAATGCCTGCGCTTTTCCTGCCACACGCCTCTTTTATAATTTCCCTTGACCTTACCATTCCGTCCTGTAACTCATATGGTATAATATTGTACTCCAAGCTTGCAGCTATGTCAAATGCCTCTTTTAATGGCACAGGGATATTCACCTCTGGCACTATGCCCCTTCCTGACTGTTTGGCAGCAGCTTCTGCCACTTTCTGCCAGCGCTCCTGTTTTTTTAGTGCCTTTTCATTATCCAGCTTTACAACACATCTTTTCATAAAAACCGGGACAATGGCAGACACTCCAAGTTCAACAGACTTCTGGATAATAAACTCCATCTTATCACCCTTAGGAATTCCCTGGAACAGTACAAGCCTTGTCCCAAGTTCTGTACCAGACTCCTGTATCTTGCAGATTTCAAGCTTAATACAAGCGCTGTCTATATCTGCAATTCTTGAAGTATAATCCACTCCCATGCCATCACATGCAATAACCCAGTCCCCTTTTTCAAGGCGCAGTACATTTTTAATATGGTTTACGTCTGTTCCTGTAATATGGATATTGCCATCATAAATATTGCTCTGGTCTATATAAAAACGGTACATAATAATCTCCAGTCTGCCCCATAAGGCAAATAATAAATGTTGTAATATTATAACATATAATAGAAAAATGTAAACATCCAGTGTCTGTGTAAAAACGGATGGTTTGTGTGCCAGATACCAGGATTATTCCATACAGGGGTACGCTTGCGCTACGATGGACCACGCAGCAGTGCATAAAATCTGGAAAAACCAGATTTAAGCACTGGCGGGTCCAGAGTACCCCTTTTATGGAATAATCCTGGTATCTGGCACACAAAACCTGTCACTGGAAATTTTTATTAAAACACAAAATAACAAGATAGCTATAAATGAAGTGTGGTAAATTATTTTATTAGCCACATATTAAGCAATATAATAAGACGGCTTGAAATTATACTATATTTAAAATTTTATGAAACAGACATTAATTTAGCTTAAAAATGCTTCCATATATAATACTTTAATGGTATAATAGTTTACGCAACTGGAAAGTTTTGCCTGTACAGGCAGATTTACATGACAAAAGAAGGAGGTAACAAATGGAAAATAACTTAAATGGGCAGAACCAGGCAAACCAGGATGGAGAATGGCACTCTGCTGGCAGTACAGATAATAATGCTGCATGGGGACAATCATCTGCCCAGACAGGTTCTTCATCACAAAATATGGCAAGCTCTGCCAATACATATCCAAACCAAGGCGGCCTGGCAGAAAAACCAGTTAATATTGTGACGGGCATTGTAGGTGCATTTGTTGGTGTGCTTATTGGTGTTGTACTGTGGATTGTTATATACCAGTTAGGCATTATCGCTGGCATTGCAGGTTTTGTAATGATGATTTGCGCTTTTAAAGGCTTTGAGCTGCTTGGGGGAAGGATGAACTTAGCAGGGGCAATTATATGCATTGTACTTGTTTTAATTGCTGTTTACTTTGCAAATAATATTTCCGTTGCAATTAGCATTATGCAGGAAATGGACGGTGTCAGTTTCTCTAGTGCATACAAGTCTATTTCTGAGTTCCGTAAGCTTTTCAGTGAATTTAATGAAGCATATTTACATGACTTACTAATTGGATATGGGCTTACACTGGTTGCTATTATACCATCTATAAAAGGAAAGTTCAGGCGTTAACCAGCAGTACAAGGCATACTAGTATATTTAAAATACAAAATACCTCCTCTGTTGTCCAAGTACAACAAAGGGGGTTATTTAATATAAAAATAACTGGCAAAGCAGGCGTTATGCACTTTGAAAGGAGTAAACATAATGAATGTAATATATAAAACACAGAAGGATATACCTTGTAATGAATTGTATAAATTATTTCTTGAAACAGGCTGGGCAACCGGAGATACCACAACCCAGGAACAGTTAGAACGCTTTAATATTGGATTTATAAATTCAACATTTGTATTCTCTGCATGGATAGACGGGGAATTAGCAGGATGTGTAAGGATGTTAAGCGATTTGCACTTCCGGTCAGTTATTTATGATTTGGCTGTTTTGCCAAAATACCAGAATAATGGTATAGGAAGGGAATTAGTAAGGCTATGCAGAAATGCCTGTAAAAATTCTGAATTGTTAGTCCAGACAGAGTGCGCAAAAGGATTTTATGAAAAAATGGGATTTAAGGAAAGCAGGGATTATTTTCTAACACTTCCTTGTAAATGGTTTTAGATAAACAAGCCTTTTCCATATATATTAAGAAAAACACCTTGTTAATACTATATTTCCAAGGTGTTTTATATAAGCTTTAATATCATTTCAATTATAAAATAAATCTGCCTGCTGCCAGGACAAACCTTAATTATATAACATCTGCTTTTATCTTCATATCACTTTGTGGTAAAAACTCAATAACAGGATATTTCCCTCCGCTAGTTCTTTTTATTAATTCATCCTGCCCTATTACTTTAACAAGATTTGCAATTTTCCTTCCGAGTTCCTCTTTACTATGGTAAAATATAGTTGTATTTATATTGTCATTTAATATTAAATCCCTAAGAATATCTTTATCAGTAATATCAAGTGAATGTCCAAAAATATAGAGATTATGTTTGTTTAAATAATTATTTTTTATTTCATTTGCCCGTTGCCTTTGTGGAAATACATTATCTTTATATGTTTTAATCCTTTCTAATTCCATTTCATATTCTTGAAAATCCTCATGTATTGCACTTATCCACTCCTTATATTTACAGCCTGTTCCTTTGTAAATTCTCTGGTAATATTTTTTAAAATCAATAAATTCTGTGTCCTTATTCCTTCTATCTTCTGGAAGATATTCATCTATACCAAGAACCATCTTATTATCTTCTATTGTGTTATTTTTCCTTGCTTTTCCATGAATATAATTAATATTTATTTCATTGTAATAGTATTCTTTAATGTAAGTATTAGTATAATTAAAATTTAGAACTTTGATAGAAGGACTAACTATATCCATTATATCAGAAGACACCTTTTTTATTTTAACTTTGCCAATAACCTCTGTTAAATATATTTCCAATGCACGGACCAGGCGGTTCAAATCATCCAGTAAATAGTTTTTTATCTCTAAATAAGTAACTCTGTCTAACAAGTTCCTTTTTTTATATTTTTTAATTATATCTAAAATTACTTCATATTCACATGCCAGATGATATGAATTCCCATCTTTAAAATTACGTAATTCTCCATATAATGACATATTATATTCTTTCATTGTTCCAGTTATTGCCTTTATTACATTAGATATTTCACCTTCAAAGTCTACCCAGTTTTCTTTGTCATGCCTGTCACACTGGATAAAATAATAAAACCATATATTATTATCAATAAGTGAAAATAATTCATCTAAACTTGGATACTTTGTCTTGTATTTCATTTCACTATTCTCTTTTCTGCTTTTAAATGCTTCATCCAGATAATCTTTTATTTCACTATTAATTTTTATATCTGATAATACCTCCATATAATAATTAACAACTGGTTTTTCCTTTGCATCTTTATATATTGGCATTATGCTCTTACAAAATTCCAAAAAATCAATATAACCAGTTGGCAGTCCATGTGCCAAATCAAATCCATTTCCTAATACTAATATATCCATATTTAATTCTGCCCACTTTCTTAATTTACTGTTTATTTTTATCTATAAGCCAGATAATATCTGCAATCTGTTCTGTGGCTTGTCCACTGGCAAACCAGGCCTGCCACTTAAAAAGTGTGGATTTTAAAGAGTTTACTTTACTTAATGAAATTAAACCGGATTGATATTACCATATATAAATATAATTGTAAATATATTTGCCACAACCAGTTAAAATAAATGCATAAAAGGCAAGTCCAGGCGTTAACCAGCAATATAAGGCATACCAGTATATTTAAAATACAAAAGCCCCCTCTGTTATCCATATATAACAGAGGGGGTAAGCTATGTAAATCCAGTATTCACGCTTAATGCTTTACAGATAACTGTCCAGCTTTTGTGCCACACCAAGCAGTTTTTCCATAAATTCCACCGCCTGCCTGGCTTCGTCGCTGCTTGTCTTGCCAATACTGTCCGCCTCCAGGGTGTTTGCAGCAACCTCTTCACTCACTGCTGATATCTGGCTGATACTATCAACAATCTGGTTATTTGCAGAATAAATATCCTCAATACTATTTCCAATAAACTTTACATTATCTCCCAGCATGGTTACAACTGTATGTATATTTGAAAATTTTTCACCCACAATCCCGATATTTTTCTTTTCTTCCGATGATGCATCAAGCATCTTTGAAACACTCCCTAATGTTTCATTAGTATTTTCTTCCAATTCTCCAACAATGCTTCTGATATTTTCTGTAAGTTTCCTTGTCTGTTCTGCAAGTACACGTATCTGTTCCGCCACAACTGCAAAACCACGTCCAGCCTCACCCGCCCTTGCACTCTCTATAGAAGCATTCAGGGCAAGCATATTCGTCTGGCTGGAAATAGAGAATATTTCCTCTGTAATGCTTCCAACCTTTTTAGCATTACCAGATAATACCTGCATAAGCTCCGCTGCCTGGTGGTTTGATTGTTCAATAAATTCTGCCTGCCCAAGCAGTTCTTTCATAGACTGCTGCCCTTCCTTTACTGCATCAAGGCTGTTTTGTGCATTTTTCACCATCTCATCAGAAATGTTCTTTGTATTTATAATCATTTCCTGGATATTGCCAGTCATAAGCGTCTGTTTTTCAATGCTTTTTGCATTTAATGAATTTCCTTTTGAAATTTCTCCCAATGAATCAGATGTCTTTAATGTTGCATCTCTTAAAGCTGAAATTTTTTCACTTGCTGAAACAGAATTTTCCCTGATAACAGTTGCAATCTCAAGAACATCACTGAGAAGCTTTTCACTTTGTTCTTTCTGTTCAGCAATCTGTTTAAGTTTCCTCGCATTAATCTTGTTGGAAATCGCTGTTGCCTGGCACATTGCCACTAAGTACACTGCTATACCTGCAACCTGTAATAATATAGTAGAGAGGCTGATTGGCAGGCCAGAAGGCATTGTCCCCTTATAAAGGCGGAAACAGATATATATAATATTTATTAAAAATACACCTACACTTGTTGAAACCATAAACCTTAAATCAAAATACAACATTATAACCCCTGTTAATGGTACAGCAATAATAAACACCAGGTCATTTTTTGCACCCAGCATAGCCACTAAATATAATACTGCATATTCTATAACAATTGAATGTTTAAGAGCATTACTTTTCTTATTTATAAAATAAATTATGTTATTTGTAATGCATATAAATGCAGATATTGATGCAACTAAAACCGCAAATCCCCACGTTATATTACCATCAGCCGCATCCCTTAAATATCCGCCAAAAAGAAAAACAGATATAACAGATACAACAATTAATGCCAGACGGTTTATACGTATAAGTTCCTCATCCTGGTAAGCTGCATTACCAGAATCCCCTGTTCTTTCCCTATATTCTTTCATTATTATAACCCTCCTGTAATTATATAAATATTTTTTATACAATTTTCTTGTGCAGTCCTTTGGATTATACCATAATTATATAAAGACAGGCAATATTTAAACAAATTTTCCATATAATATTTTTTTATATATCTGATACTTGTATGGCATTAAACTTCTTTTACTTATACAAATATAATGCTATAATTATCAATGCAGCAATTTTAGTAATTTAATATAACTAGAAAGGCATATTTCTAAAATTCTAAAAAATACAAAGTAAACAGTTTTTATGAAAAAGGGATTACAGGGGTTTCTGGAAGCGGTAGCACCTGGCTGATGCCATCAAATAACCTATCAGCCATTTTGGAAATTATATAATGTTTTCAAAATAAATGGTCTTATCTTTTATAATTAATCCTGTAATAGGATTATTTCCCCCTCTCCCCGCGGCTCTTCAAAGTCATTATAATGATGTTCTAATATTTCGTTAGTTATTATGAATGGAGAATTAGCATTTAAAAGCGTATTTCTTTTTTTCAGTCTTTTTTGCAAAGTTTCTTTACTGGCTTTCATATATACAAGTTCTGCTGTACCTCCTGCTTTTTCAATGATTGTCCTATAAAAGCTACGATTTCTTTTACTCCAAAAACTAAAATCAATTACTACGTTTTTTCCGTCTTTAATAAAGCGGATTAATCTCTCACAAAGCATAGCCTCTACTTTCTCTGATAATTCTTCATAACGGCTATCTGGATAATCAATACCTTTCCTTCCGTAAGTTTTCCATAGTTCTTCATCAATCGAAAGTCTGATATACCCATTTTTTTCTTTCTGCTTTGCATAAGTTGTTTTACCAGAACCACATACTCCGCACATCATAATAACCTTACTCATTATAGCTTACTACCACCTTTAAACAAATTTTGCTGCTGTACCATATACAATTATTTCTGCCGCCCCATCTACTAGATTACATGTAGAATAGCTGATTCCAACGATTACATCTGCACTCATTTCATTTGCTTTTTCTTCCATTTTTCTTGTAGCTGTATCTGTTGTAAGCTCCAACAATCCAGTATAAGTTTTCAGCCCTCCTCCAACTACAGATTTTAAACTTTGCCCAATATCCTTTACAAGATTTTTACTGTAAATAGACACTCCTCTTACCAATCCTAATACTTCCAGTTTTTTCCCTCGATTGTGTTTGTACTTGACATTAACATTGCATTTTCTCCTTCCAATTTTAATACAGTTGTATTAACTTTTTTAATTTTAATACACTTGTATTAAAATGTCAAGTATGATATATTAAAAAAAATTTATATTAAGGAGAGTGGCATATGGGCAATAAAGAAAGTTACACTAAAAAGCAGGAAATTTTACAGTTATCAATAAATCTGATTGGTAAAGAAGGACTATCATCTGTTAGTTTTCGCAAACTAGCAAATTCCTCAGGGTATACAGTAGGTTCTATACAAAATTTTTTTAAATCACAAGAAAATTTCTATATAGAAATTTTAGATTATATTGAGTTTTGTGCAATTCAACGGGCAGAAAATCTGGAACTGTTTCAAAACAGCGTTTCATTAGAGGATTTTATTTTATATTCAGAGCAGCTTCTACCACTCGATAATATACGAAAAATGGAGTTGATGGCATGGACGGCATTAGTCAGTTTATCAAATGTCTATCCTAAAATACAACAAAAATCCCAAGATTTACTTTTAAAAAATTATGATTCAATGGAAAAAGCTATTGACTTAATGAAAGTGGCCAATATTTTTGCTGCAAACCTGGATACTCCAATATTTTCTAATATTTATTACTCTTTTTTGGAAGGACTGTCACAACATTCTTTCGTAATGCCACAAAAATACCCTTGTAACCATATGAAAGAACTTAATCAATTTTTTATTACAGAAAATTTTTTAGCTAAAAAGGAATAAATGAGGAGGGGTTGTGTAGTAACCAGCATTGTGTGAATGTGTATAACTTGCTGTCTATCTCTTGTTTTTGGTTACTTGCTTCTTTACCATATATGAGCATTTGCAGAAGGAATTGCACCAGAAATAATTGTTAGTGAAAAATTTGCAGAAAAGCTTTTAGGGGAAACATATGTTGAGGCTGTACTGGCAGAGTATAAAGAACCTTATAATGAAGAAACAGAACAGGCAGCAATATCTGTTTTTGACGGGATAAACGAAATAAGCCGTGAATCCAGGCTGCGCAATTATAATGAAATGAAAACCACTAAAAATAAAGCTAAAGTGCTTGGCAATAGTATAAGTATTATTATGGCAATGCTCGCAATCCTTAACTACCTGGATATGATGGCATCTAATATACATAGCCGCCTGCATGAACCCGCAACTCTTGAAAGCATTGGCATGACTTCAAAACAGGCTAAAAAGATGCTTGGCATGGAAGGCACAGGCTATGCAGTTATCTCTATAGCTGCTTCACTGGCGGCAGGTATCCCGCTAAGCTATGCTGTATTTAATGCAATAAACTTTTATAACAATGTTTCTTATTCAATTCCCTGGGAAAGAAATATTGTATTCTTTGTAATAATTATAATTATATGCATAGCAGTACCCGTTATTGTTTACCATAAAACACAAAAACTCCTGCTTATATATCTGTAATATAAGCAGGAGGATAAAATTCCTATAAAAATGGCTTACATATACCCGCTAATAGAATTAGAACCTGTTGAACCAAGCATGGAATAAGAACCATCGTATGTATATGATGTGCCACGTGTATTTGTGTATGCTGCACTGTTTGCCAGGCGTGCGCTTGCTGAAGTCCTTGCTGAAACTGATGAACCATATGAGCCGCTTCCAACAAATAATGAATTAATTGTAGTTACATTAGCTTTGCCCAGCTTTGTTTCATCCAGTTTTAACTTGTTATCATCACCTATTGTAATGCCTATATCAGCAAGAAGCCCTGAGTTCTTCTTTGTACCCTTTACAATATCAAGAGTCTTGCCTAATATGCTTGTAGAATTTAACTTGCCTGATGACTCAATAAATGAATTATAAGACTCAACAAATTTCTTAACAGCGCTGTTTATTTTTTCTGTATCATAAACAGCCTCTCCTTTTTCACCAAGGATTTTGTTGCCGCTTTCATCTGTCTTATTCTTATATAATGACCTGTTGCCAAGTTCTTTAAGTGCACCCAGAAGTTCTGTAGCATCAGATGAAACAGTCTGGAGGCTTCCAGCAGAATCTTTTGCCGCACTTGCCTTTGCAGTAGTAGTCCCTTTACCGTCTTCAGCTTCATTTTCCTTTACTGTTGCATAATATGAATTCAGAAGTTTTTTATAAGCACCGCTTTTTATAAGTGACATATCACCTAAAGCATTATTGCCGCCACCAAAAAGGCCTGCTGCATTGTTCTTATTGTTTGAACCAGATGTATTAAAAAACATGCCATAAAAATCATTGTTTGAGCCAGATACTGAAAAAACTGACATAATTCTCACTCCTTTACATTAAAATTCCAGTTAAATAAACCACTATGTACCATGTAACACTGGAAATGCTCTTTCCAGTCCACTTTCCTATATATTATATCGAAATATATTTAAAATAATTAACTGCTTTTTCCAAATTTTCGTTACAAATTGCTATGTTTACTATATACAACAAACTGGGTGTGGGATAATTTCCAGTTATCTTGTGTTAGTGTAAAAACGGACGGTTTCTGTGCCAGAA
>CAJTRU010000014.1 GCA_910579085.1 uncultured Lachnospiraceae bacterium | reverse complement strand
GTGGGTTAACGTAGCGGAAGCGTGCCCCTGTATGGAATATTCTGGCTCTGGCACAAAAACCGTCCGCCTGGCAAATCACACCAACAAAAGATAACTGGAAATTATCTTACATACAGTTTGTAAGGGAATTTATGAAACAGCCGTGTCCCCCATTTTATCAAAACTTGTATATTTTCTTGTGCTTTGTTATAATAGAAAAGCGTTACTTGAATAAATATTAATATGTTAATAATTTCAGGAGGATAAAAATGTATGATATTTTAACCAGGTTTTTAGAACCGAACCAGATAGCAGTTGCTGGAATACTTGTGGCATTTGTACTTACGTTTGCTGGTCTTGCTTTTCCTTTTCCTTTCCTGCCTGTTGACCACGGCAGGGAGTTTGCTGTAAATGGTGCTCTTTCAAAGGGGAAGATAAGAGGGGCAGGCTTTATATTTGTAATAGTATTTATTGTATGTTCACTGTTGTTTATACCCGTTAGCAGGGAATACATAATATATTGCATATTATTGCTTGCAGTAATGCTTAGTGGTTATCTTGATGATGCTTCCAAGACGCCGTGGAATGAATATAAGAAAGGGTTTATAGACCTTGTTATATCTGTAGTTGCAATGTGGACTTTTACTAATTATAACCAGGAATTACTGGCTATACATATTGGGCCAGTTGTTTTGGATATACCTGTTCCAGTTTATTTTATACTGGGTATTATACTTATATGGGTGTCCATAAATGTTACAAACTGTAATGACGGGGTTGACGGGCTCTGTGCAAGCCTTTGCTGTGTGGTAATATCTTCATTTACAATAATATATGCCAGTGAACTTGGCAGTTATGTAATTACAGGTTTTATTTTTGTTTCAGTGCTCCTTGCATACTTATATTTTAATTCAACACCAAGCAGTATGCTTATGGGTGATGCAGGTTCAAGGGCACTTGGCTTTTATATAGCTTTAATTGCAATGAAAACAGGCCACCCTGTTAGTTATGTGCTTCTTGCACTTGTGCTTATAGTTGATGGGGGTATTGGGCTTGTAAAAATAGCATTAAAGAGGTTTTTGAAAATATCTATACTTGTTAATACAAGAACACCTCTTCATGACCATGCAAGAAAAAATAAGGGCTGGTCTGATACACAGGTAGTATTCAGGTGTGTTATATTCCAGATAATATGTGCTTTAATTGCATACATTATATCAATATAAGAAAAAATCCTGGCAATGGCCGGATATTATTGCCAGATAGCTGGACATAACATTGATTTCCCTGGCTTTATATAGTAGAATAGCAGTATGATGTTTTTAGTAAAAACTATCCGGGAGGGGTGAGGTGAATGGCAGGAATAAGGACAGTACTTATAATTGACAGTAATAAAGAAGACAGGGCTAAGGCGGCTGTTTTCTTAGAAGAGTATTATAATGTTATGGAGTCTGCCAGCATTGGGGAAGCATACAGGATACTGGATTCCAATGCTGGCAGGGTAGCTGCTGTTATTCTGGATATAACGCCAGACATGCAGTGTGGGGATGAACTGTTACGTTTTATGAAGAGAAACGAGTATCTTTCAAGGATACCTGTTATAATGACTGCTAGTACAGAAGATGAGGAAACAGAAATCAGTGCATTATCTGCTGGTGCAAGCGATTTCTTGTATAAGCCGTACAGCCCGGTAATAGTAAAGAAGCGTCTTGATAATATTATTAACCTCAGTGAAAATGCTTCAATGGCAAGTGATTTACAGAAAGACCACCTTACAGGTGTATATTCAGAAGAAGTTTTTTGCCAGAAAGCCGCCAGGATTTTGGAAGAAAACCCAGACACTGAATATGCAATTGTATATTCTGATATAGAGAATTTTGGACTTATTAAGGACTTATTTGGTGAAAATGCAGGCAACAACATTTTAGTATATATGGCAAGGGTTTTTAAACATTTTATCAGTAAAGATGAGTTATGTGGCAGGCTTGAGGCAGACCATTTTGTACTTTTCTTAAAGTATAATAAGGAAATGCTTAATGAAAACCTTGAGTCAGTTGTAAAGATTATTAATGATTTTCCAGTAAGCATGAATATAATGTTAAGGTTTGGCGTTTATAAAATAGAGGACAAGGCTATGCCAGTGCCAGCTATGTTTGGGCGTGCTGTGCTTACAGTTGATACAATAAAAGGAAAATATGGACAGTATGTTGCATATTATGATAAAAAAATCTGGGAAAAACAGGTGCATGAACAGGAAATAGTGAACTGTATGGAAAATGCGCTAAAGGAAAAGCAGTTTATGGTATATTTCCAGCCTAAGTATGACCTTGGTTCTGAAAGGGTTGCAGGTGCAGAGGCGCTTGTACGCTGGCAGCATCCAGTTAAAGGTTTTATGAACCCAGCCGAATTTATCCCGCTTTTTGAGAAAAATGGTTTTATAACAGAACTTGATAAATATGTATGGGATACAGCATGTGGATATGTAGAAAACTGGATTAAAAACGGATATCCAGTTGTGCCGATATCTGTAAATGTATCAAGGACAGATATATATAACCCTGATTTTATAGAAATAATTTTGGGTATTATACATAAGCACAACCTAGAACCAGAACATATACATCTGGAAATTACAGAAACGGCTTATACTGATAATCCTGAGCAGATTATAGAGGTAGTCAGGCAGCTTAAACTTATTGGTTTTGTAATAGAAATGGATGATTTTGGCTCAGGATATTCTTCATTAAATATGCTTAATGAACTGCCTATTGATATATTAAAACTTGATATGGGTTTTGTACAAGGCGATATGGGGACAAACAGCAACAATATTTTGAGCTTTATAATAGGACTTGCTAAATGGATGGATTATGCAGTTGTTGCAGAAGGTATAGAGACAGAAGAACAGATACAAATGCTTAGGAATATGGACTGCAATTTTGTACAGGGCTATTATTATGCAAAGCCTATGCCACCAGATGAATTTGAGGCATATATGTTAAGGCATAATGTGCTAGACAAGATTGATGAGATATCATCTAATGGTTTGTATGGGCTTAAATTTAAAAAATCGCAGGGGGTTATGCTTATAGTTGATGACCTGGCACTTAACCGTAAAATATTAAGTACATCATTTGCTTCATATTTCCAGATTGTAGAAAAGGAAAATGGTGCTGAAGCCCTGGAATATATTAAAGATAATTATAATAAAATAGACGTAATAATGCTTGATTTAGTAATGCCTGTAATGGATGGGTTTACACTTATGAGGCATCTTGGAGTGGATGAAAGGTATAAGAAAATACCAGTAATTGTAACTTCCCAGGGAGGTGAAAAGAGTGTTGAAAAGTCATTTGCACTTGGGGCTACAGACTTTGTTGAAAAGCCATATAACCTCAGGATAATCCTGCACAGGGTACAGAATGTGGTTATGGCTTCCAGGAAATAAATTTATATTGAAGTTTTTAAAATAGATGTTATAATATTAACAAGTATAGAGGAGGAAGCCAGAACAAGTTTGTGTTAAAATTTTAATTTTTAAAATAACATGTATCTGATAACATTTTAAGAACGGAGGTAATCATATGAATAAGAAAATTATTGCAATAGGTTTAGCATTAAGTATAGGCGGGCTTTCTGCTGCTAATGTACAGGCAAAGAAGATTACAAGCAGCAGCCAGGCAGAGGAAATGGCATCTGAATATGTCAAAGGTGCTACTGTTTTGTTTGTTGAAGAAGATGAGGACGATGGTGTATGGACATATGAAGTTGATATGAAAAAAGGCAGCAAAAAGTATGAATTAGTGTACCAGGCATCTAATGGAAAGCTTATAGAATATAAGTGGGAAAAAACAGGCCACAGAAAAAGCAGTAAAAAAGTTTCTGAAAAAGATATACGCCGCCAGGCAGAAAAAAAGGTTAAAAATGCAAAAATTATAGAAATAGATTATGACTTAGAAGATGCAGAATATGAAGTAGAATTAATTGGCAAAAGCAAAAAGTATGAACTTGGTTACAGTGCAGACGGCACATTAATTTCATACCAGTGGGAGAAATTTTAAAGACATAATTAAAATATAATTGAAATTTTATATATGGAATTCTTAAACAAACATAGAGACAGGATTATAGCTGTTTTTATGTTTGTTTTTTATTTTATATTTTATTAATATAATATCCAGTTCATTTTAAAAGATTAAGATATACATAACCATAAGCATGTGATATACTGTTGTAAACAAAGCATTTAGGCATAAGCAGGGACAGGTTTGGTCAGGGAACTTGAAGAAGCAGCAGATTGTTTAAAACATAAAAGATAGAGGAAAAAGAACATGGTAAAAAGATTTGAAGAACTGGAATTTAAAGATGACTTTATGTTCTGCATAATAATGAAGAACCCAAAATACTGCAAACCATTCCTGGAAACAGTGCTGGGTGTGAAAATAAACCATATAGAGTATCCAAGTGCCCAGGAAAGCATAGACCTGTCACTTGATGCAAAAAGTGTGCGTCTGGATGTATATGTGGAGGATAGGGAAGGCACAGTATATAATATAGAGATGCAGACAGCAAATAAACATAACCTGCCAAAGCGGATGAGGTATTACCAGGGTGTAATTGACTTAAATATACTGGAAAAGGGAAGGGATTACAGGGATTTAAAAAAGAGTTATGTAATATTTGTATGTACATTTGACCTGTTTGGAAAAGGACGGCATGTGTATACATTTGAGAACCGCTGTGTACAGGATTTAGGGCTTGCGCTAGGGGATGACACAGTTAAAATCATACTGAACACAAAAGGGACAGAAGATGATGTGAACCAGGAAATGAAGGAACTGCTGGACTTTATAGACGGGAAAGGTGCAGGGACAGGATTTACCAGGGAACTTGAAGAAGCAGTGCAGTCCGCAAGGGGAAATGAGAAATGGAGGATTGATTATATGACTTTACAGATGAGTTACCAGGAGAAGTTTGAGGAAGGATATGAGCGTGGAATTGAACGTGGAATTGAACGTGGAATTGAACAGGAAAGGGAAGAGTTAGCATTAAGAATGGTTAGGGAAGGAGAACTGTCTGCTGAAAAGATTGCACTGTATACAGGTCTTTCTTTGAAAAAGATTAAGGAGTTCCAGGAAATGCTGTAGTCTGTGTAATAATTTATCTTTGCAGGGGATTTTTAATTTTCATAATATTTCCTGCAAAGATTTTTTCTTGTTATGGTATGTGTTTTACCAGGGCATGTTTAAAAATTTAGATTAGTATATTTAACTGGCTATGTGGTGACTTTGCCAGCAGCAATAATTTTAGGCCATGCCCTGGAGATAAATGTTTTATTAAGCTGTTAATATTCCAGAATTGGTTTTTTAATAAGTATCATTGTAGATAATTTTTTCTTTTATTTCTTCTGCTTTTTGAGGACTGTCAAGTGCCGCAATGATTTCACCTGCAAAATCAATGCATGTCCCCATACCACGGCTTGTTATAACATTGCCATCCCTGATAACAGGCTGTTTCTGGTAGTTTGCGCCTGTAAGTTTTTCTTCAAAGCCAGGGTAGCATGTTGCATTTCTGCCATTTAAAATTCCAAGTGAGCCAAGTACACTTGGAGCAGCACATACAGCAGCAGTAAATTTACCTGAATTGTTAAATTCTACAAGTTTGTCTGTAAGAGGCTTAAATGCAAGCAGGTTATTTGTTCCAGGCATCCCGCCAGGAAGTATAAGCATGTCTGTATTGACAAAGTCTGCATCATTAAATAACTGGTCTGCTTTAATAGTTATATTGTGTGAACCTGTAACTTCCAAAGTACTAGTAATTGACACCATATTTATTTCAATGCCAGCCCTTCTTAGCATATCCACAACTGTAAGCATCTCAACCTCTTCATACCCTGGTGCAAGAAAAATAAGTGATTTAGCCATTATTACCTCCGTTTCTGCATACCAATGCAATTAAATTTTCTTATTAAAAACATATTAAACTATCGTGCGTAGAAAATCAACAAAAGAAATTAATTAATTATTCATTAAATTTAATTATAAACTGTTTCCAAAAGAGAAGATTAGGGCTATACTGTTGAATATAAAATTATCTAAAGTACAGGCAGGATGGTGTTATGTCAAAAATGGTTAATGGGGATATTATTAAAAAGGACAACAAGAACAGTAAAATTCCAGGGAAAGGTAACAATAAAAATTCTATGGCTGGAGCTATTCCAGAAAAGAAAGCAGACAAAAAGCATGGCAGTTTTTTTAAGCTTGACCATAAATATGCAAATATATGTCTGTATGCTCTGTTAGTAATATTTTTTGGTACAATTATATATATGCTGATAAATAACTGGACAGATACAAAGAAATTTATTTATAACTTATTTGGGGTGCTGTCACCATTTTTTGCAGCAGTGCTTATTGCATATTTTGTTTCACCAATAGTTGTAAAGTATGAGGGGCTCATTCTCAAATATATTACTAAAGGCGGGCATAAAAAACTGGCTAAAGTACTGGCTATGGTGTTTGCTTATATAACACTGGTTGGTTTTATAATAATAGCATTTGTGTTTGTAATACCACAGACAGGGGAAAGTATATCAGAACTGGCATCAAATGTTCCTGTTGTTTATTCGCATATACTTAGTATGTTAAAGGAACTTCACCAGAAATATCCTGCCATAGATATTAATGTAGTTACTGACAGGCTTAATGAAATGGTTCCAGATATTGTTGATTATGGGACAAATATAGTGGGTAATGTAGTTCCTATGATTTTTTCAGTTTCAGTTTCAATAGTCAGGGGACTTGTTAATATGTTGCTTGCACTTTTTATTTCAATATACATGATTAACGGAAAGGATTTATTCAGATACCAGGCAAAAAGATTTGTTTATGCTTTGTTTGAAGAGGAGAAGGGAAATGCTATTTGTAATACATTCAGGGAATGTAATGATATATTTAGTGCATTTCTTATAAGCAAAGCGGTAGATTCCCTTATAATAGGATGTATATGTTGTGTGCTTATGAATATACTAAGGCTTCCATATTCGGTTTTAATAAGTGTTATTGTAGGAATAACCAATATGATACCTTATTTCGGGCCATTTATAGGAGCTGTGCCAGGTGTGCTGGTTTATTTGTGTACAAGCCCGAAGCAGGTAGTTATATTCGTAATAATGATACTTGTGCTGCAACAGTTTGACGGGCTTGTGCTTGGCCCGCGCCTTCTTGGCCAGTCCACCGGGCTTAACCCTATGTGGGTAATATTTGCTATAACTGTTGGTGGTGCATATTTTGGGGTTCTTGGAATGTTTATAGGTGTACCTGTCGTGGCAGTAGTTGGTTTCCTTGCCAATAAATTTATAAAATATAAACTGCAAGGCAGGGATATAAAAGCGCTGAAAGAGCTGGAACAGGCAGAATAAATATTATTTCTGCCTGTGTGCTGTAAGCTTGTATATAGGGCTGCCAAGATTATAAAATTTCTGTTCATATTCAGTCATAACATTGTTTTCTGCTGGCCCATACTGATGGAGGTTATAATTTACTTCATCAAGACACCATCCAGCTTCTTTGGCTTCTTCAACAGAGAAATCAAAGAGCGGGCGGTTGTCTGTTTTAAACTGGACAAATCCATTTTCTGAAAGTATAGTATTATAGCGTTCAAGAAACTGTCTTGAAGTAAGACGCCTTTTGGCATGTCTGTCCTTTGGCCAGGGGTCTGAAAAGTTAAGGTAAATCCTGTCTGTTTCTCCTGGCGCAAAAAAATCTGTTATATTTTCAGCATCCATTCTTATAAATAAAAGGTTGTCTGTTCTGAGCTGTTCCCTTTTACTAAATGCTTTTACAAGTACACTTGAATACTTTTCAATTCCAATATAATTAATACCAGGGTTACTGGCAGCAAGTGTTGTTATAAACTGTCCTTTTCCCATTCCGATTTCAATATGGACAGGGTTATTGTTATGGAAGAAATTTTTATTCCATAATCCCTTATAATCAGCTGGGTCTGCCCCGTCTGCCTGTATTGTATAGGGATTATCTATAATAAGCTCCTGCGAGCCTTTAACATTTCTAAGTCTCATTAATTTATCCTCATTTCAAAAATTTATCTTTATTGTACCATATAAAAGTTTCTATGGAAATATTGTAATATAATATTGTTTTCTGGTTTTTACACCAATATTTTTGGAATATTTACTATATACAGTATATTGCTTTTAGAATAGCAGGCTTTAATATAAGAATATTTCCCATATGTTTTAAGATTTTTATTTATATAAGAATTATGGAAGTGTATAAGCAGTTTCTATATTATGCGGACCAGTATATAGAATATCAGACAAAATTTTGCACATAAAGTATAAGTATATACTTTGGGTAAAAGTATTTTAACCATAATACAATATTTTTTGCTAGTGGTAATTACAATATAGAATAAAAAATACCACCAGTAAAAATTACTGGTGGCACTTTTGGGATTATATCCCAGATGCTGCATATAGAATTGTAAAAAAATTATTTTTTCACCTTAACGTTTTTGCCTGCGCCTTTAGCTTTAACAATCTTTTTATATGCCTTAACCTTGCTCTTTGGCACTTTGAATGTTGCTTTCTTGTTGATGCCCTTAAATGCATTCTTACCAACTTTCTTAGCTGTAAGTTTTGTGCTCTTAATAACGATGCTCTTTAACTTACTGCAGTTCTGGAATGCGCTTACACCAATCTTGTTAACATTCTTGCCAATTGTAACTTTTGCAAGTTTCTTATTGCCTTTAAATGCATTTTTAGCAATAGTTGTTACTTTATAGTTTTTACCACTAATCTTGACAGTTGAAGGAACTACAATGCTCTTAGCATTCTTCTTGCCTTTTGTAAACTGTACAGTCCTTGTACCTTTTACTGCTGTTACCTTGTACTGTGAACCACTAACTGTAGCTTTCTTACCTACTTTAACAGTTGTTGAACCACCAGTGTTATTGTCATCCTTATTATCATCAACTGGCTTATCTGTTGCTGTTGGAGCTTTAGTAGGTGTTGTGTCACCACCAGGAGCTGGAGCGCCTGATTCAGAAGGAGCTGCTGAACTGTCTACACCAGGTGTAGCACTTGGGTCTGCACTAGGTGAAGCAGAAGGAGCTGCTGTTGCAGAAGGAGCAGGTGTAGCACTAGTTGAAGGAACATAACCACCTATTCCGCCGCCACCTGAAGGAGGTGTAGGTTTATTATCATCTGTATTATTTCCACTTGGAACAAATGAAATAACATATGTAGAGAACTTGTCGCTCTTAATTGTAAGTTTACCATCAGTTGTTTTTCCACACTTAATAGCAGTTACTTCGCCATCATGAAGCCTAAATGCATAAAAGTCACCATTGGCATCTTTTTTATCTGCAAGCTTAGCAGGTATTGGCATTGTAATTGTTATTACATTTTTTAAAACAGTGATTGCCACTTCACCTGTAACATCACCAATAGTATATACTGCCTTTATATCAATATCAACAGCATAACCATCTTCTATAGCTTTAGTATAGACTTCTTCTGTTAATCCTTCTGGTGTTTCGTCCATATTATCAAAGCCATTTTTAATTGTATTAATTGCTGCTTCAGAAGTAGACTTGCTAACCTTATAAACTGTGTTTATTGTTCCGTCATCTTTTAATGCTTCAACAATAGCTCCAGCAGTTAGAGAGCCATTCTCTTTAGCAACAATAGCAGAAATAATATCAGATGTAGTACCTTTTGTATCCACTGCTACAGTTTCATCATGACCTTCAGCAGGTTTAGCAGCGTTTTCTACTTTAGTTACTACCTCTGTAGGTATTGTTTCTACTGAACCACCAGATACTACGATTGCAGTTTTTGCATCAATAACAACTGAATTTGTATATTTAGAACCTTCAGCCTTAAAGCCTGTTTTAGAACCATCAATTGTTAATTCAGGAATATCTTTCCAGATATAATCTCCATTTGGTGCAACTGAAATATCAAGCTTTGTACCTTTTTCAATAGATAATGTTGTGTTAGCTTTTGAAATAGTTTCTGTACCTACAGTTAATGCAATATTTGCGCCAACTTTGTTAGTAACACTAACTTCATATTTTGGTACTGGAGTAGCTGATGGCTTGTTAGTTTCAGATGGCTTGGTAGTTTGAGATGAGTCAGTAGATGAATCTTCTAAAACTACTTCGCCTCCTAAAACTATACCATCTGCTCTAGTGATATTTTTAACTGTAATTGTTGCTATGCCATCAGTTGATAACTTCTTACTTATACAACCAGTAGTTATTGCAGTTGCAGGCCCTGATACAATAACAGAAACTGAAGTTGCAACAGTTACAGTATTATTTGAAACTGGTACTGCTGTTAAGCCCTTAATGTCTGTAATTTTCTTATCACCATCACCTTTAAGAGTAATAATAGCAGTTCCTGATGTAGATGAACTGATATCTGATACTGTTGCATTTTTAACACTGCCGTAAACACTAAACGTAACCTTTGTATCTGCTGCCTTAGCTACTGGTGATACTGGTAACAATGAAATAACCATTGCTAAAGCCATGAAGAAACTTAACTTACGCTTTGTTTCCTTCGTCTGTCTAAAAAACTTCATAGACATTTCCACCTTTCTTCTCATTAATTTTATTTTAATTATCATGTATCTATATCAATTGCAAAGTGAATAATCTACCTGGAATTTCACATGCAGGCAAGGCAATAAGGCATAAAAGAGACAGGCTCTTCTTGAATTATCTTTCTCATTAATGCAACATCTTAATTTAGGTAGTGATTACTACTTTACAATAGATATCAAGTCTTATTACCCAATCCCTGCGCAGCAATATAGCTACGATACCAGAATTGCCTGGTTTTAATTAAAACAAGCTTTTCTGGAAAAAGAAAGGATAGGTTCAATTGTCATTGCTTATAATAACACACTATCTGAAAAAAAGCTACCACTTTTATTAAAAATTTTATTACATTTTTTGGTACATAGTCACAACCGAGGCATGTAACCAAAACAATAATGCTATAAATCTTAATGTACAGAAACTACTATAATCATTTTTAAACTTTACATAATTGGTAAAGTAGATGCTGTATATTATTTTTTTATATTTAATCTGGCTGATTTACTAATAACCAGGATTTGCTTGATATGTATATTTACTGCTTTATAATGGGGCATTTAACTTGAAAACGGATTGCATATATGTTAAATTGGGAATATAGAAACCATAAGAAATATATCGGGTTTTGCAGGTTGTCTTAATAGTTTTTATAATAGAAAAATGGAGGAAATTATGCTGGATTTTATAATGAAGCCAAAGGTGGATTTTGCATTTAAGGAAATAATGATGGATGAGAAGGCACGTACTGGTTTTTTGGCAGCAGTACTGCATATTAATCCAGAAGATATAAAGGAAACCCGGATACTTAATACAAACCTTAGGAAATTACATGAAGATGACAAGCTTGGAATACTTGATGTGAGGGTGCTTTTAAATAATGATATGGAAATTGATGCGGAAATCCAGCTTTCAGAACTTGAAGTATGGCCGGACCGTTCACTGTTTTATACTTCAAAAATGTTTACAGAACAGATAGGGAAAGGGCAGAAGTATGATGTGTTTAAAAAGTGTGTAAACATAAGCATACTTGGGTTTAAGCTGTTTAAAGAAGAAAAGGATTTTTATTCATGTTTCCATATAAGGGAAGATACACGTAATTTTATATATACAGATAAAATGGAGTTCCATGTAATAGAACTTCCAAAACTTCCAGAAGAAATAAGGGAAAACAGCAGTGACCTGGAACTGTGGGCTAAATTTATTAATGCAGAGGGGAAGGAGGAGCTGGACATGATTGCAAAAAAGAATGTTTATATAAAAAGTGCATATGACAGGTTACAGGTAATCAGCCAGGATAAACAGAAACGCCTGGAATATGAGGCAAGGCAGAAGGCACTGTTTGACTATAACCAGTTTATGTATGAGGCAGAACGGCGTGGTGAGAAAAAGGGCAGGCAGGAGGGTAAAGAAGAAGGCAGGCAAGAGGGCAGGCAGGAAGAGAAGCTGGCAGTTGCAAAAAATCTTATTGCATTAGGTTTGCCAACAGATGTTATTGTACAAGGTACTGGCCTTTCTGCTGGAATTATTGATACAATGAGATAATTGTATGGCACAGGACAGCAGGGCAGTAAATGGGACTGGGCTGGAGAAGTGCGTAATGGTATAAAATTAAAATAATTTACAGCCAGTGGATAAAGTGCCATTGATGGGTATGTCCATTGGCAGGTTAAGTGATACAGCTCCTGTACAGAACCAGGGGCTGTATTCAGATGTTGTATTTTATATAAATATAATATGATATATGTGTGTTTCACAAATTATTATATCTGAAGCTTGCAGATATAAGATAATTTCTATCCACTATAATTTATGAAATGGACATGCAATATGCTACAATAGCTGATGACATCTGGCACTTTTTATGGTAAAATTTATATATTAAACATCATTAGAGGTAAAAGTACAGGAAGCTGTCCCTGGAGAAGCAGATATGTACTTATAAGGAGGGTGTTATGAAGAAACAAAACCAGGAGCACCATTTAGTTGAATATATTGTAGATTTGTTAAATATACTTGAAACTGAAAATATAGATATTAGCAATATAGATGCCACAAGCCTTATGGAACTGGCACGGGAGGCAGGGGATTGTTCTGCAAAGATGCCGCAGAATATCCAGACAGCATATGAGGCTGTGAAATTTATGGATGAAATGCCAGGCGGGTTTCTTATATACCATGCTGATGGTAATGAACAGATTATTTATGCAAATAAAGCGTTACTGCGTATTTTCCAGTGCAGTACACTACAGGAATTCCGTAAGATTACTAATAATTCATTCCAGGGGCTTGTTTATCCAGAAGACCTTGATGAGGTTGAGCAGAGTATCAGGGAACAAATCAGTGCAAGCCAGTACGACTTGGATTATGTAGAATACAGGGCTATCCGTAAGGATGGTTCGTTGCGCTGGATAGAAGATTATGGCCATTATATTTATAGTGAATCTTCAGGCGGGATTTTTTATGTTTTTATTGGTGATGCAACAGAAAAAAGAAGAAAACAACTTGAAGAAAAGGCAAATATTTTAAATGAAAGATTACAGAATGAGAAGAAGCTCCAAAGCCTGATTGAAGAATATGATAAGGAAATAAAACTGATTAACCAGGAACACCTGCGCCGTCTTGAAGTAATAGAAGGCCTTAGTATAAATTATGATTCAATACTTTATGCAGACCTGGACACAGATAAAATCCTGCCATACAGGCTTAGCAGCAGGAACAGCCAGCAGTTTGGCAATAAGCTTCAGGCGCGCAGTTATTTATGGTATACATCTGAATATATAAAAGAATGGGTACACCCTGATGACCGCCATATGGTTTCAGCAATTACATCTCCTGGATGTATACGTGAAAAGTTATTAAACCATAAAACATTTTATATTAATTACCGTATTGTTGATAGTGGGGAAGTGCAGTACTTACAGTTACGTATTGTAAATGTAGGCAGTAAAAACCATATTTCCCAGATTGTAATGGGATACCGCAGGGTGGACGAAGAGCTGCGTAGTGAAATGGAACAGAAACAAATATTAGAGGAAGCGCTGAATAATGCAGACCTGGCAATTACAGCTAAAAACACTTTCCTGTCTAATATGTCACATGATATGAGAACTCCGCTTAATGCGATTTTTGGATATACAGTTCTTGCCAGGAAATACACCAATAACAGAGAGGCTGTAGAAGGTTATCTTGAGAAAATTGAGAACTCAGGAAGGCAGCTTTTAGATTTAATTGATAAGGTGCTGGAAATATCATGGACAGAAACAAATGATGTGAAGCTTGAAGAAGCGGAATGTAATTTGTGCGATATTATGCAGGATTTACATAATACACTGCTTCCACAGGCAGAGAAAAAACATATAACGCTTTCGGTAAATTCTTCAAGGATTATGCATTATGATGTATTTAGTGACCCTGTAAAGCTTAAACAGCTTTTTATGCATCTTTCTAATAATGCTATTAAATATACAAGAGATGGTGGTATGGTTGATATAAGCCTTATTGAACTGGAAAGGCTTCCTAATGACCATATAGTATGCCAGTTTACAGTTGAAGACACAGGTATAGGTATTGGGGAAGAATTTTTAGGGCATATTTTTGAGCCGTTTGAGCGTGAGAAAAATACAACATTAAGCGGTGTACATGGAACAGGGCTTGGACTGACAATTGTTAAAAATATTACAGAGATGATGGGTGGAAGGATAGAGGTAAAAAGTACGGCTGGAAAAGGCAGCAGGTTTACAGTTACTTTGCGTCTGCGTATACAGGAACAGCCGCTGTCTATTTCTGATGACAATGAAAATACCCTTTCACAGTTAATGAACCATAAAATCCTTCTTGTTGAAGATAATGAAATTAACCTTGAAATTGAAACTGAAATATTACAGGGGCTTGGTTTTGTAATTGAAACTGCTGTAAATGGAAGTATTGCTGTTGAGAAAATAAAGGAAGCTGGCTCAGGGGAATTTGCGCTTGTGCTGATGGATATACAGATGCCGGTTATGGATGGGCTGCAGGCAACCCAGTTAATCAGGAAAATAGATAATCCTGAGCTGGCAACAATACCAATTATTGCGCTTTCTGCAAATGCATTTGAAAGTGACAGGAAGATGTCTATAGAAAGTGGCATGAATGCACATCTTACAAAGCCTATAGATGTCCCGCTTTTACTTGAAACTTTAATAAAAACATTAAAAAAATGAGGTAATGTGTATTATGGGAAACAAGAAAAAGAAAAAAACAGGGATTAAGGCAAAACGTAGTATACGTTTTAAAATTATGGTTTTAACAACCTTGATTGTATTAGGCGTTATGCTTGTGTGTACTGCAGTAATGCGTTATTCCATGCGCAGTCTTACAGAAACAATATTAATTGATGTACTACAGCCTGCTGCCAGGCAGTCAGCCAAGGCAGTAGAGGCTAATATACATCTTATGGCAGACAGGATTATGGATATTGCATCAGACAAGACACTTGCAAGGGCAGATGCTTTGCCTGCCCAGATTGACTGGGTATTAGATGATGCTGCAAATACATATGAGTTTTATGGTATAGGTGTTTATAATACAGATGGTGAAAAACTGGCAGTAGTTGGTGAAATGTTCCAGGATTTTAATGGCACAGAGTTATTTTCCCTTTTAAAAGAAACGGATAATATGGTTATTGAAGACCCTGTAATAAATGACAATTATATTGGCATACCAGTAGGTATGCCAATAAAAGCTGGTGATGAAACAATTTCATACCTGGCAGGCATTTATAAATATGATATGTTAAGCGATGTGCTTGGCTCAATCCATATTGGTAATACAGGAATGGCAATTATCATTAATGAATCAGGCAAAATAACAGGGCATCCTTCTGCTGGTATAGTGCGCCAGGAACTTAATATCTATGACCTTGATAAAGAAGAAAGTGCGCATAAAATATATGACAGTATGATTGCAAGGGAAACAGGCACAGCAGAAGGAATTGTTAATGGACAGGATGCATATGTAAGTTACTGCCCGGTAAGGGGCACACGCTGGTCATTTGCAGTACAGGTTCCTAAAAAAGATTATATGCGTCCTGCTAATGTTGCATTTTATAGCACGGTAACTGGTACAGCAGGTATGCTGGTACTTGCCCTGGCTGCTATCTGGTTAGTGACTACTATAATTTCCAGACAGCTAAAAAAGGCAATTACAAGAATGAACTGGTTTTCAGAAGGTGATTTAAAATCTGATATTGAAGTAAAGAAATCTGGGGATGAAGCTGAGATACTTTCTCTTTCATTAAAGACAACAATAGAACATATTAATGGGTATATTGTAGAAATACAGCGTGTACTTGAGAGTATTTCCACAGGTAACCTGAATATTTCAGCAGATGGGGATTATAAAGGTGATTTTATAGTTATAGGGGACTCGCTGGACAAAATAATTGTTTCACTAAACAGTATAATGAAACAGATTAATAATACATCACACGAGCTTGCAGATGCAGCAGATAATGTGGAAATACAGTCAAAGGAGATGCACCAGGCAGCTTATACGCAGACAAGTGCAATGGAAAGTTTAATTTCAGAGGTGGGTATTATTAAGAATAATTTAAATGAAGTAACAGAGAATACTAAATGTACGCACCAGAGAGCTTTTGAAATTGCAGAACAGATATCAGACAGCAATATTAAAATGGATGAACTTAAAGAGGCCATCGGGGCTATTGAGAAAAATGCTTATGATGTTAATAAAATATCACTGCTTGTTGAAGATATTGCCAGACAGACAAAAATATTGTCATTAAATGCAACAGTGGAGGCGGCAAGGGCTGGCGAGGCTGGTTCAGGCTTTGCAGTGGTGGCGCAGGAGGTAAGGAAACTGGCAGAGGAAAGTGAGGAAGCAGCTAAAAATACTACTATGCTTATTTCACAGTCAGGAGTGCTTATAACAAAGGGTGTAGAACTCACAAGTGAAGCTGCAAAGTCACTTGAATTAATTAGCAGCAGTTCAGAAGAGGTGACAAATATTGCAGGACGTTTGTCAGAAGCTGTAGATACACAGGAGTCATCATTACATGAAATTACAGATAAAATAGATGAGATTTCTGCAATTACAGAACAGAACCTGCAAGCTGCCAGCAATGCAGAAAGAGTAAGTGCAGGATTAAAAACAGAATCAGAAAAATTAAAGGAGCTTTTACAGAAGTTCCAGTTCCATTAAAAATTTAAAATATTTATATATAAGGAAGGTGTTAAATATGGGCAGGTTAAAAATTGCAGCAGTACTGGCAGCAACAGTTTTTATAGCTGCTGGCTGTACTAAGAAGCAAGAGCCGGAAGTCCTGAAGGATGGTACTTATACAGCACAGATGGAAGAATATTCACATGGATGGAAAGAGTTTGTTACCATTATTGTAAAAAATGGTGAGGTTGTTACTACAGAATATAATGCAGAGAATGCCAGTGGTTTTATTAAAAGCTGGGACAATGCATATATGAGAAATATGAAATCTATAAATGACACATACCCTAATGAATATACACGTTATTATGCAGCACAGCTTACAGGGCAGAAGGAAACACCAGATATTGATTTATTAAGTGGTGCATCAAGTTCAGGAGGCAATTTCCAGAAACTTTCAGAAGCAGTTATAAAACAGGCATTAAAAGGAGATTCATCAGTAGCAGCAGTTCCAGTGGATTAATGTTAATTTAAAATAAAGATAAAAGATTGCTTTTGGCAGATAAATGTCATACAATAATAATGGATGGTAAAAAAGGAATTATTATCCAGACAAGCTATTATAATTAATGGAGGTTTATTATGTACGGGAATGAAATTGAAAACATTGTATCAAAAGGAAGTAATGAAGAGATTTATTATGCACTTTTAGAGTTTACAAAGGATATTATGCAGAAGCGTGGCAGGATTGAAGGAAAGAAAAAACTGTATTACATTTCAGCAGAATTCCTTATTGGTAAGCTTCTTTCCAATAATCTTATAAACTTAGGCATATATGATGATGTTGCTGCTGCTTTAGAGCGCCACGGCAAAAGCATGGCAGAGATAGAAGAAGCAGAGCCGGAACCATCACTTGGCAATGGCGGTCTTGGACGCCTGGCAGCATGTTTCCTTGATTCTATTGCTACCCTGGGGCTTGCAGGCGACGGAATAGGCCTTAATTACCATCTTGGGCTATTTAAACAGGAGTTTGAAAAAAATCTCCAGAAAGAAGTACAAAATCCTTGGATTAAAAGGCAGAGCTGGCTTAGGAAGACAGATAAAAGCTATACTGTAATTTTTGGTGATTTGCGTGTACAGTCTGTTATGTATGAAATTGATGTTACTGGATATGATAATAAATGTAACACACTTAAGCTTTTTGATATTGAATCTGTAGACGAAGATATAGTACAGGATGGAAGCATATATTTTGATAAAAACGATATAAGGAAGAACCTTACTTTATTCCTTTATCCTGATGACAGTGACTACAATGGACAGCTTCTGCGTATTTACCAGCAGTACTTTATGACCAGCAATGCAGCACAGCTTATTATTGATGAAGCTGTGGCAAAGGGAAGCAATCTTTATGATTTGCCAGATTATGCAGTTGTACAGATTAATGATACACATCCTACAATGGTTATACCAGAACTTATAAGGCTTCTGCTTAAAAAAGGCATTGGAATGGATGATGCTATTAATATAGTATCAAAAATGTGCGCTTATACAAACCATACAATTCTGTCAGAGGCACTTGAAAAATGGCCAGTGTGGTTCTTAGAGAAAGTTGTGCCACACCTTATGCCAGTAATTAAAATGCTTGATGTGAAGGTTAAGGAGAAACACAGCAATCCGGCACTTGCCATTATTGATAAAGAAAACAGGGTGCATATGGCACATATTGACATACATTATGGTTTCAGTGTAAATGGTGTTGCAGCACTTCATACAGATATACTTAAAAACAGCGAACTTAAGCCGTTTTATGATATTTATCCAAATAAATTCAATAATAAGACTAATGGCATAACATTTAGAAGATGGCTTCTGCATTGTAACCACGGGCTTTCAGATTTTATTACATCAAAGATTGGTGACGGTTATAAGAAAAATGCAGATGAACTTGAGAAATTAATGCAGTTTGCAGGTGACAAAGAAGTGCTGGATAAACTGTTAGATATTAAAGCAGATAAGAAGAAAGAATTTAAAGAATACCTTCTTGCAAAAGAGGGCATAGAAATAGATGAGAATTCCATTTTTGATGTACAAGTTAAGCGTCTGCACGAATATAAACGCCAGCAGATGAATGCGTTATATATTATTTATAAATATATGGAGATAAAATCTGGCAAAAAGCCTGAAAGGCCTGTTACAATGATTTTTGGTGCAAAGGCAGCACCTGCTTATACAATTGCGAAGGATATTATACACCTTATATTGTGCCTTTCAGAGGTTATTAAAAATGACCCTGAAGTTAGCCCATACCTAACTGTTGTAATGCTTGAAAACTACAATGTTACTTATGCAGAAAAAGTTATACCTGCTGCTGATATTTCAGAGCAGATTTCCCTTGCATCAAAAGAAGCGAGCGGAACAAGCAATATGAAATTTATGTTAAATGGTGCTGTGACCCTTGGTACTGATGATGGTGCTAATGTTGAAATACATGAGTTTACAGGTGATGACAATATTTATATATTTGGTGAGTCAAGCAGCCAGGTTATAGAACATTATAAAAACAGCGATTATTCACCTGAAAAGCTTTATGACGGTGATGAGGAAATATCAAAGCTTGTTGACTTTATTATAAGCAAAGAACTTTTTGCAGTTGGAAATAAAAAGAGCCTTATAAGGCTTTATATGGAAATTGTGACTAAAGACTGGTTTATGGCGCTGCTTGACCTTAAGGACTATATAAAAGTTAAAGAACAGGTGCTGGCAGACTATGAGGACAGGGAGAAATGGGCTGGCAAGATGCTTGTTAATATAGCAAAGGCTGGTTTCTTCTCATCAGACAGGACAATAGCACAGTATAATGAAGATATATGGAAGTTAAAATAATTATTTCACTGCCAGTAATTATAATTGTGGCACTGGTTGCTACAGCAGGATATATTATTGTGGCAAAAGTGGCAGGCAGGAAATGGGGTTATACAGAAGAAAGGGAGAAAGAGCTTGAAAATATCCCAGAGGATGCGTTGTTAAAAAAACGCAGGAAGCATTAATATAAGGACACTGGTTATAAAACGGGTGTCCTCTATATAGAAAGACTGGTTTACATAATGTTATGCAGGTATTTTAAAACTTGCAGAAAGGCGGGGATTTATGAAAAAAATAGGATTTTTAACAAGTGGCGGTGACTGCCAGAGTTTAAATGCAACAATGAGGGGCGTAGCTAAGACCTTATACCAGAGATATGATGATGTTAAGATATATGGTATTTTAGAGGGATATAAGGGGCTTATATATGGCAATTACAGGGAGATGAAGCCAGGTGATTTTTCTGGTATACTTACAGAAGGTGGTACAATTATTGGCACTTCAAGGCAGCCATTTAAGAAAATGCGCGAGCCTGATGAGAACGGCCTTGATAAAGTAAAGGCAATGAAGGAAAACTATAAGAAGTGGGGGCTTGACTGTCTTGTAATTCTTGGTGGCAATGGCACACATAAAACTGCTAACCTGCTTAGTGAAGAAGGCTGTAATGTAGTAACACTTCCAAAGACTATTGACAATGATATCTGGGGCACTGATATTACATTTGGTTTCCAGAGTGCAGTAAATATTGCAACTAATGCTATTGACTGTATCCATACTACAGCAGCATCACATGGCAGGGTATTTATTGTGGAGGTTATGGGCCATAAAGTTGGATGGCTTACACTCCATGCAGGTATTGCAGGCGGGGCAGACATAATACTTCTTCCAGAAATACCATATGATATCAATGCAATAGTTAAGGCACTTGAGAAGAGGAACAGGCAGGGCAAGAGGTTTTCTATACTTGCAGTTGCAGAAGGTGCTATTTCAAAAGAGGATGCAGCGCTTAGCAAGAAAGAACTTAAAGCAAAGAATAAAGATAACCCTTATCCTTCAATATCATATAAGATTGGCAAGGAAATAGAGGAGAGGACAGGACAGGAAGTGCGTATTACAGTACCAGGCCATACACAGCGTGGCGGCGGGCCATGCCCATATGACAGGGTGATTTCAAGCAGGCTTGGTTCAGCAGCAGCAAGGTTTATTATTGAAGGCAAATTTGGCTATATGGCAGGAATTAAGAATAATGAAGTAATACCTGTACCACTTAGTGAAGTTGCTGGCAGGCTTAAAACTGTTAATCCAGATTCCTCAATTATAAAGGAAGCTAAAGGACTTGGAATTTCATTTGGTGATTAATTATGTCATATATGGCGTTATACAGGAAGTTCCGTCCGGCGGGATTTGAAAGTGTAAAAGGACAGGAACATATTGTTACTACTTTAAGAAATGAGATACAGACGGGGTGTATTGGGCATGCATATCTTTTTTGTGGTACAAGGGGTACAGGAAAGACTACTGTTGCTAAAATACTTGCCAAGGCGGTGAACTGTGAAAACCCAGAGAACGGAAGCCCGTGTAACAAGTGCAGCACATGCCAGAAGATTAACAGGCAGGCTTCCATGAATGTAATAGAGATAGATGCGGCGTCAAATAATGGCGTCGCAAATATCAGGGAAATTATTGAGGAAGTGCAGTATTCACCAGCAGAGGGAAAGTATAAGGTATATATTATAGATGAAGTCCATATGCTTTCTACAGGTGCTTTTAATGCCCTTTTAAAGACTTTAGAAGAACCTCCGTCTTATGTAATATTTATACTTGCAACAACTGAGGCACATAAGATACCAATTACAATATTGTCAAGATGCCAGAGGTATGACTTTAAGAGGATATCCATAGATACAATAGCAGACAGGCTTAAGGAACTTATGGATAAAGAGAGCATAGAGGCAGAGGACGGGGCACTCCGTTATATAGCAAAAGCTGCCGATGGTTCGCTAAGGGATGCATTAAGCCTGCTTGACCAGTGCATTGCATTTTATCCAGGGCAGAAACTCTCTTATGACAATACGCTTGATGTGCTTGGTGCAGTTGATACAAGTGTATACAGCCAGATGTTTAACTATATTATAAACTCTGATGTTACAGGCTGTATAAAGCTTATTGACAGCATGATGGCAGCAGGCAGGAATTTGAACCAGTTTATAACTGAGTTTATATGGTATTTAAGAAACCTGCTTATAACAGGCTGTCCAGGCGGCGGGGAAGGCATTATAGATGTTTCAGGTGAACAGCTTATAAAAATGCAGGAAGATGCTGCTAAAACGGATGCAGATGTCCTGACAAGGCATATCCATATACTGTCAGAACTGTCAGGACAAATAAGGTATGCGTCACAGAAACGTGTATTAGTAGAAATATGTTTTATAAAACTATGTAAACCGCAGATGGATACAGGGCAGGACTTGTCGTCAGTGCTTTCAAGGCTTGCGGTACTTGAAAAACAGTTAAACGGAGTACTGGAAAATGGTATTGTGGCAGCAGAAAGAAAGACAGACAGCAGTACACAAAAATCCACTGCAAACATTAGCAGCATGGAACAGGAACAATTTGATAAAGAGAAAGCTTTGCAAAAGGCTGTTCCAGAAGATATAAAAGAGATAATAAAGAACTGGAATAAAATATTACAGCAGTGTGGCAGGGTAGAACAGGATATGCTGTTTAATGCAAAGAAGCTTGTATCTGGAAATGGTACACTGGTATTACAGTTTACAGACCCTGTAGAAGAAGCATATTTCAAACAGGATGATGGCAGGCAGCTTGAAGCACTTAAGACTGTTATAGCAAACATGACAGGAAAGGAAACTGTAATAGAAACAAGGACTGTAACAGAAGAAGTTAATTTACAGTTTACAGATTTGTCACAAATAATCCACTTTGATGGAATAGAATATAAATAAAATATAAATGGAGGATTTAGTAATGGCAAGACGCGGAGGTTTTCCAGGAGGTGCAATGCCTGGCAATATGAACAATCTTATGAAGCAGGCACAGCGTATGCAAAAGCAGATGGAGGAAAGAGCCAAAGAATTTGAAGATAAGGAATGGGAGGCTGCTGCTGGAGGCGGTGCTGTTACTGTTAAAGTGTCAGGTAAAAAAGAAGTTCTTTCTGTAAAGCTTTCACCAGAGGTTGTTGACCCTGATGATATAGAGATGCTTGAGGATTTAATAGTAGCAGCTACTAATGAAGCACTCCGCAAGATGGAGGAAGAAAATGCAGCAATGATGCAGCAGCTTACAGGCGGACTGGGTGGCCTTGGCGGGCTTAATGGTTTATTTTAGCGGGGCAGGGACATGGAATTTTATAGTTCACAAATCAGCAGTCTTGTGGAGCAGCTTTCAAAGCTTCCAGGAATAGGGGCAAAGTCTGCACAAAGGCTTGCTTTCCATATAATTAATATGCCACAGGAGCAGGTGGTGGCACTTGCAGGCGCTATGACAAATGCAAGGGCAAAGGTGCGTTACTGTAAGGATTGTTGTACATATACGGATAATGAATTATGCCCTGTCTGCGCAAGCCCGCACAGGAACCATAAATATATAATGGTAGTTGAAAACCCCAGAGACCTTGCTGCCTATGAAAAAACTGGCAAGTATGAAGGTGTATACCATGTACTGCATGGTGCTATTTCACCAATGACTGGAACAGGGCCAGACGATATAAGGCTAAGGGAGCTTATGGCAAGGCTGCATGAAGATGTAGATGAAGTTATAATTGCAACTAATAAAACACTTGAGGGTGATACAACTGCTACGTATATAAGCAAGCTTGTAAAGCCGCTTGGAATAAAGGTCAGCCGTATTGCAAGCGGCGTGCCTGCAGGCGGCGACCTTGAATATATTGATGAAGTAACTTTATACAGGGCACTTGAAGGAAGAACAGACATGTAATTCTGTTCTTTTTTCGGCTGCTTTTAAAATTCCATGTGCAATAAATTCTGCAAGGTCTACTACTGTAGAAAGCTTTGTCGTCTGTAGTGTTAAATGGCTGTTGGAATTTGAGGCATTAACAATTCCTGTTATAAAAGCATCCCCTACACACGGAAGTTTTTTATTAACGCCTATTCCTGGTGAAAGGGGGCCGGAACCAGATGTGACATGGCCGATATGCTGCCTTATTCCAAGTGAAGCATCTATAGCTATAATATATGGCCTTGAAATTGTATCATATATAAAATCAATTGTCTTGCCAAGGTTCTGGGCATGTACAGGTGAAGCAAGCGTGCCAAATACTGGCAGGCTTTTCTTTTTCTTCATAAGCAGATGGCCAGTAACCGGGCCAAGGCAGTCACCAGTTGCACGGTCAGAACCAATACATAAGAATACTATATTCTGGTTCTGGCTGTAACACTCTTCATAGTGCTTGTTTACCATATTTACAAACTTTGGAAAAGATGAAGAACGGTATATATTAAAATACTTTATTTCACTTGATATAGTTGACATATAATTTAAGCCTTCCTTTTTGTTATATGCGTAAGTATGCCCCCTGTATAAGCATTTTATTCCCATAAAGAAATTATAGGATAAATTCCAGTTATATTAATATTTGTGCCTGTTATTTTAAACTTGTGCAGACTGCCCTGGTGAAATGTGTGCAAAAGCCATGCATTTAGTGCCCATCTGCCAACATAACTATAAATTATTTCTGGTAGTGCTGTCATAGATTTAAAGTTAATAGCAACAGTCTGCCCGGCTGTGCAGGTATATTTTAAACCAGGTATATGTAAGTCGAATTTTAGTGCCAAGATATATATAAGCCTGTCCTGTTTTCGACAAAAATGGCATATTTACAGTGTTACAATTTCTGCATCCTTTGTTTATTCCGTCTGGAATATGCTTCTGTTTTTATAACTGTGAAGTAAATCTGGGTTAGTTCCAGGGAATTTTTGTATGGGAAATATATTTGTTAGAAAGGGTTGCATGCGGAATGGAAAATAAGAGATTTGGTAACTTGGGCGAGTATGCTAAAGAGTCGGCGCATAAGGAGTATGTATACAGCCGCCTGCCAGAAAATATAAGGCAGATTGGCGAAACAAACGGGAGTCTTAAAATATACATAGAAGATTATGTAATGACATATATACACCAGATATTTACTGAGAAACAGGAGAAAGCGATAGTAGTATTTCTTGGCAAAAAGGGCAGGGAACAGGCAACAGGGTGTGTATTTATTTATGGTGCAGTACAGGTACAGTGTGATATTATGGAAGGCCCTAAGGGACTTACTGCTAATAAATGGAACCAGGTGTACGAGGAAATGAATGAGTGCTTTCCTGGTGCCCAGATGCTTGGATGGGGCTGTGGTGTAAGTATGTGGAACAGCAGGGCAGACGTTTCAGTAAAACAGATACATGGGAAATTTTTTAGTGAAAATGGCAAAATGCTGTATGTAACAGATATGTCAGAAAAGGAAGAAAAGATTTTTGTATGGAACAGCGGAGGCCTGGCAGAACAGCCTGGTTTTGTAGTTTATTACGAAAAGAATCCACAGATGCAGGAATATATGTTAAAGGGAAAAGGCAAAAAAAGCATAGAAGCAACATATAAAGATGATGTAACTGAAAATATGCGGACTGTTATAAAAGAAAAAGAAGATGTAAAAGTAATTAAAACAAAACACATAGGTTATGCAACAATTGCAGCAATGTTTATTATGCTTATTGCTGTCGGGTGGCTTCTGCAAAAAAGCCTGGACAAGATAAAATACCTTGAGGAAACAGTAGCAGCAGTAGAAAGTTATATAGGCAGCAATATGGTACAGGCTGTTATGACAGATGGAAGTTCAATAAAGGAACAAGACGGCAAAAAGGCCAAAAACCAGAAAACTGGCGGGACAGATAAAAATAATACAAATAGTAAAAATGAAACCAGTGGTGATATTAATCCAGAGGAGGAAAATAAAAAAACAGATAATAAAGATATAAATAATAAAAATACAGATAATACTGGCAGTAGCGTAAAAGCAACACCATCCCAGCCGCCAGCTAGTAACAATAATAATTCCAGCAGTAAGAGCAACAACAGTGGCAATAAAAAAACTAACAGTAAGAATAATACTGGAAGTAATGATGGCAGTGCCAAAAAGGCAAGTGCATACAATGGAAAATATGACAGTTATATTGTAAGTGCAGGTGATACACTAAGCCAGATTGTATGGAGGCAATATCATTCCTTTTATTATCTTGATAAGGTAATGAAAGCAAATAATATAAAGAACTCTGATAAAATATATGAAGGTGACTGCATAATATTACCAGATTTTAATAATTAAAGATTTGTAAATTACCTTGTGCCTGATATTTTATATACAAAAAGCGCAATTATATATAGCGCTTTTTGTATATTTGAAGTATATATACAGCATTTTATAATACAGTTTCCAAGGCATTATATATCTGGTCAATATCATAACCAGGTGCAAAATCCAGGGCTGTATAATAAATTATAGCAATTTTATTCTTATCTTCATCAAGTTCATATGAAATAGTGTCAATATCTTTTCCTTTGCGGATTTTTCTGACAACCATTAAAATTAGTGCTTTTTCCATGCCAGTTTCTATATTTTCTAAATCTCTCATATATAAGGTCATATATTCATGCCTCCATTTCCTGTTGCGCTTTGCTTTTTGTACTGCACTTTCAAGTTTAAGTGTAAATTTTCCAGCAGGTTTGCCACCTGCTATGTAATTAAGAAATTCTATAAGTTCCTGGCTGGCATCATTAAGAGTTCCTGATGCATTAAGAAAAATTTTTGTTGTGCCATCACCAAGGGAAATATCTTTGTCTTCTTTACATGTATTTTCAAATGTGTAAATATGCCTGCCTTTTCCAAATAAATCAAACGGACATATAAATATAATATAACTTTGTTTTAGTTTTTTGTAATGTTTTCCTTTATCCAGAAGCTGCAAGTCAATTATGCTTTGGTAGTAACGTGTTCTTTTTGGTAATTCATTTGTATTTGCTATCTGCATTTCAATGCTGTATACTGTACCTTTTCCATCTTGTACATATACATCAAGCCTTATGCTTTTAGCATCTGCATCAGGTTTAACTTCTTTTTGCAATTCAGGATATTCTATATGGTCTATTGTTAAATCTGGCAGTATAATTTGCAGAAGTTCTTTGCAAAGAACAGCATCCTGCATAACTTTTCCAAAAATGAAATCATTTGATATTCTGGCATTTTCCCAGATTGCTGTATTGGTAAATTCTTTTTTTAATGTGTATTGTGACATAATTTCTCCTTTTATTATAACAGGTGTTGTATTAGAAAACAATAAAATACTTCGGTTGTTTCATGGATGCAGTCTTTCTGCGTCTATCTGGTTTATTTTTTCTGTTATGGAATAATGTTTAGCCAGAAGGCTGGAAACTTGCTGTATTTATAGAAAAATATATAAGAAATAATGTAGCAGTTAGAAATTTATATATAAAGATTAACATATAATGCAATTATTATCAATAGTTAAATTAAATATATTTTGGATTATATATATACATATTTTAAAAAGCGCCACAGAATATGGCGCTTTTTATATATTTTTAGTTTATATTTATTTATATCAAGAAGGTATCTGTTAGTAGTTTATTTACATCTGGTTTACTGTTATATTTGAGGGAATTGCTGCTTTTACAGCAAGGCGGGCTTTTTTGTTTATTACATTGATAACAGCACCAGTTTTAATATTTTTAAATGCATTCTTTTTTACCTGGGACAGAACAGTAGATGTAATATTCTTATAGAAGTAACTTCCATATTGCTTTTTTCAGCAGCACTTGGTGAAATGGGCATAAATGATATTAATAATGCTGCTGGCAGTGCAAATGCAAGCTGCTTTTTAGGAAATTTTATTTTTGTTAGTTTTACCATATTAATTCTCCATTCTGCTAAATATTAATTTATATTGTCTTGTAGTGTATAACATAAACCGGTTATATGTATCACTTGGCTATGTGCCTATAATAGAAATTATTTATGGTTAAATAATGGTAAAAATTAGATATTTTCTAGTAATAAATTTGGTATAATAATGGCAGGTGGTTTCCTGTTATTTCTTGTTGGTGTTTGTGGAAGGCGGACGCAGGGTTTCTGGTGTTCCGCTAAATTATTCCATGACTGGTGTTCTGTTGCCACTACAGGCTGTTTTGCAAAATAACCAAAAACAGCGTTTATTTTCATGGATTGCTGTTAATACTTACCATAAACCACATAAAACCCCAAAAAAATTAAAAAAACCCTTGCAAAATGCAATAAAACAGTGTATATTAATTAATGCTGTGACATTGATAGCGTTGAAGCTTGAGGTTGCTGCTAGGTGGAAACACATAGCAGGTTTTCAGTGGAGCGAATGTCATGTTAGGAAACTGGCGGCAAGTCACTGTACAACAAGTTATTTGGAAAGGATGTTCCATTTCAGGGCGTACCCGTATGGACACACCCGGATAAGTGTACAGTCACCACTTGTTGCGCTGGATATAGCAGGCCTGGCATAATGCCAGAATAACAGCCTGTAAAAGTGCGAAAAGGAGGCGGCTTTTTTTATGGCAACAAATGTAATGAGGATTACACTCAAGGCGTATGACCACAACCAGGTTGATCATGCTGCTGCAAAGATTATTGAGACAGTTAAGAAGACAGGTGCAAAGGTTAGCGGGCCTGTACCACTTCCAACAAAGAAGGAAGTAGTTACAATTCTCCGTGCTGTCCATAAGTACAAAGATTCAAGAGAGCAGTTTGAGCAGAGGACACATAAAAGACTGATTGATGTTATCGCCCCTACACAGAAGACCATAGAGGCTCTTACAAAGATGGAAATGCCATCTGGTGTAGCAGTAGTCCTTAAAATGAAAGAAAAGTAATATCTTTTTTAACAGGTAGAAACTCTTAGGGTTTATATAGAGCTGCATTAAGCAGCACAGGTGATGTTTTAAATACAGGCATGCACGTTATAGACCATCTAGGATGATTTCAACACCATGCGTCAGGCAGGATTTGAAATCCGCTGTAGATTAACAGGAGGTGCATTATTAATGAAGAAAGCTATTTTAGCTACGAAAATCGGTATGACACAGATTTTCAATGATAACGGGGTTTTAACCCCTGTTACTGTACTCCAGGCAGGGCCATGTTATGTTACACAGGTTAAAACTGTTGGCAATGATGGTTACAGCGCAGTACAGGTAGGCTTTGTTGACAAGAAAGACAAAGTTATAACAAAAGATGCAACAGGAAAAAGGGAAGTTAAAAGAATTCACGGTGTAAACAAGCCGTTACAGGGACATTTTGCAAAAGCAGGCGTTTCTGGAAAGAGATATCTGAAAGAATTTAAATTTGAGGATGCTGAAGAGTATAAGCCAGGACAGGAAATTACTGCTGGTATCTTTGAAGCAGGCGACAAAATTGATGCAACTGGTACTTCTAAAGGTAAAGGTTTCCAGGGTGCTATCAAGAGGCATGGCCTTCACAGAGGGCCTATGGGACATGGTTCAAAGTTCCACAGGCATGCAGGTTCAAACGGTGCTTGTTCTGACCCGGGACGTGTATTTAAGGGAAAGAAGATGCCTGGACAGATGGGTAATGTAAAAGTTACAATACAGAACCTTGAAGTTGTAAGGGTAGATGCAGACAAGAACTTAATATTAGTTAAGGGTGCTGTACCTGGACCAAAGAAGGCTTGTGTAATAATTAAAGAAAGCGTCAAGGCTCATAAATAATTCTTTTGGAAAGGAGGAATACACAGATGGCTAATGTATCTGTTTATAATATGGAAGGCAGCGAAGTCAGCAAGATGGACTTAAATGACAAGGTATTCGCTGTTAATGTAAATGAACATTTAATTCATATGGCTGTAACACTTCAGCTTGCAAATAAGCGCCAGGGTACACAGAAGGCAAAGACACGTTCGGAAGTACGTGGCGGTGGCAAGAAACCTTGGAAACAGAAGGGGACTGGCCATGCAAGGCAGGGTTCTATAAGAGCTCCACAGTGGAAAGGCGGCGGAGTTGTATTTGCACCAGTACCAAGGGATTATTCATTTAAAATGAATAAAAAGGAAAAAGCAAATGCAATGAAATCTGCACTTACAAGCAGGGTAAATGAAGAAAAGTTCCTTGTTATGGAGTCACTTAAATTTGACGAGATTAAAACAAAGAAAATGGTAAGTGTGCTTGATGCATTAAAAGTAAAGAAGGCACTTGTAATCCTTGATGGTGAGGACAATGCCAATGTAGCGCTTTCAGCAAGGAATATTGAAGGTGTAAAGGCTATTACTACTAATACAATCAATGTATATGACATTTTAAAATATGAAACAGTTATAATTACAAAGAGTGCTGTATCTAAGATAGAGGAGGTGTACGCATAATGGCAGATTTAAAATATTATGATATAATCCTTAAGCCTGTTATTACTGAAAAGTCAATGGCTGCTATGGAAGAAAAGAAGTACACTTTCCTTGTACACACTGATGCAACAAAAAACCAGGTAAAAGAAGCTGTTGAAAAGCTCTTTGAAGGAACAAAGGTTGACAAGGTAAATACAATGAACCTTGAAGGCAAGACAAGACGCCGTGGGCGCACATCAGGCAAGACTGCTAAGACTAAGAAAGCTATTGTAAAGCTTACAGAAGACAGCAAGGAAATAGAGATTTTTGAAGGGCTTTAATAAATAAAATGTGTGGAAAACCTATCGCACATTGATTAGAGATTGAAAGGAGAAAATGTCATGGGAATTAAAACATTTAACCCATATACACCTTCCAGAAGACACATGACAGTTGTTGACAGGTCTGGCATTACAGCAGATAAGCCAGAAAAGTCGCTTACAGTGTCATTAAAGAAGAAAGCCGGCCGTAATAACCAGGGTAAAATTACTGTAAGGCATCATGGCGGCGGTTCAAGAAGAAAATATAGAATAATTGATTTTAAGAGAAATAAAGACAATATTCCTGCAACAGTAAAAACTATTGAATATGACCCTAACAGGACAGCAAATATTGCTTTAATTGCTTATGCTGATGGACAGAAAGCATATATCCTTGCTCCAGAAGGGATTAAAGCAGGGCAGAAGATTATGAACGGCCCTGCTGCTGAAATTGAAGTTGGAAACTGCCTTCCTCTTGAAAATATACCTGTTGGTACACAGGTACACAATATTGAGCTCCAGCCTGGCAAGGGCGGCCAGCTTGTACGTGCTGCAGGCAATGGCGCACAGCTTATGGCTAAAGAAGGAAAGTATGCAACATTAAGGCTTCCTTCAGGCGAAATGAGAATGGTTCCTATACAGTGCCGTGCAACAATTGGTGTAATTGGCAATGGGGAACATGCACTTGTAAATATTGGTAAAGCAGGACGTAAGCGCCATATGGGCATCAGGCCTACAGTCCGTGGTTCTGTTATGAACCCTAACGACCATCCACATGGTGGTGGTGAAGGTAAGACAAGTGTAGGACGTCCAAACCCATGTACTCCTTGGGGCAAGCCTGCTCTTGGCTTAAAGACACGTAAGAAGAACAAACAGTCAAATAAGATGATAATAAGAAGAAGGGATGGCAAAGCTTTAGCTAAATAAATTTATAATAAGTTTATTAGTGCTGTAGCTAAAGCTTTTGGCTTTAGCTAAATAAAAACCTAAGTTTTGCTGACAGAGTTTTAGTAAGCTGGTGATATAAATATACCAGCAGAATGGAGGATATAATGTCACGTTCATTAAAGAAAGGGCCTTTTGCTGATGCCAGCCTTCTTAAAAAGGTTGATGCACAGGTTGCGTCAGGCGATAAGCAGGTTATTAAAACATGGTCACGCCGTTCTACTATTTTCCCATCATTTGTCGGACTTACATTTGCAGTGCATGATGGCAGAAAACATGTGCCTGTATATGTGACAGAGGATATGGTTGGACATAAGCTCGGTGAGTTTGTTGCTACAAGAACTTACAGAGGCCATGGCAAAGACGAAAAGAAACGTTAGATTTTATTATATAAGTAAATAAACATTAAAAAATCAGAGGAATTTTGATATAAACCAGGCTGTGGATGGCGGCTGCCACCATAGCTGTTATGTCTGGAAACTTGAAAGGAGGCTTCACCAATGGCAAAGGGACACAGGTCACAGATAAAGAGAGAGAGAAACCAGAACCAGAGAGACACCAGACCTTCTGCAAAATTATCTTATGCAAGGGTTTCAGTCCAGAAGGCGTGTTTTGTACTAGATGCCATAAGAGGCAAAAATGTAGAGACAGCAATTGGTATATTGACATACAGTCCAAGAAATGCTTCACGCATCATATTAAAATTATTACAGTCTGCAATTGCAAATGCTGAGAACAATAATGGTATGAGTCCAAGTGATTTATATATAGAAGAATGTTTTGCAAATAAAGGGCCGACAATGAAGAGAATAAAGCCAAGAGCCCAGGGCAGGGCATATCGTATCGAGAAGAGAATGAGCCACATAACAATAATTCTTAATGAACGTTAATTATTTTATGGGTTTATGAAAGGAGATTAAAATGGGACAGAAAGTTAATCCTCATGGTTTAAGGGTCGGCGTTATAAGCGGCTGGGATTCCAACTGGTACGCAGAAGAAGACTTTGCAGATTTTCTTGTGGAAGATTATAAAATAAGAGAATTTGTAAAGAAGAAATTATACAGCGCAGGCATTTCAAAAATAGAAATAGAAAGACCAGCAGATAAGGTACGTGTTATAATCCACACAGCAAAGCCAGGCTTTGTAATCGGAAAAGGCGGAGCTGAAATAGAGAAATTAAAGAAAGAAATCATTAAAGTAATTGGAAGAAAAGTAGTTCTTGACATTAAGATTATGGATATCAAAAATCCAGATAAACATGCACAGCTTGTAGCTGAAAATATTGCACAGCAGTTAGAGAACCGTATTTCATTCAGGCGTGCAATGAAGTCAGCAATGGGCAGGACATTAAAGACAGGTGCGAAGGGTATTAAAGCAAGCTGTTCAGGACGCCTTGGCGGTGCTGATATGGCACGTACAGAGTTTTATAGTGAAGGGACTATTCCTCTCCAGACACTCCGTGCTGATATTGACTATGGTTTTGCAGAGGCTGACACAACTTATGGTAAAGTCGGCGTAAAAGTCTGGATTTACAATGGTGAGGTACTTCCAACAAAAAACAATGCCAATAAGGAAGGGAGCGATAAATAATGTTAATGCCTAAAAGAGTTAAACACCGCAAGCAGTTCAGGGGCCGCATGACAGGAAAAGCGCTCAGAGGAAATAAAATCACAAATGGTGAGTATGGTATTGTGGCATTAGAGCCTGCATGGATTAAATCAAACCAGATTGAGGCTGCCCGTGTTGCTATGACACGTTATATCAAGCGTGGTGGTAAAGTCTGGATTAAAATATTCCCAGATAAGCCAGTAACAAAGACACCTGCTGAAACCCGAATGGGTAAAGGTAAAGGTGCACTTGAATACTGGGTGGCTGTTGTTAAGCCAGGCCGTGTAATGTTTGAAATTTCTGGTGTATCAGAAGAAATTGCAAGAGAAGCTTTACGTCTTGCAACACATAAATTGCCTATAAAGTGTAAGGTTGTATCCAAGGCAGATTTAGAAGGAGGTGCGGGCTGTGAAGAGTAAGCAGTTTATGGAAGAATTAAGGAATAAATCCGTAGAAGAATTAAATGCTGATTTAGTAGCTGCCAAGAAAGAGCTCTTTAATCTCAGGTTCCAGAACGCAACTAACCAGTTAGAGAATACAAGCAGGATTAAAGAAGTAAAGAAGAATATTGCAAGAATTAAGACAGTGCTCACAGCACAGCAGCAGTAATGCCTATAGTAATATAGCAGGTATTGGAAGGAGGACACGTAAGTGGAGAGAAATCTTAGGAAAACACGTGTAGGTAAAGTAGTCAGTGATAAGATGGACAAGACAATAGTTGTTGCAATCGTTGATAACGTAAAGCATCCGCTTTATAATAAAATCGTAAAAAGAACTTATAAATTAAAAGCCCATGATGAGGAAAATACTTGCAAAATTGGTGACAGGGTAAGAGTCATGGAAACAAGGCCATTATCTAAGGATAAAAGATGGAGGCTTGTAGAAGTAGTTGAAAGGGCAAAATAATTTTGCAGAATATGGAGGTTAGACATGGTACAGCAGGAATCAAGACTTAAAGTAGCTGATAATACAGGTGCTAAAGAACTTCTTTGTATCAGGGTTATGGGCGGTTCAACAAGGAGATATGCCGGTGTTGGCGATATTATTGTTGCTTCTGTCAAAGATGCAACACCAGGCGGTGTTGTAAAAAAAGGTGATGTAGTTAAAGCAGTGGTAGTTCGTACAGTAAAGAGTGTACGCCGCCCTGATGGTTCTTATATCAGGTTTGATGAGAATGCAGCAGTAATTATACGTGATGACAAGACACCAAGAGGAACACGTATTTTTGGGCCTGTAGCAAGGGAATTAAGGGAAAAACAGTTTATGAAAATCGTTTCATTAGCACCAGAAGTATTATAAGGAGGTGTCATTGTGGCAACTAGTAAAATTAAAAAGGGCGATACAGTTAAGGTTATCGTTGGTAAAGATAAAGGCAGAGAGGGCAAGGTAACAGCCGTTAAAAATGGCAAAGTAGTTATTGAAGGGATTAACCAGGTTACAAAGCATACAAAGCCAAGCCAGGCAAATCCGCAGGGCGGCCTTGTAAAGCAGTCTGCTCCTATTGATATGTCAAATGTTATGTATGTCAGCAAAGGAAAAGCTTCACGTGTAGGCTTTAAATTCCAGGATGGCAAAAAAGTCCGTTATGCAAAAGCAACTGGTGAAGTAATTGATTAATCTCAGAAAGGAGGCTGTTAGCGTTGACTCGTGTAAAAGAAACTTATCAGAAAGAAATCATTGATGGCATGGTAAAAAAGTTTGGTTATAAAAACGTTATGCAAGTGCCAAAGATTGAAAAGATAGTTATAAATATGGGCATCGGTGAAGCAAAAGAAAATTCAAAAGTGCTTGATGCTGCCATGAATGACCTTGCAATTATTGCAGGACAGAAGCCTGTTACAACAAAGGCTAAGAATTCAATAGCAAACTTCAAAATCAGGGAAGGTATGCCAATAGGCTGTAAGGTTACTTTAAGAGGTGAGAGGATGTATGAATTCCTTGACCGTCTTGTAAACCTTGCACTGCCACGTGTACGTGACTTCAGGGGTGTAAACCCAAATGCATTTGATGGCAGGGGCAATTATGCACTTGGTATTAAAGAGCAGCTTATTTTCCCAGAAATAGAGTATGATAAAGTAGATAAAGTCAGGGGTATGGACATTATAATTGTTACTACAGCTGCAACTGATGAAGAAGCTCGTGAATTATTGGCACAGTTCGGTATGCCGTTCAAAAAATAAGGAGGGAAATTTCATGGCTAAGACTTCTATGAAGGTTAAGCAGCAGCGCAAGGCTAAATTCTCTACAAGGGAATACAGCCGCTGCAGGATTTGTGGCAGGCCACATGCTTATTTGAGAAAATACGGAATTTGCAGAATCTGCTTTCGTGAGTTAGCTTATAAAGGACAGATTCCAGGCGTGAAGAAAGCAAGCTGGTAAGGAGGTAAAACTAAAATGATGACGAGTGACCCTATTGCAGATATGCTTACAAGAATCCGTAATGCAAATACTGCAAAGCATGATACAGTAGATGTACCTGCTTCAAAGATGAAAATTTCTATAGCAGAAATTCTCTTAAAGGAAGGTTACATTAAAAAGTTTGATATGGTTGATGTTGACGGCATCAAAATGATTCATATTACATTAAAGTATGGCGCAGACAAGAATGATAAGATTATCTCTGGTTTAAAGAGAATTTCAAAACCAGGCCTGCGTATATATGCCGGCAAGGAAGAGCTTCCTAAAGTCCTTGGCGGGCTTGGCATTGCCATTATTTCTACAAATAAGGGTGTTATGACTGACAAGGAAGCAAGGAAAGCAAATGTTGGCGGCGAAGTTCTTGCATTTATCTGGTAAAAGCAGGAATTTGCTTTAAATATAAACCTAAGAATATGGAGGTGTACGGCATGTCACGTATTGGAAGAATGCCTATCGCTATACCGGCAGGTGTAACTGTCGATATTGCAGAAAATAATAAAGTGACTGTAAAAGGACCAAAGGGTACTCTTGAGAGAGTATTACCAGCAGAGATGGAGATTAAGAAAGAAGGAGAGGAAATCCTTGTTTCAAGGCCAAATGACCTTAAGAAAATGAAATCACTGCATGGTCTTACAAGAACCCTTGTATTTAACATGGTTACAGGAGTAACAGAGGGTTATACAAAAGAACTTGAAGTAAATGGTGTTGGTTACAGGGCGCAGAAGCAGGGCAACAAGTTAATCCTTTCTCTTGGATATTCACATCCTGTAGAGATGGAAGACCCAGAAGGCCTTGAAGTAGTAGTTGAAGGACAGAACAAGATTATTGTTAAAGGTATAGATAAAGAAAAGGTCGGACAGTACGCTGCCGAAATCAGGGAAAAGAGAGCTCCAGAGCCTTATAAGGGCAAAGGTATTAAATACGCTGATGAGGTTATCAGGCGTAAAGTTGGTAAGACAGGTAAAAAATAAGTAAAGGAGTGAAAATGCGATGATTAAAAAGCAGTCAAGAAGTGAAGTCCGTGCAAAGAAACATCTTAAAGTCCGCAAGCGCATTTCAGGTACACCAGAAAGACCACGCATGGCAGTATTCAGAAGTAATAACCATATGTATGTACAGGTTATAGATGATGTTGCAGGCCATACTTTAGTTTCTGCTTCAACCCTCCAGGGTGAAGTTAAAGAAGGATTAGAGAAGACAAATAATATTGATGCTGCTGCAAAACTTGGCAGTGTAATTGCTAAAAGGGCAATTGACAAAGGTATTAAAACTGTTGTATTTGACAGGGGCGGTTATATATATCATGGCAAGGTAAAGGCTTTAGCTGAAGCAGCAAGAGAAGCTGGCTTAGAATTCTAATAGATTTAGGAGGAAAACTCATGAAACGTACAATTATTGATGCCAGCCAGTTAGAGCTGGAAGATAATGTAGTAACGATTAAGCGTGTAACCAAAGTAGTTAAAGGTGGACGTAATATGAGATTTACTGCATTAGTAGTAGTTGGCGATAAGAACGGCCATGTTGGCGTTGGTCTTGGCAAAGCGGCTGAAATACCAGAAGCTATCCGTAAAGGTAAAGAAGACGCAACAAAGAAGCTTGTTGAAGTTCCTATCGACCCGAATGGCAGTGTGCCACATGACTTTATTGGCAAGTTTGGCAGTGCTTCCGTTCTTATTAAAAAAGCTCCAGAAGGTACAGGAATTATCGCTGGTGGCCCGGCACGTGCCGTACTTGAGCTTGCAGGTTACAAGAACATCCGTACAAAATCTCTTGGTTCTAATAACAAGCAGAATGTTGTACTTGCTGCAATTAATGGTCTTGACAACCTTAAGAGGCCAGAAGATGTAGCAAGGGCAAGAGGGATATCACTTGAAGAGCTTTTAAGCTAATTATTCCGCTTAAATGATTGGAGGCTAATATGGCAGGGAAGTTAAAGATTACATTAGTTAAATCTACAATTGGTGCTATTCCAAAACACCGTGCAACTGTTGAAGCATTAGGTTTAAGGAAGCTTAACAAAACAGTTGAGCTGCCTGACAATGATGCTGTAAGGGGCATGATATGGCATGTAAGGCATCTTTTAAAGGTTGAAGAAATATAATTAAGGCAGGTTTTCTGCTTTACGATGCGAGGGCATAATCCTGTGCCCGTATAGTGAGAAACGGCTGGCATATACGCCAGTCCGTATTACAGGAGGTTAAAAATGAATTTATCAAATTTAAAACCAGCAAAAGGTTCTAAACAGAGCAATAATTTCAGAAAAGGCCGTGGACATGGTTCAGGCAACGGAAAAACAGCAGGTAAGGGACATAAAGGACAGAAGGCACGTTCAGGTGCACCACGTCCAGGTTTTGAAGGTGGACAGATGCCACTTTACAGACGTATTCCAAAGAGAGGTTTCACAAACCGTAATTCTAAGGATATAGTGGCAATAAATGTTGACAGGTTAGAGAAATTTAATGATGGAGATGTAGTTACTATTGAAGCATTACGCGAAAAAGGCATAATTAGTAATCCAAAAGATGGAGTTAAGGTGCTCGGAAATGGGGAATTAACTAAGAAGCTTACAATTCAGGTTAATGCATTCAGTAAGAGTGCTATCCAGAAGATTGAGGCTCTTGGTGGAAAAGCTGAGGTGATTTAAGGATGTTCCAGACAGTCCAGAATGCGTTTAAAATCAAAGAGCTCAGGAATAAGATTTTTTATACTTTAGTTGCTTTGGTTATTGTACGTATAGGATGCCAGCTCCCGGTTCCGGGTGTTGACGCATCGTATATTTCAAACTGGTTTGACAGCCAGAATTCACTTGACTTCTTCAACCAGCTTACAGGTGGTTCTTTCTCATCAATGTCTATATTTGCATTGAACATTACACCATATATTACAGCTTCTATTATTATACAGCTCCTTACTATTGCAATTCCAAGGCTTGAAGAGCTGCATAAAGATGGTGAAGAGGGAAGAAAAAAGCTTGCAGAATATACAAGATACCTTACAATCGGGCTTTCAGTAATGGAAAGTGCTGCAATGGCAGTAGGGTTTGGCAGAAGCGGTTATCTGACAGAAGGTGTAACATTTACATCTGTATCAGTAATAATTGTTTCATTAACAGCAGGCTCAGCATATCTTATGTGGCTTGGTGAACAGATTACAGAAAGAGGAGTAGGGAATGGTATTTCCATAATCCTTCTTTACAATATTGTATCAAGAGTACCAGAAGATATGGCAAACCTCTATGAGAAGTTTGTATCAGGTGCTAATACTGTAACAAACGGGCTGCTTGGCGCAATTATTATAATAGCTGTATTAGTTGGAATGGTTGTATTTATTGTAATACTTTCCGATGGTGAAAGAAGAATAAGCGTACAGTATTCCAAGAAAACACAAGGCAGGAAACTTGTAGGCGGACAGACATCACATATTCCGCTTAAAGTAAATACTGCTGGTGTTATTCCTGTAATCTTTGCAGGTTCACTGTTCTCAATGCCAATAGTAATCGCAAACTTTGCAGGCGTACAGCCAGCATCAGGCGAAGGGGCTTCACTGGGACAGAAGATACTGAAAGTGCTTAACCAGAATGCATGGTGCAACTTTGAAAGTTTTGGCGAATTCAAATATACACTGGGACTTGTTATATATATTGCATTATTGATTTTCTTTGCTTACTTCTACACATCAATAACATTCAATCCACAAGAGATTGCAATTAATATGAAGAAGCAGGGTGGTTTTATACCTGGTATAAGGCCAGGAAAGCCAACAACAGATTATCTTACAAAGGTATTAAACAGCATTATTTTAATAGGCGCTGTTGGATTATCAATTGTGGCAGTTGTACCTATATTTTTCTCAGGTGCATTTGGTGCAGATGTATCATTTGGAGGTACATCACTTATCATTATTGTAGGTGTTGTACTTGAAACATTAAAACAGATTGAATCACAGATGCTTGTGCGCCATTACAGGGGATTTATAAGTGAATAAAATAAAAAGGGCAGAACGGTGTTTTGCCCTTTTGTTGTGTTATTTCCAGTGTTCCACTAAATTATTCCATTCCAGGGCACGCTTGCTACGATACAATGTCATTTAGTTAAGGGGAATTGTTTAGAAATTACATTACTGGGTGTGCTGGCAAATCCAAAGTGCCTTCCATGAAAAAAGCACGCTTCCGCTTGGACATCGCACGCAATGGATGCATAAAGCCCTGTATTAAAATGTTCCTACGGAACATTTTAATACAGGGCTTAAGCACCAGCGGCTCTGACAGCTTTTTCATGGAAGCACATTTGGAATTTGCCAGCTAGCTTACATTTTGGGAATTTATAGAAATATCTTTACACAAACTCTTAACTAAATGACATTTGGCGGGGCTGAAGTGCCCCTGTAATGGAATAATATTAGATGGAACACATAAAACCTGCTGTACCCTGGCAAAATTCCAAAAAACATAACATAAAATAAATATTATAACTGGAAATTACATTGTGTAGCAGGTTATTCAGACATACGGAAGGTTACAGCTACTTTATTATTTTGTATAAGTACCAGAATAGTAATCCTCACACCATAATTCTTAATTACTTTACTACTCTGTATAATCGCCACAATAACTAAATCTCTTACTACTCTGTGTAAATTACCAGCAGAATAATTTCTCCCACCATAGTTTTTGGTTATTTTATATTTTAATTGTAGATTTATGATGACAGGTTTTGCGTGCCAGATGCCAGTAATTATTCCGTAAAAAGGGGCACTTTAACCCATGCAGTGCAATGTTATTTACTTAAGATTTAGGAGGAAAATATTTTTATAAATTACCAAAGTGTAGATTGCTGGTAAATTCCAAATGTGCTTCCAATGAACAGATGTACGAAGCCGCTGGTGCTTAAGCCCTGTCTTTTAGGGCTTTATGCATCCATTGCGTGCGCCGTCCAAGCGGAAGCGTGCTGTTCATGGAAGGCACTTTGGATTTGCCAGCGCATCCAATACATATAATTTCTAAAAATCTTTTCTTAACCAAATGACATTGCACCATAGCTAAAATGTGCCCCTTTACGGAATATTCTGGCACTGGCACGCAAAACCGTCCGTTTCAAAATACAAAAACACAATCTTGTTATTTTCTGTAAAAAATGTTATTATGAACTTAGTTGTAAAACCAGATTGCTTTTGCTTTTACCAGCACTAAAGCGCAAATGGGGGTTCTTTATGAATAAGAAGAAAATATTAACGGCTAACCTGGAAATAGGCATGGTTACAGCCGAAGCAGTTTACAATTTTTCAAACCATCTTATTATATCATCTAATACCACTTTAACTCCTGATATAATTGATAAATTAAAATATTATTCTGTAAAATCTGTTAAAATCTTTATACCAGTGGAATATGAAAACACTGGGCCGCAAGTTCCAGAGGAGTATGTTAAAGACCTGACATATTTTGAGAAGATACAAGTTTCAGAAGAATTCAAAGTATTTGAAAGTGAATTTAATACATGTGTTAATGATTTTAAGGATGAACTTAATGACCTTGTTGCCAAAAATGGTGATGGCATTATTGAAAACATGTTAGGACATGTTGACCAGATATTTAACAGGGCACGTAATCCCCTGCACCTTCTGGATATGATGTTATGTATAAGGAATTATGATGATATTACATATGCACATTCTATGAATGTAGCACTTATCTGCGATATAATAGGAAGATGGCTTAAGCTTTCTGATGATGATTTAATGGTACTTGTTACAGCAGGGCTTCTTCATGATATAGGCAAGCTGAAAATCCCACCCGGAATTATAAAAAAACCTGGCAGGCTTACAAATGAAGAATTTGCAATGATAAAGAAACATCCTGGATATGGTTTTGATATTTTAAGGACTAAAAACCTTGACAGCAGAATTGCAAATGCTGCTTTACAACACCATGAAAGGTATAATGGCAGTGGATATCCTGACAAGCTTACAGGTGCTGAAACTGACTTTTTTGCTTCTATAGTAGCTATTGCTGACGTGTATGATGCAATGACATCCAACAGGTCATACAGAAAAGGCATATGTCCATTTGATGTACTTGAACAGATGGAGCGTGAAAAAGACAGTTATGAGCCAGAAGTGCTTCATAAGTTTATTAATAATACTGCTGAGTCTTATGTTAATAATGAAGTAATGCTGTCAAATGGTGAGCATGGAAGAGTTATACTTCTTAATAAAAATTTCCTTTCAAGACCTCTTGTAGCTGTAGGAAGTAGTACATATGACCTCGCAAAAATGCGTGGTTTATATATAGAAAATATTATATAAAGAGATATAAAAAAGTATAATATAGAATTTAAAATACCCTGCTGTATATAATATGGTTTGTATACAGCAGGGTACGTTTATGCCTTTGGAAGATATATATAGACCACATATCCCCATCTTAATATAATTCCTGTTATTATAAATGCTGCCTGAAGGACAATATCAGTCCATTTTTTTTTAAATTTCTGTTTGCCGGTTTTATAATCTTCCTCTATTAAATCAATCTGTGCAGATGCTTTTTTAATAATAAAAAAATATCCAGCAGTAATAAAAAACCATAAGAGAAACATCCCAAAACCTAAAAGCTGGAACAGACCGTCATTTTCTGGTGTATAATACTCTGCTTTTCCTTTTGCGTTGACCAGCCTGGAAAATGCATAATAAAGATAGTCAAGGGAAAGATATCCCCACAAGAGGCTGATAATAGAAAATATAAGCCTTTTCCACCAGTGCATTAAATTCCTCCTGTCTTATGCTTGTTTTTCATAAGCATAAACTTTATGCAAATGCATCAAAGTTCATGCCAAGAAGAACCGTCCCCTCTGTTGCCATTCTTTCACGTTCATATATATTGCTGGTGTCATATTCTGCCTTGCCAGAAGACATATATTCATTTTTAATTGCATCAACCTGTTTTGTTCCCTGTGCCTGTACTGGTGCTGTTCCATTGTCCTTCTGGTATATAACCGCAGTATTTCTTTGTTCTTCCTCTCTTTCAAGACCTGGAAGCTTCCTTACAGGTCTTACAGGATTAACAGGAACACCATTTACCTGGCTGTAATTATTATTATTAAAAACATACAGGCCACTAGCAGCCTTGTTGCTTGAAATTCTTTGTATAATCATAGCATAACCCCCGTTTCTGTTTTAAGATTATAATTAATTTTATTATACTTCTATTAGAAGATTATTTCAAGGATATTTTAAAAACAGCTCACGTCCGTTTCATAAGTTTTCCACCAATACACAAAACAATAAGATAATTTCCAGTTATCTTATATTTGTCAAGCTGGTAGTATAACATAGGTTCCATATGTCCAGGTATCCATTATTGGCTCTGGCAATTTCTATAAAAACAGATTGATATTGCAACAATTATTTCTTATAATAAAAGTAACAAATCCAAATTTTAGAAAACGGAGTGAGAATATTAATGGAACTTAAAATCATCCCCCGGTCATCTGATATTTTACCAGTTAATCATAATGTGACCGCTGTAAATTATATTGAATGTGTTTCATATAACGGGCAATATAGGCAATATGGTAAAGATAAGATTACACCAGATTTAATTTCTAAAATATTAAATGATGTACCAAAAGGCATCGAGGTTAGTTTGTGCTTAGATTCTGATGGAGAAGAATATTATGGCTGCATGGAAGTAGTATCTGATGGTAAATGGCTGTCCCTTTGTTATGGTTACGAAGATACAAAAACTTATTTTTCCTACAATCCTATGTTTTCTGATACAGTGGGGCAACTTAAAGAAATGGATTTGGGTGATGAAAATGTATATACCCCCATTGACTATGATGGCCAATCCCCCATTCCTAAATTCCAAGCTATCACGGATATGGATGCAGGTGTAAAGGCTGTTAGATATTTCATTTACACAGGTAAGCTTTATCCTGGAATTGAATGGGCATATTATCTTTAACAATCCAGGTTTACTGTACAGCCAGACACCTGCAGCCCTTGCTTGCTATGGGTATCTGGCTTAAAACTATCCTGTTTATTACTTTGTTTTAACAGTCTTAATCTTTGACCATCCAGAAAATACTTTTACAGTTTTTCCACCTGTTTTAATGTTTTTATAAGTACGTATTCTTATATAATATTTCTTATCTGTTTTCCCGCTCTTAACAGATATGGAAACAGTCTTGTTATTTTTTACAATTATTTTTTTAACAGTTTTCTTTGTAAACTTCTTGTTTAATGAATACTGTATCTGGTAGCCTGATGTCTGTTTTCCTTGTTTCTTCCATTCCAGTACAACCCATTTTTTACTTATTTTCACATTAGAAATATTTGTACCTTTAGGACATATTTTATAGGTTTGTTCTGTTATTCCATTATACCTGCCTGTAAAAATTATTTTAACATTATAAATTCCTGCCTTTTTCATTCCTTTTGCCCAGGAAACCTTATAATCAGTTCCTTGTTCCAGAATATTTCCTTTACTGTCTTTCACCAATATAGAAGGATGCTGTGTCTTATTATTATAAATCCCATGGTTTTTGGATAGTTTTATTGTATTTACCTTATTAATAATTGTGCTGTTTAAAACTTTAGCACACTTTATACATTTGCTGGTAATACTTCCATCCTTCTTTACTGTTGCCTTTACAATTACAGGTGTACCTTCTGTATGTCCAGTTGCTGGTACTTTAATGCCATCCATTACAATATCACCACAAATCCTGCACTCTGTATGTCCAATACCATCTTTTGTACAATCTGGTGCATATTCACCTTCACTGGTATATAATACTGTCTGGTTCTCTTCGCACATATCCCTTATAATTGTTACTTTTAATTCTGTATTAATATAATCCTTTGCATCTTCCGCAGTATAAACTGCCGTGGCAGTAACAGAACCACCTGCATTAATAGCTTTTGTACTGTCCTGGCTGTTCCATTCCCATCCATCTGGAAGTGGTACAAGAGATACTGTTTTTATATTATTGGCAACATTTATTGTATCTTGTACTTTGTTTACTGGCATACTCTTTTTAAATACTGCAGTAAGTGTCCTGTTTTTCTCTGCTTTAAATGTATACTCTGCATCTGTGCTGGCTCTCTTGCCGTCTTCCTGCCACTCTGTAAATATATACCCATCATTTGCCACAGCTTTAACTGTAATATTTTCACCTTCTGTTGCTTCTGTTCTTCCAGAAACTTTACCTCCATAAGCTGGGCTTGCCACCAGGACAGTTGTAATAATCTTCTTTACAGGAATATATGGAAACGGGTTAATGCTTCCTGGTTTCTGTGTACTAGCAGGACTTGGTGATGGCGTTCCCACTGATGGAGGTGCTGGTGTTTCTTCTGGAACTGGAGGGACTGTTACATCAGGTATTTTTTCATAAACTGGTTCAGCTATAACCTCACTTGCTGGCATAATAAACTGGTTATCTGTTATAACCAATGTATCAGGAATAACCTTCCACTCCTTAAACTGTTTGCCTTCTACTTTTTCTGGTACAAGTGTTACACTGCCACCTTCTGTATGGTATTCTGTAACTGTACCACCTGGCTGCTTTATTGTAACTTTATACATTTGTTCAAAAACAGCCTCTGCAGTCACTGCTTCCGCCGGCATTTCAAACTGGTTGTCTGTTATAACTAATGTAGCAGGAGTAGTTTTCCACTCTTTAAACTTTAACTCCTCTGTACCAGCTTCTGGCACAAGGGTTACTATTTCTCCTTCCTTATAATATTCTATATACTCATTTTCTTTCTGCTTTACTGTAACTGGATAAATCCATTCATTATTACTTGTGTAAAAACTGTCACCTTTCTTAACAAGACCTGTGCCTGTAAATTTTATTAAATCATTATTCTCTGGCAAAACAACAGTTCCATTATTTATTACCTGCCCTTGGCCTGATACTTGCAAAGATGCACTGTCTGGCACAGTAAACACTATATCTTCTGGTACTGAAACAGATGCACCGTCTTGTACAGTAAGGGTTGCATCATCTGGCACAGTAAAGTTATCTGTAATCTCTATATCACCATATACATTTCCATTACTGCCATTAAAAATTATACTGGATTCTAATAATGAATCCGGACTTTTATATCCTATTCCATCTGCTATAACAATACTTCCTGAAACTGTAATCTTTCCAGTACCTGGCATAATTGACGGATACTGGGAATTTTCTCCTTTTGATACATTTACAACAGGACTGCTGCCACCCTCTTCCTTAATAATATTGATATTTTTGGCATAAAGTCCTGTCAGCTCCCCACTGCAAGTTACATTGCCTCCAGTGATATTAAGAGTCTGTGTATCTTCACTGGATAAATCATTCGATTGAATATGTATACATGAGAATCCTGATTTAATATTTATATCACCACCAGAAATATTAACTGTCTGGTTTCCGTCATTCTGGGCTGGAATACCTGTAACAACAATACCAGACCTTGAAACATCAATATCAACTGTACCTCCGTTAATATTAACAGGCCCGTTTATTGTATAAATGCCATCCACATCAGCAACTTCCTCTGGCACATTTATCTTAAGGCTTCCTCCTAGCACAGAAAAATCTTTCATAATTATACAAAATGCTGAATTTGTACTAATGTCCCCAGATTTAATAGTAACAGACCTTCCAGGAAAGGCATACAATAAATCAGACGGCAAACTATATACTATATCCAGGCTTCCTTCTCCGTCTTCACTGATTATATAATCAGATATAGTTTTCGTATCATTCACTCCATTTTCTTTAAACATATTTGAATTAAATACAGGTCCAGATTTCTTTTGTGTCACTTCTAATATATTGTGTCCACGCAATACAATATTTATTGTACAATTTTCTGTTGTTAAATTATTAAAATAAAAAACATCGTCATATGTTTCTGACTGTATATAGCAATTCTCCAGTATAAGAGTGCCTCCTCCTGCTTCTTCTGGTATCCACTGCCATCCTCCACTTTCATCACCTGCAGCTTCTTCTGCTAGTACAAGAGTTTCTGTAAGTATAAGTGTTGGCACTCCTGCTGCCTCAGCTTTTACATAAGCTGGCAGTGTACACAATACCATAGACAATGCAATAATAAAACTTAAAACTTTCTTTGCCATAATAATCCTTTCTGCCGCCTATACGGCTTAAAAATAAGGTTAAAATCCTACATTTTCTTTATTGTTTTCATAATTCTGGATTTACTTATAAACACATTACATATAGTTTACAAATATTCCAGAAATGGTGATATAAGGATATTCCAAAAAATAACCAGTGACAATATATTTAACCTAAGTGGATAATTTTTAACTCAAACGGCATATAAATTATACTTGTAATCTGCTTTTTCTAAATTTATAATATATAGAGCATAATCCTAAATCAAAAAAACATGTGGCTAGGAGGACTTACAATGAAAATTGCATTAATAGATGATGAACCTGCAGAACTGGCACGCCTTTCAGAAATAATAAAAAAACAATGGCAGGTAACTTGTGGGATATCATGCACTGTTGATACCTTTTGTAATAGCAAAGATTTCTTATTCTCCTGGAAAGCAGGAGAATATGGTGTAATTGTACTTGACATATACCTGGATAATATTACTGGAATTGAAATTGCCCGTAAAATCCGTGAAACAGACATTAACACCCAGCTTGTATTCTGCACCACAAGCAATGAATTTGCTAGTGAAAGTTATGAAGTTGATGCGCAGTATTATATACTTAAACCATTTTCAGAAAAAAATATAACAGATATGATTTCCCGCTTAAATTTTGATAAAAATAACAACCCACATTCTTTAATCCTGCCAGATGGACAAGAAATACTTCTTAGAAATATTATTTTTACTGAATATTTTAACCATATTGTAACAATACACAATAAAAAAGGCAAGGATACAAAGACAAGGATTACACATGGCAGACTGGAAGAACTACTATGTTGCCATCCATATTTTTGTTGTTGCTCCAAAGGCATAATTGCAAACTTTTATGAAGTAAAAAACCATGATAAGGATATTTTCCTTATGAGTGACGGAAGCCATATACCTATAAGCCGAAGAAAATCAAAAGATGTACAAAATTCTTATATTAAATTTTGCTTTGAACAGATGCGTAAGGAGATTTATTTATAAAAAACCATACTTGGATTTCTGCCATAACTATTATATATTAAACATAAAAAGAAGCACCTGTTATATCAGATGCTTCCAAAATAGTAAGTATTCTTTTCCATAATTGGATACTCCCAAATGGTTTACTATCCACATATATGTTATTATATATCCGCAGTCTGGCAATAATGCCAGTATATAAACCCAAACGGCAAATTTTTAACTTAAATGGCAAACATATTTGCTTGTATTTCTTTTTTTCTATATCTATAATTATATAATAAAACCCATTACAGATAATTTATTTTAAAATACCTTTAATGCGTAAGGAGGTTTATTTATGTTTTTTTCTTCTTATCATATTATTGAAACTATTATATATACTATATTAAGCCTTCTTCCATATATATTTCTGGCTCTCTGCCCATTTTATGACAGCCTACGTTTTTCAAAACCCATAACAGCACTTTTGGCATCAACTCTTATGGTTTTCCAGGCTGCAAGCGCTTTTATTGCTTCTGTACTTCCAGCCTCACAAAAAGGGATTCTTAATATTTTTAGTACAATTACTTATTGTCTATTTTATTTTATAGCTATTAAGTCACACTTTGGAAAGATACTATTTACCCTTTTTATGCTGTCAAATATTTCAAACCTTATTATTGTTGTTTCAAAATGTCTTGAAGGCATAGTAACACCACAACTGGCTGTACAAACATACAGATGGTCTTTTTCTGTTGCAATATTTATAACACAACTGTTTTTACTTGTCCCATTATACTTTTATATACGGAATATTTTTACAAATGCTGTTAAAGGAAACCCATCTTCTTCAATATGGTTTTATCTATGGGCAATTCCAGCAACATTCTATTTTATAGGAACATATGAGCTTTACTGCAGCGGACAAACTGCCTTAGAAACTGCCTTACAGCCTGTACACGCACTTTTTCTACTAATTATTAATATTGGTTCTTTTATTGTCTACCATATAATAATATGTCTTATTAAGGAATATGACAAAACCTCTTTTCTTGAAAACCAGAACCACCAGCTTGCACTACAAAAACTACAATATGAAAACCTTACCAGTAAAATTTCTGAAGTTCAACGCACAAAACATGATATGCGCCACCATATTACCACTATGACAGCTTACTTGCATGATGGGAAAATCAAAGAACTTGAAGATTATTTATATAATTACCAGCAGACATTTCCTGATAACAGCCCTATTGTTTATTGTAAAAATTATGAAATAAATCTCCTGCTGCTTTATTTTGCGCAGCAGGCCAAAAATAATAATATTATATTCTCTGTATATACTGATATCCCAGCAGAACTGCATATTGCTGGAATTGACATCTCTGTACTGCTTGGTAACCTTCTTGAAAATGCTATTGAAGCCTGTAATTTACAACCAGAAAATAACAGACATATTATTGTAAGGGGACAGATTAAGAACAATTCACTCTTCCTTACTATTGACAACACATTTAATGGAAAAATACAACAGGACAAAAACGGGGTTTATATTTCTACCAAACACAGCGGGCCAGGGCTTGGAACCGAATCAGCCAGGCAAATTACAATGCGCTATAACGGCGTATTCCAGGTTACACAAAAAAACGGGATGTTTTGTGTATCTGTATTGCTCTGTCTGGAATAGCAAGAACCAATATACTTATTGCAGTATATTTTATTTCTAAAATCCCACTTGATTTATTCAATTCAGGTCCATTTCTATACAAAATATATAAATTCTAGTGAATTAGTTCTGCAATTATATTTCCACTTCTATTGTATAGCTTCTTTCAAACACTTCCCCTGTTTCAAGCTTATTGCCATACTCCCTTTCTTCAAGGCTTCCTTCAAACCCTGCTCTGTCACACCTTCCATACCAAGGTTCAATACAGATAAATGAAGCCTGCCCTGGGGAATGTGTGTCCAGGGAAACTGTGATGCGGCATGTACATGGGATGGAAATACCACCAAAAAGTATGGAAGGCCCTGTTGAAAACTGGATGGTTTCCATATACAGAAATATATAAGAAGGATAGCACCCTGGCAGGGGATAAGAAGACGTATAAAAAATGAAGAGGGAATAACCGGAAGCAGCACAGAAAGCCACATAAGCCATGTACTTTCTTCACGCTTAAGTTCCAGACCAGAAGGGTGGTGCATGGAAGGACTGGATAAAATGGCACAGTTAAGAATTTACTGGAAAAATGGTGGCAGCCTGCTGGAGATTGTAAAATACCAGAAAGAGGAAAAACACATAGAAAAAACAGAAGAAGAAAAGTGTTTCAGTGCAACAGAAATGGTTACATGGGAGAAAAAACACAGAAAAACAAATGGGAAATATATAGAAGCATTACGTGCAGGCATAAGCAGCCAGATATCTGCAAAAGTATTTTTTAATGCATCCATTGCTGGATTGTGTTAAAACAAAAAATAATATTTTGTCTGTTGTAAATGATTATTTAATATTATGCCATAAATTGTATATATTAATGTATCAAAAAATGCTAAAACACATATACCCTGTCATATACCCAAGTAAAGTTACACTATCCAGTGGCTATAACAAGCTTTAAAAATAATTATGGTTATGCTATTATATTAGAAATGCAAAACAGAAAGTGTGGAATTAAATGGATATTAAAAAATTAGGAATTGTAACTTATGGAATATTCATCTACAGAAATGGTTTTTGGGAAGAATGGTTAGACAAAGCCAAAGAGTTAATATATACAATTGGACATACACCAACCCATACAGGCATTACAGGCACTTCTTTTTCATCAAATTTAAGAACACTTAAACGCAGTGAAGGAAAAACCCGGGCAGTTATAGCAAATGGAGAACCAGTTAATTCATTATCTGTTTATTCATTACCTAAAAATTACCATACTTGTTTAGATGATAATTGCTGGCTTTGCCTTAAAAGTGCCAATGCATTGGAACAGTACAAAAAATATGAGAATTATGCATATTGCGAACTTAATTACAATGAATGTAGTGAAGACCTTGTCCAGCAAATTAAAAATATGCTGCTTGGGTTTATTGAAATGGAAGAATGTGAAATATTTACAATGGATAAATCAAAAGTTCCATATAATTATGTTTTTAAAGGCATGGGAGAAGATATTAGAAAATATCCTACATTAAATATATTACAAAAAACATATAGAAACTAAATTTTCTATGCGTTTAGAACCATGACAGAGTAACAAAGAACCATGGCAGAGTAACAAACCAGCGCAAGGGCATATAGTAAAATCTATGTGTCCTGTTTTGCATAAATAATTAAATTTATTAATCCAGACAGACATACGTCAAAATGCTTGTTGCTTTTAAGTAACATTTATATTATAATACTTCTGTTAAAATAGTTATAGAAAGTTGGTTAAGTAAAAATGAAAACAATCATTAAGTGGCCTGGTGGTAAATCAAGGGAAATAGAAAAAATCAGAAATTTAATCCCTGATTTTGACAGATATATTGAACCTTTCTTTGGAGGTGGCGCAGTCTATTTTTCACTAGAACCATCTAATGCATATATTAATGATATTTCATCTATGCTAATGACATTTTATAAACTAGTAAAAGAACAAGATGAAGACTTCAAAAAATATATTATGGCGTATGATATAACTTTCCAGTCACTTCTAAACAGCACAGAAAAAAACTATAATGAAATTTACTTATGTTATAAAAACAATAGAGATATAGCTAATTTAGTTAATACAATAATATCTGGTTCAGTCTTAGACCATTCACTTATTTATGATAAAAAACGGTATACTTATTTTATTAATAAAATGGTTAATGATAAATTCACAAGAACTAAAAAGAACCAGGAGAAAAAACCATTTTCCGAGGAAGACCTGAAAGAAAACCTGAAGACAGGCTTTGCAAGCGGATATTATATGTATTTCAGGGATGTATATAACAAATTAGCCTCCAAAACTATAATTATGGACACTCCCTATAAAATTGCTAATTTTTATTTTATAAGAGAATATTGCTATGGTTCTATGTTCAGATATAATTCAAAAGGAGAATTTAATATACCCTATGGAGGTATAACATACAATAATAAAAACTTTAGTGCTAAAATTGACAACTTATTTAATAATAATATTGATAATCTGTTTAAGGGAACTTCCATACATACACAAGATTTTGAACCATTTCTGGACAGCCTTGGACTAACAGAGAAAGATTTTATATTTTTAGACCCTCCATATGATACTGAATTTTCAGATTATGAAGGACGTGCATTTACTAAGGATGACCAATACAGGTTAGCTAATGTATTAAAACGGGTCAAAGCTAAATTTATACTGATTATTAAAAATACTGATTTTATATATAATCTTTATGAAAACAATTTTAGAATTTTGTCTTTTGACAAAAATTATACTTATAATGTCCGCAGCCGGAACGAGCGTAACACGGAACACCTTATAATAACAAATATACCTGGTTAAAATTATCCAGGTATATCTGTTATTTCTATTCTTTTACCTGCTGCTTTAAAAAATTCAGAGTCAATCTCACATCCTATAAATTTTCTGCCTAATTCCTTAGCTGCTACACCAGTTGAACCAACCCCCATAAACGGGTCAAATACAACATCTCCTTCATTACTAGCTATTTCCATAAGATGCCTTAATAATTTTAACGGCTTCTGTGATGGGTGTTTTGGTTCTTTCAGCCTTTCATTACCCATACATATTGGACATTCAAAATAATTATGCATTTCATTCTGTGTAGAAAAATTCCATTTATGGCCCTTGTTCCATAAACATATTATCATTTCACAACTATTAAGAAACCCATTTTTATATACTTTAGGCATTGGGTTTGTTTTATGCCATATAAAATACTGGAAAGTATCATACTCTGAATCAAATGCCTCATGCCATTTTCCAATAAGGTTATAACTTGTAAAGATAAAAATATTGCCATCTGGTTTTAATATCCTTTTAAACTCCTCCACAAAATCAAAAGGATTTATCTCATTCAAATCCCACTCTCCCAGGTCATTATTTACAGCACTTCTATTTGGAAGTGGTATATTTCCTGTTGAATACTTTGCAATATTATACGGAGGGTCTGTAAGGATTAAATCTACGCAGCTTCCAGGCATTAATTTTATATAGTCCAGACAATCACCATTATACATATTTATACACAAATCCTGTAACATTTGTCCCATCCAGATACCATAAACTCCTTTCTATATTATACAGAACTATAGTTCCCAGTTTGCTTATTCTGTAGTTCTTATAATCATCTGGTTTATTCTTGAATTCAAATCCAGTTCCTCAAGTGCTATTTTATATAATTCTGTAAAACGTTCATATGTAATACCATCTGGCAGTATTGTATTCCAGAACTCTCTTCCAATCAGGAACATTTCAGGAAATGCCATATGTTTCTTAACAGCGCCAGTCCAGGTATTACCTTCACCATTCTTATTATATAATGTTGCAAAATAAGCCTTAGAATTAGGAACATTCATTCCTGCATAAATCGTAAGGAGCTTTTCTACATTTGATGGTGCATTTGAACTATCCAAATCACCACCCGCTTTTAACTCAAGCACAACCCAGTCATTTCCATCAAAAAATGCCAGGTCAACTGGCTTAGTATGGTACTGCCCTGGAACCCTGTAATCCTGTGCCATTTTTAAAAGCTGTTTTATGCTTTCCTGTGTAACACCACTTTCATTTCTAAGTTTTCCTTTGCCAGAAGCAACCCTGTTTGCCCTGAATGATGTTATTATACCTCTCAGGTCACCACTATCTGTATCTATATCTGTAACAATTATTTGCCCATTGACTTTTCCAGGGTCTATATCATGTTTTATATTTCTTGGATTAACAATTGATGGTACATTAGAACTGCCAAACTTAATACTTGCAATCCTCTTTGCACATGCCTCAATGGCAAAACCACTCTTAGATTCAAAACTGCTCACAAAAACCATATTTGCCGTAATATTCTTATCTAGCTGGCTCAATAAAAAATTATACCGTTTTTTTATAAAATTTGTCCTAAAATCCCCTTCTATATTTTCAAGAAGCCTCGAAAATTCATGATACACTATTTCTACAATTTCCTGTTCAATACTTTTCATCTGGTAAATCCCCTATTCCCTCAAATAATTTTGAAATACTTATACCTAAACCATTTGCTATTTTTTCAATATTATTAAGTGATATATTTCTCTTTCCAGACTCAACAGTAGCAAAATATGTACGGTCCATATTGATTTTCAAAGCAAACTTTTCCTGGCTCAGCCCAGTATTTTCTCTTAGTCCTTTAATTCTCATTCCAAGTTCTCTTGCCAGCATCTGACATTATCCCCCTTTTTAATAAGGATATCATAATATGTTTTTAAGACAACGGGTTATAAGTAACATTATTTTATACAAAAAAGCAGGAACTGTACTTTTATGTACAATTCCTGCCAGGTGTATGTTTTATAATCTATTTTTATTAGTTAGTAATAACCTTTTCTGTTTCCTTGTCAAATACATGGATTTTGCTTACATCAAGTGCAATCTTAATTGTATCGCCAGGACGTGCTGTAGTACGTGGATTAACACGGACTGTAATATCAAATCCTTCTACTGTAAAGTACAGGAATACTTCAGCACCAAGCATTTCATAAACTTTAACTGTAGCATCAAGCACGTTGTCTGTTCCAGAATTAATGTAAATTTCTTCATCTTTAATATCTTCTGGACGTATACCCATAATAACATCCTTGCCGATATATCCGCCTTCTATTACTTTCTCTGCCTTTCCTTCTGGAATTTTAACAGAGTATGAACCAAATTCAAGCTTAACATCTGAACCATCTTTAACAGCTTTGCAGTTTACAAAGTTCATCTGAGGTGAACCAATAAATCCAGCAACGAATACATTACATGGCTTTGTATAAAGGTCGATAGGTGAAGCAACCTGCTGCATAATACCATCCTTCATAACAACGATACGTGTACCAAGTGTAAGCGCCTCTGTCTGGTCATGTGTTACATATATAATTGTAGCTTCAAGTCTCTGGTGGATTTTAGAAATCTCTATACGCATCTGCACACGGAGCTTTGCATCAAGGTTGGATAAAGGCTCATCCATAAGGAATACTTTAGGATTACGCACAATTGCACGTCCCATAGCAACACGCTGTCTCTGTCCACCTGATAAAGCCTTTGGCTTGCGGTCTAAAAGATGTTCGATATCAAGAATTTTAGCTGCTTCATGTACTAACTTGTCGATTTTCTCCTTTGGAGTTTTTCTTAACTTAAGCCCGAATGCCATATTATCATAAACTGACATATGAGGATATAATGCGTAGTTCTGGAATACCATCGCGATATCCCTGTCCTTTGGCTCTACATCATTAACAAGTGTATTGCCAATCCATAACTCACCTGCTGAAATTTCTTCAAGGCCTGCAACCATACGGAGTGTTGTAGACTTACCACAACCTGAAGGGCCTACAAAGATAATAAACTCCTTATCTGCAATTTCAAGGTTAAAATTTTTAACCGCAACAAAACCATTTGGATATGTTTTATTAATGTTCTTTAAAGATAAACTTGCCATTATGAATTTCCTCCTAATTTGTCAAATATAATTGTGCCGTATCAAATATACGCTTTCTTAATCTATTAACTATAATACACTAACAAGCCCTTTTTTACCATAGACCAAATATCCAAAGAAATTTTTTAGTTTTTGTGCAATGCGTATAAATTTTAAATTTTAACCTCTAAATACATCAAATTTTACAAAAATTTTACGTTTTTACTGTCTGTTTTGTCCAAAACCCTCACCAAATACTTCCCTTATCTCAGAAATTATTACAAATGCATTCTTATCTACATTCTTAACAAGCCCTGTCAGCTTTGCAATTTCTTTTTTTGCCACAACACAAAGCAGCATAGGGCGGCTATTATTTGAATACATTCCTTTAGCCTCAATTAATGTTGCACCTCTGTGCATTTCTGCAAAAACCCTTCTGCTTATCTCTTCATATTGAGGTGAAATCACAAGCACCTGCTTACATGCCTTTCCTCCCGAAAGTATATAATCCATTACACTTGATGCTACAAATACCGCTATTACTGCATAAAATGATATATATAAACCAAATACAACAGCACCAGTAATTATAACCAGTGAATCTACTACAAATAATACTGTTGATACAGAATAATATGGAAAATACCTGCATATTATGGTACTTAAAAGGTCTGTCCCCCCTGTAGAATAACCAGTGGCAAATACAAGTCCCAGCCCAAGCCCTGTAAGTACACCTCCTACAACCGATGCAAGCAGGTAATCATGCTTTCCAGTGTCTACAACTGGCATTATATACATAGCCATTGAAAAAACTGTGTTGGCAAATAATGTCTTGGCAATAAACTCCTTGCCTTTTATAAAAATCCCCCATATAAATATAGGTATATTTAATACAAAATTGCTAATCCATACTGGGAATGCAATGCCTGACAGCCTGTAAGACAGCGATTTGATTACTATTGACAGCCCTGACAGCCCGCCTGTAACCATATCAAGCGGTTCATATATCCAGTTTACTGCTGCTGCCATTAAAGTTGTCCCAATAGCGAGACAAAGAAGTTCTTTTAATAAGATTTTATACCTTTCCATATCTTACCCCATTCAAGCAAAACAGGTATAACCTGTAATATTTTAACCTAATTAAGCAAGCCATTTAAAGGGCTGGTTTAACCAGGTTATGAGCAAGTAACGGAGCGGAGCGGATTGCATATATCCGCCTGGCTTTTATGGTATATTTCCACATAAAACCAAAAATGATAATGGAGCTTTAATCCCCATTATCATTATTATTTCCCGGTTCTTCACTCTGGTTATTATATTGTACAATTTTCTTCCGGAATATACGTGCCCTGAAGCTTTTTTTAACTGACTGCTGCCTGACAATCTTTTCATAAAGCCATGTAAGGTGAAGCTTTTTTGCCCAGACAGGCACAACCTTTTCACCTGCAAGCACAAGCCCTGAAACCCCTCCGGTTGCTATACATATTTTGGCATTAAGCTGTGATGCATGGCCAATAATCCATCTTTCCTGTATACCTGGAGGCAAATCCACCACAAGCATGTCAGGAAGGCAGCTATTAATATCATTAATAACCGCTTCATCATCAAGCCCTCCGCCATAAACGCAGAAATCCACAACCTTTAATCCAGGCTGTACTCTTTTACAGTAGTCTCTTAAATTAAAAGCCTCTTCCTCACTTTTTGCCATAATATATATATTCCTGTCCTGCCTCTGCAGGTTTTCCAGCACTAGTCCAAAACTTTTAAAGCTTGTTACCATCCCACCTGCTTCAAGCACGTCTACGTGATGCGTTGCAAGAAGCGCCTCTTCTCCTGGAAGAAGCAAGTCAGCCTGTTCTATAATTTCACGGTAATCCTCATCTTTAGATGCCCTGTCCAGCAATTCCGCAGATGCAAAAAATATAACATACAAATGGCCATCTGACAGGTGTTCATTTATTATCCCAGTAAAGATGTCATTAGTAAGCATATCAACATCAATATCCATAATTTTTACTGAAGCCTGCATAAAATAACCATGCCTTTCCTAATTGGCATCTGCCGTCCCAAGAATAATCTCAATGTCAAACCCTTCCTGTACATCCCCTGTTACTATTTCAGGGTCTGTAAAATAGCCTGCAAGGTCATTGCCAATACCACTTTCTTTTACAATAATCCTTGTATGTGTAAGAGTTTCATCTGTATAATCACCTATCTGGTTTACAGAAAAACCATCAGCATTTAATTTCGTCTGTGTTGCTGATGCAAGCCCGTTTATCCTGCTTCCATTCAGCACTATTATATTTAACCCTTTAGAGCTCTTCCCCTTGCTGTTTTTATTCTTGTTCTTATTCTTTGAAACAGCAGAAACAGAAGAACTTTCCTGTGGCTTTGTATAACTTGTTGTATTATCTGCCAGTTTGTTTAAAAATGACTTTGCTGCTTTTGTATCCACTGAAAATATTTTTCCATTATATATACCAGGGATGCCCCAGTAATGGAAATAATCAACATTCATTTTCTCATAACATTCTATATAGCCAATTTTATTATAAACAGTAAGGTTTGACTCAACCCTCTCGTACTGTTCCTTAATATACTCTGCTATCTTTTCCTGGTCACCATTAATATCTTTTAACTGTTTAATATACGTACTGCTTGCAACCGAAATCCTCTGTGGTACTCTGACATACTGTACTTCTGGCACAATCCCGTCTGGCCCAGGGGTAGCCGTTACTGTACCTTCCTCTGGCTTAAACCTTACACGTACCCTTTTCCTGGCATAATGGCTTTTATATGTTTCTGTGTCAAGAACAGTATAATAACTTATCTTAATCCCAAGCATTTTCTCAATAATAAGTTCACCATACCCAAAGGCGTCATCATTATTGGCAAAATACGTTTTAATCCTTCCAATACGGATAATCTGTGGTATTTCCTGGTTTACAGTACATAACTTCTGGTACATTGTAGTAGGTATGGTATATTCTGTCCTTACAGGGATAGTAACATAATCCATGTTATTAGTTTTGGTATTGCAGATTTCTAGTATAAGGTTTGTAATTCTGTCACCATTACATACATATATAAGGTTTCTTGATATCTCGTCTGTCTGTGCATCCTCTATAATATCAGCAATATCCCCTTTTGATGTCCCTATATTCCCGCCATTGTCTGAAAGAATTGTATATGATATCTTATAACTCGCAAATCCAGTTACCAATAATATTATTATAAATAAAATAGATTTCAAAAGACTAATAAAAAATACTTTTACTACATTATTTTTTTTCATAGTTGTACCTTTCTATACCAGTTTATACAGTTGTTCTAATAAAAACATGATTTTTATTATAGCAAAGAAAGCCTGTTATGTAAAGTCTGCAATAAAGTTGTAAGAAATCATTAACAATTTAAGGAGTATTATATCCATTATTATGTAATATATGATATACTTGGATTAATAAATATGATACCAGGGTCAAAAGTATATAGTAATGCATGTTTACATGCAAATTGCTCTGGCCTGGCCCGCCAAACACCAGCAAGAAGCAGATTTGCTTGCAAATATGCGGGATTGGCGGTGTTTGCAGGATTGCGGGAATTGCACAGCAATGTAGCAATCCGCAACATTATAACTATAAGAAATGGGGATTAACATGAAAACTGCTGTAATTACTGGCGCATCACGTGGCATAGGATATGCCTGTGCCCTTAAACTGGCAGGCATGGGATATAATATTGCAGTAAACTGCCACAAAAACTCCTGCCTTCTTGACAAACTGGAAGAAGAAACCCGCAAATATAATATTAAATGTTTAAAACATACTGGCAACATAGGAATATATGATAATGCCTCCTGCTTCTTCAAATCTATAGAAGATAAATTAGGTATGCCAGATGTACTTATAAACAATGCTGGTATATCTTATATTGGCTTATTGCAGGATATGGCACCTGAAGAATGGAATTATATAATACAAGTAAACCTGACATCTGTGTTTAACTGTAGCAAACTTGTAATTCCTATGATGCTCAGACGCAAATCTGGCAAAATCATAAATATCTCATCTGTGTGGGGATGTACCGGAGCTTCAGCAGAAGTGGCATATTCAGCAACAAAAGGTGGTGTCAATGCATTTACAAAAGCACTTGCTAAAGAGCTTGCACCAAGCAATATACAGGTTAATGCTATAGCATGTGGTATTATAGATACAGAAATGAACAGTTCATTTAGTGAAGAAGAAATAGAAGCAATAAAAGAAGAAATACCTGCCTGCCGCCTTGGCACAACTTGTGAAGTAGCAGGGCTTGCCTGCCAGCTTGCAGAAAGCAGCAGCTACCTTACAGGCCAGGTAATAAAACTTGATGGCGGCTGGAGTTAAATCCTGCCACCATCACAATTGTTATCTCTGGAGATAGAAGTCCCTGGTATCTATTATCTGTTGTGGCACTTCTACCTTATCTTTCTGCCATACCCTGAACTTTAAGTCATATTCCTTTAATTTCTTGCCACGCTCACGTACAAAACGCGCCATAGCATCACGGAACAGAGGCTGTTCTGAAGCTTTCTCACGTATATCCTTGGAAAACGGGCAGTATGTTGCAAGTATTTCCCTTACTGGCTTGCTAAGGCAAAGACCACCTTTAGACTCAAGCTTAATCCAGTTCTCATAATCAATTACAAATACTTCCCTTGTGTTATTCCTGCACTTCTGTATCTGTAATTTCAGCTTGTCTTTTTTCTCATCTGAAAGTTCCCTGTTTTTACGGTAAAACTGTACAAAATCACTATATTCACTTGTAAGTGACTTTATCTGGATATTATTCCACATAGCACCCTGCATTGTCCTGCAAAGTTCCCACCTGAAACGGCCAAACAGTTTTATCATAACAGAATCTACATCAGTATCAAGGAATGATGGTATAAGGAAACGTCCTTTTGAGTTCCTCATCCTGCCACTAAGCTCCTGCCACATTATTGCATTGCTTCCAAATGTAGGGAATACTATAAAATCTGGGAACACTTCTTCCATTATATATTCTTTTTTATTGCCTAACACCTGGTCATTGCAAAGCCCTTCCCTGTAAAATACAGAGAAATCAATTTCAAGAAGTTTATTTACAGACTCATTTAACTTTTCTGCTGAAAGATAACACCTCTTAATTGAGCCTGGACAGCCTTCAGTAAACAAAAATGGTACAAAGACTGAAACCTGGCCGTATATTAAACGGTGGTTTGTCTTAAACATATTCTGGACTTCATAGTCAAACTTTGCTACATTGTCCTTTGCAAGTTTCTGTTCCTCCTCCACTGTAATACGCCCGGTCTTACGCATATCACGCAGGTTCTCAGTATAGTCCATGTCAAATTCACTTTTGGATGGCTCTCTTCTTCCCTCATAAATCTCCGTAAGCCATTCTTTCATATTATAGATTGAACATTTCGCATCCTCTGGCTCACTTTTATCCAATGTAAGCAGTTCTTCCATAATGCTGTATGAAACAACCTTTTCACTTAAAAACCCATATTTCAGGAATAAATCAATAATAAGCGGTGTTTCTCCTTCTGACTCATAATCCCTTAAAAATACACCCCTGTATATATTGTAATAATTCTTTAAAAGTCCCTGTCTTATCTTTCTTGCAGTATCATCTGTTGCCATTTTATCCTTAAGCTGTACAAACTGTTCCATAAATTCCCTGAACTGGTTTGCAACTTCTTCATCCACACCAGAATAATCTAAAATAATCCCAAGTGAACCATTCAGTACACTTACATCTGCTACTTCCTCTTCCGCTTCTTCTGTACTGTCCTCCTCAGCTTTCTTGCTGTTACTGCTTATAAGTGTAAAATATGCTTCCTCCATATATTCATGGTCAACTTCAAGGTCAATACATGCCTTATCATATAAAAGATTTTCAAGCAGGTTTACATTATCAATAATGCCATCAAAAAGTGAAACTGCCTCTTTTATTACAATTCCCTTGCTTTTCATTGTCTTTGCAAGTTCAAACACAGATTTAAACAGGCTGTCATCATTTTTAATAAGAAAGCCTGCAAGTTCCCTGATATATGCCGCATCCGAAACACATTGTGATATTAAAGTATTAATAATAGCAACTTCATCCACAATGTGGTAAACTGGTATTACTGGATTTACATTTACAAAAGCCTTCTGGACTTCTGGCGGTACATTGCAACATGCTTTATAATATAGAACTTTGTCAGCATCTACACTATAAGTTTCCCTGTTTTCATAAGGACTTAAACCTTCTGTTATATCAGTCTTTTTAAGGCTTATTCCCGCCTTGCCTGCAATATCTTTGTAGTTCCCATCTGCATACTTTATAAAATCATAAACCTTTGCTGCTGTACTTCCCATATCATCATATATTCTGGACAGTTCACGTATATATTTGCCCAAAGTTGAATATATAAGAGCCGCATAATCCTTATTAACTTTAATAAGTGCCCTGACTGCCTGGTTAAAACCCATTGCAGGAAATGCATATATTACCGCATCACTGTCCGCAGTATATGTAACCCTGTATTCCCCTGATGCCAGGTCACAAAGCCCAAGGAAATTGCCTGAGCCTGCAACAACATTTACTCCCTCTGTAGTTATACGAATTCTTCCTTTGACAACCAGGCACATAGAGGTAACTGCAGTACCTCTGGTATATATCTCTGTACCTTTAATAATCTGGTTGACGCTATTTAATTTAAGCTCTGCACTCAATGGTTACCCTCCTAAATGTTCCCTAAAAGTTCATTATCTTTTTTTATTATACAATTTTATAATTATAACGTCAATGTGGCTTTCAAAACTTTAAAAATGATAATTTCCAGTTATCTTTTATTGGTGGGCGGACGCAGGGTTTCTGGTGTTCCACTAAATTATTCCATTCCAGGGCACGCTT